>JAIEPM010000259.1 GCA_019748395.1 Candidatus Obscuribacterales bacterium
CAAAAGGAGGGCGTTGATAGATACATTCAAACATGATGCAACCCAGAGAATAAATATTGGCACGAAAATCTCGTTTCTTTCCCATGAGTTCCTCTGGACTCATACAGCTGAAATCGCCAGAGACGATGGAGAGATCCTGTGTTCCTGCAATCAGGCGAGCTCCAAAGTCAATTATCTTAGCTGCTGGCTTCCCGGACTCGTCACCACAAAGCATGATCTCCGCTGATCTCAGATAAGGATGAGTTACTCCTTGTCTGTTAGCGTAGTCCAAGGCATCGCTGAGCTCAAGAAAAATAGACCTAAGCTGTGTCGAGGTAGCAACATTGGTTTCCAAATACTGAGTTATGCTTGTGCCCTCAATAAATTCCATAACTAATAGCAGCACTCCTTCTTCTGTAACACAAAAGCTTCGTGCGACTACTATGTTTGGATGTTTCAATTTACCCATGCCAGCTTCTTGTTTCACAAAGGCAAGACACTGCTCGGGAGAGATGGTTCTGATATGGTAAAAAACCTTAAGAGCTACCGTTGCACCAGAGCCTAAATCCAAGGCCTTATAGACATTTGCAAATCGTCCCCTACCGGCAAAAGCAAGCACACTGAACTCTCGATTTTCCTGAGTCCTGAGCTTCATACCGACAAGAGGATCCGTCAGTCTTTGGCAATCAGTCATGCACTTCCTCTTTTTCCTATTTTTCCTAAGTGAGCTGCCAGTAGCCTCGTATAATTTACCCATTTTGCGATTCATACACACTTAGCTTCCTGCCGAAACAGGATTAGGAGTCTGTTTTCGCTCGTTAATGCGCAACTGAAGCCGCTTCGGGAATCCAGCGATAGAGAGTCGGCAACGAAGCACCCAAGTCTTTGGCGACAGCCCTAGGCGCCATTCCAGTTTTAAGCAGCCTTTTTGCCGACTTGATTTTGCTATCTGTCATTGCACTGTTCAATTGCCCCGATTTTCCCTATCCTTTCTGGTTTGCTCCGCCTTCGCAGCAGCAGCCTGGTATACCGCTTTTAGAATATCCGAGCTCGTCGTATCAAGATCCTTCAGTGCTTCATTCACTCGCGACTCAGCTATTTCCGGATGAGACAAAATTGCCTGGCTCAGCAAATCAACAGCCGCCTCTTTATCCTTCTCAGCCGGGGAAGGTAAGTTCAAGGCTTTGATGCCCAGGTAGGAATAAGCTTCTACCGCAGTCCGGCTCTGATCAATCCAGCCACCGCGTGCAAGCTGAAGGTAAGACCCCAGTAAATCAGAGTTTTCTTTGAACAGTTCAGGATCCATTCTTTCAATGTCCTTTAGATTCTCCATAGCCTTTTTTCTGAGGTCCGGATCATTCCTGTCTTCCCCGTAGGCACTGAGCATGCGGGCGTATCCATATCGGCTCATATAAACGGACTTGTATACTTCTTCAACAACTACCAGACTGCGAGCTACATCATCATTCTCTGTGGCATCGAGCAATTTGCTCAGCTCTTTGGCGGTAGACCTTAATGAAACAAGATCAACTTTGGAAGTCATATCCACAGCTTGCTGAAAAAGTTTGGATGCTTCTTTGAATTCTTCGTCGCTACCGGGATGCTCCGGATGTCCTTTGATCCAGGCTTTCTCCACAAGCTCAACCTGGGGCAGGGCTTTTCCCTGTTCAACAGCATTCTGGGCATTGCCATCACTCTTCGCTTTTGGCATTTGGCATTCTTTGCCGAATTGATTTCCTTCAAGACTCAGCTTTGCACTTACTTCATTTTGAAAACCCGAATCTGCAAATTCATAACCCTTCGCAAAATCTATTGTCATATTCACCACCCAGAATTGCCGAGATTCTAGGCTAGAGTTTTCAGCATTACTGCTGCATTACTGCCAATGGGATGACCGTGGTGAAATCACCACTATATTCAGCGAAATATTGCCTGAGCATAGGAGAGAATTTCCGGATTACTATTCTCTTCCTGGCACTGAGGCATTGCGTATTAGCGAATGGATTCCCTGAGAATGACCATTTGCTGCACTTTGCTTTCGTTATCTAAGGCTCTGAAACCTTAATCAACAACTTACCTGTGTTGCTGCCGTCAAAGAGCATGTTCAATGCTTCAGGAGCGTTGGTCAGACCATCCACAATCGTCTCTTTGTGCTTGAGCTTACCCTCGGCTATCCACTGCAGAAGCTTTTGGCTTGCTTCAGCGCTTCGCTCTGCAAAATCAGTAACAATAAATCCTTGAATGCGGATTCGCTTCATCAAAGCACGAGACAAACTTAATTTCGTCTTGCTGTCGTCAGCATCGTTGTAACCAGCAATCAACCCGCAAAGAACAAAACGACTGTGCAAATTCATTCGATCATATACTGCTTCCATAATCTCGCCGCCGACATTTTCAAAGTTGATGTCCACACCATCCGGCGTGGCTTTTGCCAAATCTTGCTTCCATGAGGGCTTCTTGCGGTCTATTACGGCATCAAATCCCAAGTCGTCTTTCAGCCAGCGACATTTGTCTTCACCGCCCGCGATACCAACCACTTTTAGTCCGTGTATTTTTCCGATCTGTCCGACAACACTTCCGACAGCACCGGCAGCAGCAGATACTACTAGAGTTTCTCCCGCCTTTGGCTGCCCAAGTTCCAATAAACCAAAATAAGCAGTCCAACCCGTCATTCCCGCCACACCAGCCATGGCTTGCAACGGCACAGGGACGTCAGGCAGCTTAAATAGCGGAAATGCGCCTGCTCCGGTTGAGACCAAATATTCTTGCCAGCCCAGCAAACCGCTGACAAAATCCCCCTCCATGAACCGGGGATTTTTCGAACTGATCACTTTCCCAACGCCAAGCCCCCGCATAACCTCTCCAATCTGCACAGGAGGCATGTACTGCTCGACATCACTCATCCAAATTCGATTAGTCGGGTCTAAAGACAAATACACCACACGAACAAGAACCTCTCCTTCGGCCAGGTCTTTTAGCGATTCTGAACTATATTCAAAATTGTCGGCACTTACCCGCTCGCTAGGTCTCGATTTGAGTCGAAACTGTCCATTCTTGGTTGCAATCGATGTCATAAGCCCCTCCCTTCTAACTCTCCATTAAACTCCAGCGCCCTGATTAGTTTTTGTGCAGGCAGCATGCCCAATGCAGATAATTTCTAGTACATCCCCGGGCATGAATTAAAAATTGTTTCTCAAACATTTCCAGGTAAAACCGGATTCATAAAGAACACCTGCAAATCCAGAACATAAACACTAGATAGCAATCCAGAGCTTATATAGCACATTACACTCTGCACAGCTAAACGAAACACCGCGGTGCGTCTTGGCAGCTTGTGGTAGGCTAAACCCTTGAGTTAATTCAGCCGACCGCGTGACGGTCTGTGCTTCTATTCTGCGAGGCGAATGGGTATTCATGTCTAAATTGCTTGTAGTTGGTTCCGTGGCAATCGATTCAATAAAAACACCTTTTGGCAAGCGCGAGCGCAGCCTGGGCGGTTCAGCTACCCACTTTTCAGTGTCTGCCTCATTCTTCACCGAGGTCGGCGTAGTGGCTGTAGTTGGCGGCGATTTCACGTCTGAAGACGAAGCAGTTTTCCACCAACGCAAGATTGACACATCCGGATTGGAAAGAGTTAAGGACGGAAAAACATTCTTCTGGGCAGGCGAGTACAGTTTCGACCTGAACACAGCTCATACTCTCGATACCCAGCTAAACGTGTTCGGTGACTTTAAGCCAAGCCTCTCGCCGGAAGCTGCCAATGCACCATTCCTCTTCCTCGGCAATATACAGCCCACCCTGCAGCGCGAAGTACGAGCTCAGTCGAAAGCCAAATTTGTTGCCATGGATACAATGAATCTGTGGATTGACATAGCACGCGACGAGTTGCTTAAGACCATCGCAGAGGTCGATGCTCTGATCATAAATGATGCCGAAGCCAGACAGCTGGCTCAGGAGTCGAATTTGATCAAGGCTGCTAAAGCAATATTGAAGATGGGTCCGAAGATGCTTTTGGTAAAGCGTGGCGAATATGGCGCTGCATTTTTCAGCAACGACACCTATTTTGCAACACCTGCATTTCCAGTGGAAGACGTAGCAGACCCGACTGGAGCAGGCGACAGTTTTGCCGGCGGCTTTATGGGTTATCTCGCCCAGCAAGAGCATGTTGATGACAAGGCAGTCAGACGAGCGATCATTTACGGATCAGTAATGGCATCTTTCAATGTTGAGCAGTTTAGCTGCGACCGCCTGCGCGACTTGACTCACGATGACATCATGCACAGAATTCATCGCTTCTCAGAATTTACGCACTTCGACCTTTATCCGAATTTTCCTGCAAACTCGAAGCCGGGACAGAAAACGGCTTTTGCTCAAGTAAAATAGGACAAGCATCCGATCTTCTCACTTATCGGAATTGGGAGTGATTTCCTTTAGCACGCTCTCTCAGAATGGCTTCCCTTCTGATTGGATACATCCATTCAGAAATTGCTTCCTCAAATTCTTGAACATCATTTTTATTCTTGCCTGTAGCCTTCAGCTCTGCCAAAATTCTCTGTTTTAAAGGCGCATCGAGCTCAGGATATCCGTAGAGAAACTTATCTCGAAATCCCATATAAGAGTACAAGCGGCTCGCTCCCACCCAGGCGGAACTGCCCTTAGCAGCAGCTTTAACAACTGCAAGAATTTCACTCGGTTCATACTCCAAAAGTAATTCAGTTGGAAATTTGCGGTAGGCAGCAGCATAGGGATAATCAATTGCTGCGGACCATTCAAGTAATGCTCTAATTTGATCTTGAGTTTTTGGGAATTGAGACGCGATTGCGGCTTTTGCGGCAGATAGTCGCCGCTCTTTCGGTATGGCTTTGTACTTGGGAAACAGCTCATCTAACATGAGAACCTCGTTGCCAGGTCCTCCAGGTAGAGATTTCGCCGCTCCAAAAAAGACCTTCATCGAGGCGGGCATAGTTTGGATGAATTGATTCAGGCGGGCTTGCTGCGATTTTGGTGAATCAAACTTTGCCTGTTCAATCTGTCGTTCCATTTCTAGCTTGGGCCCAGTCGCGCCTTTACTTGCAAGCCACAATATGAATTCCTTTGGTTTAAGCAAATCAGTATCATCGGACCAGCCCACCCAGCGAATTGAACTACCATGTTGAATGCCAAGACAAAATTTCCAATTATTCTTTGAATAGACTTCAATACAGGGTCCCCCCAGGCACATATCATGCCCGAAGCTTTCTGGATCTTCCTTTATTCGGAGCAGCGCTCGCAATTCATGGATGATTCGTGGATCCGACGTGTCAAGAATGACTTTACCTTCAAGAGCCTTTCCGCCTTCGGTTCCAGAATCGACGATCCTGATTCTGGTGATATCACTCAGAGCCTGATCCAATGACTTTTGAGAAGGCAGCGGCAATTTTGATTTATTCTTCGAATCTATGTACCTGGCGCTGTCGACATCCATTATGTCCACGGCGCCGTCAATTTTGCCTTTTCTGCCAGTCCAGAGTGACTTTGCTGATGGACTCTTCTTCAGCTCAGGTTTTGCCACGGCCGAATCAATAGAGAAAAGTAAAACGAGAGCTAACAAGATGAAGCGCATTTTGAATGACATTACATTATCCAGACAAGCTGCATCTTTCCAAAGTTCTGGGAAAGGTGAATTCAAAAGTCAATCAACGACACTACCACTTTAACACATCGGTTCACGTGAGCCCAGCTTGTCACAGAATTGAACTGGAGAGAAACGAAATTGCACCATCGAAACCCTGGCAGTTACACAACTTGACTCGATAGACTACAGCGACCTTAACCTTCCACTAAGGCAATGTCCCTTTTTTGAAAAGAATATACCAGAATGCCTCCACCCACAGAGGCAAATATCAGGCTCAAAAAAGCAAGAATTCCCGGCAAGAGCCAGAGGTCGAGAGGATCATTCAACAGGTGAATTTCGCTGGGAGTCTTTGCACGATAGAGAACCGTTACGCTGTCGGCAATTTTAAAGGCAGGTGGATTTGAGGCGGCTGTGGAAGCCGCGGTAATAGTTTGATGGTCAATGGTTTCAAATCGAACAACGGGTGCGTATGCATTTCGGCTGCTTCTGCGCAAATCAACAACAGTTCCTTGTGAGCGTAGCCCCTGGCTTAAGAGGTCTTGTGTGTTCAAATAAAATATCAATGCCGCACTGCCAAGCGAAAGCCCTACTGCTAAAAAAATGGAGCCGATAACCTTGACCATTTTGAATCACTCTTGTAAAAGATTAGTCCTTTTGAACTAAGGATGCAGTTTCCACTTAGACCGGGTCGCAGTTGCAATAGGCTTAGTTTTAGAGCTGCCTATGAACTCGAGCAATTCGCAAGCTCCCCTGACTTGAAAGGGATCTTCCAGAGCCTTCTTTAAGAGTAGAATAACTTCGTCGCCTGAGGGATCTATACTCTTAATCGCTTCAAACGCCAGCGTCTTTTGGTCCTGGATGTAAGAACCGCCGATGTTCTCTTTAATCAGAACGGGGAGAGCTGTTCGCGCAGCAGGACCAAGCTTGCCCAGAGACTTTATCGAATTGAGCTTAATGTCATACTGGCTGGAGCTTAAACCTGCAAGTAATGCAGGCAAATCAGAAAGCGCTTTTTCATTGGCAGGCAGTCTTGCGTATGCGCGACTTGCAGCATGGCTCAGCTCATAATCAGGATTCTTTAGATACTTGCTTACAAAAGCTCGTTTCTTTTCCGGATCTGATTCAAGATAAAGAATAGTCTCGAAAATATCCTTGCGATAGGAAGCATGCGGATTCGCCAGAGACTGGCTTAACAGTGGAATTGCTCTAGCCGACTGCGCTCCAATAGATCTGAAGGTCTCCAGCAACAATCCTTTCGAGAAGGTGTCATCTTGCCAGCATTTGATCAAGCATGGCAGCGCCGGAGCTGCCGCACTTTTCATTCCCTGCAGCGCTTTCAATATATATTCGCTTCGGTAGGCGTTCTCTTTACTTGCGAGCATCGCTGTGAGTGTAGGAACGGCCGCTGCAGCTTTTGGTCCAATCTGTCCCAGCGCCGTTATTGCAGCGTTTTGAATACCCGTGTCCATGCCGATGGCTTCATGTGATTGCACTATGACCGGATGCTTGCTGGTGACCGCCAGAATTAATGCAGAAGTAGCACTTGAAGATCCAGGTCCAATAGCACCAAGAGCAGTGGCAGCTTCCATACGCACCTCTGGACGAGGATCTTTCAAGAGCGCCGTCAGCATGCTCACTGTGCCGACGGCATTAGGTCCGATCGACGCACAAGCACGACAGGCTGTACAGCGAGAGCGTTCATCATTTGACTTCAACATATTGATCAACACTTTAAAGGCCGCTTGATTATTTCTATCATTTTTCAAAATAGTAATTGCTGTAAGCGCCGCCGCCTCTGGGTTATTGTTAGTCAATCCCTTTTGCATGTAGGAAAGATCCGTTTTTCCGGATTTGCCGATTTTTTGCAAAACGGACGCAACACGCTTTTGGATTTCGAAATCGTCATCGAGAGCATGCTTTTTCAATGCCGCACTTGCCGCCGGTCCAATTCTAATTAATGCCTCTTGTGCACAATCAGAAATTTCTGCTTTGTTCTGAATTAGTGCGTCTATCAGACCTGTTATGCAAGATGCGTAACTTGGGTCTGCAATTTGGGAAAGAACATATGTTGCCGGTTTTAAGCGAACGTCTTCCTTGCTTTTCAATAACTCCGCCAGCGCACTTGCTGATTGCGCAGGAAAAGCTGAAAAGATTTCACAAGAATAAACCCATATACGGCTGTCTTTTGCAGTTGCTAAAGAAGCAGCAAGAGAAGCTATACAGGATGGTCCTATTTTCTTAAGAGCATCCACAGCGCCCGTGTTTGCTCCATCAGCAAGAAATGGGCACAAGGTAGGCACCGCAGGCAATGCATCTGGCCCTATTGCGCCAAGTGCTCCGATCAAATGGTGAGCTTGGCGAGAATTTATATTTTCCCTCTTCAAGTACACCATCAAAGTGACTACTGCAGATTTTCCGATTTTGCCAATAGCTGGTATGGCTTCCCATGCGACATTTTCCATTTCAGAATTCATGGCCGAAATCAGATAGGGCAGGAGAGGAAGTGCATCAGGACCAAGCGAAGCTGCCATGTACGCAGCTTTCTCCTGTTTTTGCCAGTCGGAAGATCTCAAGTAAGCCACCAGCTCTTTAATGACTTCTTCTTTTTCCGCCTTAGTCAAAGACGCAATCTCTTTATCCATTGCCTTCACTGATTGGAGGTCACCACGCTGCAATCGAACTTTTATGCTGGCGAGATCTGCTGACTCTGCGGGGGTTAGCTGCTGCAGCAGACATAAACAGAGAAACAGGAATAATGCAGTTTTCCTATTACCTATCCTTGGAGAAAGTTCTGCCATAAGCTCGCCAAACCTGTTAATTCTTGCCGATAATCCTCTTTCCTCTTTAGACCGTTGAGAGAGAGAGGCAATAAACTGACTCAACATCGACCAATGTTGCTACAGAGTGGTCGATCCATTAAACCATATCAAGAGTTTATCGTCAGGACTTTCCATTTCCAGCTCAGGCCGCTCGCAAATATGAAACAGATCAATAGTGAACTTGTTCAGCCCTCGGGTTATTCTTTGGAAATCCATACTTGGCAGCGTTTGAAATTTACTCATTACCCAAAATCAAATGAAGACTAAGTGTATAGATTCCCTTTGAATAGCGTATTCTTTAAAGTGGCCAAACAACAGCTCCATCACTTAAGCACTGTCATCCTGTCTGTGATTAGCGCCTCCACACTGATCACTTCTTGTAATCCAGTCGTTATTACACCTGAACGTAATTATCCGTCAATTTCGCAAAAGAGGACACCAGGCTGCTCTTGCAATACCAACGATTCAGCAAGTATTAAGCGGGCCTTGATACATCCAAGCTCACCCACCGGAGGCTGGAGTATGGCGAATAATCAAGATTTCGTCGATTACAGCAAAACAGTAAATCGAGACTCCAATTATCTTTGCTTGCACGGAAACGGCATTGCAGGATACGTCAAATTCAAAACGAAGGGCTACTTGCAAGCGCGATCTTATGACGACATCTACGGAGACGTTTATTGTGGCTGGTCGCCGCACAAGATCCAGCTCAACCCCACAGAATTACCGGTCTATGTTTCCCTCAGCCGCTGCGCAGTCGGTGATGGGGGAATCGATCAAGTCACGGAACTGTGCTGGTTTCCTGAAGGAAAGAAGGAAGGAGTCGTAGTTTTTTCGACGAAACATCCTTCAGCCACTGAGCCTGTCGAGCCTGAAGCCCTCTATCGAAAAGACTTGCTGGGCAACAGCATGTATTTTAATGAGTTCATGGCCACAAGCGTAATTGATTCGTACCTGAGAAAAGGCGAAATCAACGAAGCTAAGAAAGTAATCAGCGATTCGCTTGCATTGCTCAGCTCAATGAAAGGTGCTATCGAAGGCTCTACGGGTAGGCATATTCCGTCCCAAGAAATGAACGCGGAGTCTTGGGCAAAACTTTTGAGCTATAAACTTGGTCTTGAATTGGAAGAAAAATCATTCGAGGAAACAGAATCTCTATTCTCGGCAATAGTCAATAATTCCAGTAAATACGGGTATTACAGATGCCGCACAGCTCGGGAGATGTTGCCCATTTACAATTGGCTCAACAATCAAATTTGCAAGAAAGAATGCGAAGCTCTTCATTCAGAACAATTGGCATCCGGTTCTATGGATCATCAACCAAGCTTAATAGCGAAATATTTGGTCTCCGAAATAAATACGGAAGCCTTCAAGAAAAAGACCTTTAGCAATAACTATTTTTGGATCGGAATCAAAGATTTTCTTGCAGGAAATCACGATGCGGCAAAGGAACAATTCAGAGCATTTTTGAAAGAGAAGAATTACGGTTTTAACGGATTCGAACTTGCTGCTGCTGCAAAATTGAACAAAACTCTGAATACAGCTCAGAACTCCGGAATCTCGAAATAGGAATTTCAAGTTCTGGAGTAATGTGTCTAGTTTTTCGAAGATAAAATCCTGTCAGTTTTAATCTGCCTTCAAAAACTGTTCCAAGTCTCCAAAATCTTGCTGACCAATAGAGGAGTTGAATCAGCGCGCCTGGTTAAGTAGATTTGGAGGGGTTTTCGGGCAGTAAGCTTGTAGTAACGCAAGCCGGATTAAAATCTGCTCATAGGGTTGAGTTGCGGGGTCTGTAGTCATGGGTGAAGCTGGAATTATTGGAGCAGGGAAAGTCCAGGGGCAGGCGGACAAGAACGAGATGAGCGCGGCTCAGAACTACTTGATTCAAGCCACAATTTCAGCTCACGACGGTTACAAACAGCGTCCTGCCTACGAGAACAAAAATTACTATGAGACTGAGAACCGCAGCCACAACAATCGGCAGGATACCGGCAAGCGCAGTGAACAGTTCGATGAGAAGGCAGCGCGTGAGGTTTTGACCGACCTTTTGCAGAAAACCGAAAAACTTCTGGCTCAAAGATATGGGGACAAATATCCTCAACGTCGGGCATACGAGCACGAAAAAGGGTACTACGACAAAGCTGAAAAGCGTCCTCATCGCCATGACGACGACTCCAAGGAAGCTAGCCGTAAAGAACCGAGTTACATCGATACAGATACCAGCAAACTATATAAATGAACATAGGACATTTTAATATCCGCCTGAGGCTCTAACAACCGGGATTATCCGGCGGCCAATAGTCGAATTCAGCAGCTAATCCGACAATCTCATGGGACTTTGCCCGAGTCGAGAGATAAAGTTGCATTGAAATGCCTTCACCAGCTCGTGTGTTAAAGGCAGTCAGGAAGTCCGCCTTGCCATCCGCATCAAGATCACCCGCCCAGAGAATGAGCTGGTCTCTGCGCGGCATTCCATCGCCTCCCACAACGGGATCGATTTCGAGTTTCTTGAGAAGCTGCTCTTTCTTGCCGCGACTAAGGACATAGCTGACGAAATTATCTTTTTCCACGGCTTTGAATAAATAAGTACTCTTGCCAGCCCCCTTTATTTTGATCGTGAAGCCGGAGCGAGGTCCGGTCGGCGACGGATTTTTGCGTCCGCGTGGATAATACCTGCTAACAAAGCCTCTCTTGCCCGAAGGCAGTCCACGCAACAAGCATACAGGAAGGCTGCGACTACTAATCGTCAGTATCTGCGCAGGCACTTTGCCCTCGTAGCAGGAATCTACCTTCGTTGCGCTGCTGCGTACATTTACTTTTTGCAGCCAGGAGGCATTGGAGTTTAGAAAGAGACCGGTCCACTCCGTGTTTCTTGGATAATTCAAAGCGGCGAATGTGTAGCTGCGCTTCGGTAACGACAGGATTTCGATTTTGGGCATAAGCGCCCGAGCAGCAAGCTTTGCCGACGATTTTTCCGATGCCTCGGCGAAACCGCTCAAACAGGCAAGCAGTAACAAAAGCACTGGAACCGTGATTCTTTTATTCACTTAACTGTAATAGCTCCCAAAATATTGAGACCTGCTAACTGGACTGCATAATTTTATACGACTTAACGCCAAATGATCCCCCTTAGCATGAGTGCGGAAAAAGTGACTCAGTTTACAGTTCTGCTTAATCAGTGGATGCTCAGCTTTTGCAGCTTAGCTCCTGAGGTAAATTTCGATTCTTCCAATAGTCGGAACCATAGTTAAAGAGGATCTGTTCGTCCTTGCTGATATGTTTTTGTGCCAGCAAAATCACGTGTTCGATCCCCTCAAGCATAACGCGCATGTAGCGTGCATTGGCAGCATGCTCGGAGTGATTTATGAATCTGGTTATATTGCCGCGTTTGCAGGCATCTATAACTGCATTCTGTACGTAATTAAAAATGTATGTGTTGCTGCAATCAGATGTTTTCCAGGCTCGCGCAAGTCCAGTGTATTCGCCTAACATCTGGCCGGGGCGCAAATTCTCTCCTGCAAAAGCACCATAACCAACGCTGTCGTTTATTTTTGCAATATAGATATTTGCGATATAAGCACGGCGCAACTGCTCGCCATAGAGCCATTCTTTCATGGCGGCTCCGGCAAGAGGATCTTGATCCTTTAGATTCACGAGCTGTTCTTCAAAATAGGCTCGCCTCGCCTCGGAGGGAACCTTGCGAAGAACAAATTCAAATGGATTCAATACCGACGAGGGGCAATTTTTATCGATCAGCAGGCGACTGGTGTATGCCACGCCAAAGAGCTTTTGAAAAGCATGGGCGGAAATGCACTGGATAACTCCACGCGAGTTTTTTACTTGAATCTTCTCAGTAGATTTAATTGAAGGGAGCAATCCTGTTTCTGCTTTCGGCATGGAAATAGCCTTTTTTACTCAGCGCGGAATACCGAGGGCTTCTACGAATTCTAGATGCGGAACCTTTCTCAACTCTTCAGGGTTCAGAATCAATTTGCTAGAACGATTGCCTCCGCCCAATACGATTTTTTCATTGTTCAAGACTGTCAGATCGACAAATATTGGCATTTCAGGTAAGCCAATCGGCGTCACCCCGCCAACTTGCATGCCGGTTAGTTGCAGGGTTTGCTCAGCCGAAGCAAACGAACAGCGCTTTATTCCGAGCAACTGACTCACCTTTTTGTTTACATCCAGCTTGCATGTTGACGGAATAACACAACATGCATACCTTACAGGCTCGGACTTGGCCACAACAATGATTGCGTTGCAAGTTTGTTCGGCAGTAAAACCATAATGCTCAAGAAAAGCAGCCGTATCGGCAAGCGACGGATCACACTCAATCTCCTCGAAAAGCATACTGCAAGTGCGTAGGGCTGCCAGCACGGCATCATCCAGCCAAAACGTTTTATCCATAGTTCCGCAATGCTTCCTCCAATGTCTCTTAAGCCCCTTCGAATCAAAGCTCTCACACCTGGCTAAGTAAATATTCGATCTTCTTTAAAGCAATAGCAGCGCTGGAGTCAATGGATAGATGTGGACCTGGGATCTGGGCTTCTCTTGGATTTATGCGAATGACAGTCGCATCGTGCCTGCGTCCCAGAGTTTCCCCGGCATGTCTGATTGTGGGGACTGAAGTTCCTGCGCCTAGCTCAAGCACCAGAAGTGGTTTCTTACAAGTAGAAATAAAAGCCTCAAATCGTTTTTGCTGCTTGTTTGTTCGCACAGGCAGCCACCACCAGTCATTGAACATCAGCACATTCGGGCGAGAAGGTTCTAAACAGCTACTGCAGCGAGGAAGGTTTTTGGAACGCATAGTCTCAAGATCAATCTCGAAAGATACATCGTTTTCCCAAATTTCATGGGTACATGGGGACTGACATTGGAGAAAATGGATTGATCCGTGCACCTCTACAATTCGATCCTCAGGGAAAGCAGCTTTTTGAAATTGCCCATCCACGTTTGAAGTGACAACAAAACTATCAAAAGCAAAGCGTTCAATCCAATTTCGTAAAATCGAGAACCCTTCATGCGGAACGGTTTTGCGATACAGCTCGCTTCTATGCCCATAGAAGCCCCACCCGAATTCAGGGTCATCTTGAAAATGTCGCGGCGTCGCCATTTCCACAAAGTTTATGCCGAGCTTTTCATAAAGCGGATATGCCTGCCAGAAACCACTATCTCCACGAAAGTCAGGCAGACCGGAATCGACTCCCATTCCGGCACCGGCGGTTATGATCAGCGAACGCGCGTTCTTGACTAATTCCGCAGCCTTGGAGATCGTTTCATCGAATTGTGCTTCTGATTTATCCATATTTGCAATCAGCTAATTCATCTCTCTAAGTTATCTGCACACTGCTGCAGTTACCATCTGTAATAGGGCATACCGAATGGAACACCATAACCGAAGCCGTAACCAGGGAAGCCTCCAAAATAGCCTGGATAACCCCATCCTTAGGCACCGTAGCCCAGGGCGCTGCCGTAAGCCATAGACCCTAGAGTTTCTCCGGCTATCGTGCCGACTCCACCAAGAATTTTTCCAAGAGTGTGAATAATTGGATGATGCCCTTTGGACTTATCCTTATCATCATTATTGTTGGCAACAGTCGAGCTATTTGAATCATATGAAGCATTTGAAAAATTGGATTCCACCCTATTAGGCTGCTTTTCACTATTGGCTTGATATGGAAGCTGATATTCAGATCTCGAATGACTACGCAAAAGCGAATTCGAGCTTTGAATCTCCGGCGTTTGAATGGCAGGAGCAAGCGCGCTCATTAAATGCTGAATCCGACTTGGTAAGGGGGTGAGAGTCTGCTCCTGCTGCTCGGGAAAAACATTTCTTTCTAATCTGCCAACCCGATTTAACAAGGAATCCTGGGGATAAGTTCTACCGAAGACCTCTGCCTCCATATCCCCAACTTGCTCTGAAAGGCTAGTCGCCTGATCTGATGCTCGAAAACTAGGAACCGCGCTGCTCTCAGTTTGATCGTCCGGAGCAGGCGAGCTTACGCTTTGAATACTCGGCACATCGCGCATTAATCGCTGAATCCGGCTTTCTACGGGGGCGGTCAATTTAGCACCATAAACCAGTCGCTCAAGACGATCCAGCCGCTTCTCAACACTTTCGTTCGGAAAGTCATGAGCAAAAAGTTTAAATTCCAGTTCGGAGAGTTCTGCGGAAACCGGCTGACTGGGTGCCGCAGAATTCACAGGAGTAAAAGCAGGCGCTAAAGGTGGAGCAACACTGCTATTGTCAGGAGAGGAGTCCTGGGACCAGACCGGTTGAACCCAAATTAAACCGAAAAGAAGAGTCGCGATAGCAAATGTCAACAGTCTGAGATCATATGGAAATTGATTAGTACAGCGAACAGCAGAGTCTGCAGAGGCGTCGGAAAAAGACCTTGCCATGAACTTCACCTTTAGATGCCGAATATCCACAATAAAGTGTGTCATCCTTAAGGCAAAAGCTCAAGTTTTGCATGAGGCAGAAACAGCTTCTAACGCCGGGCTCTTTTCGCAGCAGCTTCC
>JAIEPM010000266.1 GCA_019748395.1 Candidatus Obscuribacterales bacterium
CCGGAGAGTGGTCTTGAATCGGTTTTCCCTCTAGCAAAGTCGCTAATTTTAGAAAGCAAAAATTCGAGCCGAGAAACAGTATTCTTTCCAAATGACCAGGCCAAAAACAAAGTCAGTGCCACATTAAATGCAACTCCACCTATCAAAAATTGCTGCAATGCTTTGCGCCGCCTTGCCGCTTCCGGTTTCATTTCATTGACAATTGGTGAGTAAACCGCGTTAATTTCAGCGATATTCTCAGTCATGCGACGAGAATAAACAGCCAACTCTTCAAAAAATTCTTGTTCGTTCAAAAACGACTTAAAATCAGACTTGCTGCCGCGATTCAAATAAGACAACTGACCTTCATCACAGAGTGACTGGATGTGCAAGATTGTGTCCGAATAGCGCTTGACTGGCTGGATCGCATCCTGATCTGAAGCAGTTAGTTCTTTCAAGTTCTTGATTTTCGATAAGATCTTTTTGCGAGAATCGTTCAAGGTCGAGACAAATTCTTGAGATTCAGCCAGCCGCATGGAAGTGAGCGTCAAGTACCCTGCAAAAAGCAGAACACGCAGCTCATCGCAACTTGTCAGCACCTTTTTTGCATGCAATTCAACTGCGGCAGCTTTCTCCAGGCTGATGTTCTGAAACACAAGCACAGAAACGAACGCCAGTTGACAAACAAGCGGCAGTCCTGTAAGAACTAAATTCTGGTACCGTAACTTCATCTGGAGCTTCTGCGATACAGTTAACGGGTATATTCTAACCGTTGTTGTTCTGCTGAGAAAGTCGATGGCAAAAATACTTCTGGTAGAGGATGACCCTCTCATATCTCAGTCGCTAATAGACTGGCTGGAGGCGGAGCATCATACCGTCGAGTTGGCCGAAGACGGGAAAGAAGCGCAGGACTTACTCAAATTCTATCAATACGATCTTGTCATTCTTGACTGGCAGTTGCCTGGAATTTCAGGGATAGAAGTCTGTCGAAATTTTCGAAGTGCGGGTGGACAGATTCCGATTTTGATGCTGACCTCCCAGGGCAACATTGAGCATAAGGAGCTGGGTCTTGATTCTGGTGCAGATGACTACCTGACAAAACCGTTTCAACTGAGAGAGGTTGGAGCGCGTATTCGCGCTTTATTGCGAAGACCGTTCGATATGCTCAAATCCATTGGCACGGCTAACACAGAAATTCAACTGGAGCCGAAAGACTATTCAGTCGTATTCAAGTCCAGCAAAAAAGTAGCGTTACAGCCAAAGGAATATGCTGTACTGGAATTCTTGATGCGACATCCTGAGCAATTTTTCACTACCGAGCAGTTGTTAAATCAAGTCTGGAAGTCCGATTCAGACTCGACCACAGGTGCGCTACGCGCTTGCATAAAGCGGCTGCGCAAGCGCCTTTCAGATGATTGCCCAGGACTGATAGAAAGCGCGCGCAATTCCGGATATAGAGTTAGAATCGGACCTGAAATTTGGAACGCGCAAAATTCAGAGGATGATGACTAAGTGCAATTTCCTCGCATCCTTTTGATTGGTGCTGCAACTGTCGGTATTTTTTCGACTATTTCGATAGCATGTCATTCATCACAAATACAGGACAGAAGAAACCAAGATGAATACAGCAAACTCGCATACAATGCTGCAAAATGCATAGATGAAAACGATTTCGAAAACGCGATCAGATTGCTTCAAAAAGCAATAACGGTAGCTCGAAAACGTAGTTCAAGTGAAGAAGCCGCACTAAACTCATCACTCTCGCTGGCATATTGCCTAGTTCAAACCAAATCATATGCAGCTGCAGAGAACATCTTAAATCAAATCGAAAGCGATTTGCAGAAGAAACCGGCTGAGTTCAACCCAGCTTTATCAATTCGCTTGCGGAGAAGAAAAGTCGAACTCTACCTGGCAATGGAACAGGCGAGCAAAGCCGCTAACGAGCAAGAAAAACTTTGCGATTTATATCGCAAAAACGTCGGACTGATGGTTGTTCACAACTTTGCCGAAATGGTGACACTCGCAGACCTTGAGCGCGAAGCTGGAAACGTCGACAAATCATACGAGATATCGAAAGAAGCGGAGAAGTTGATGACTCGATTTCATTTAGCCAAGGACGCTCAGCTCTGGCAACATCTATACGCGAATCACGGAATCAACGCATGCCGAAAAGGATTTTTCGACGAAGCAAACCATGCTTTCGAGAAAGGGCTCGAGCACACGAGCAGCGATGAAGTTGATTTCAAAGCTCATTTTTATTCGCTGCTCGTAATATGCAACAAAGCAGCGAAGAATGAGCGACTTGAATCTCAGTGGTTATCGCGATTAAACAAAGAAATTTCCAAAGAGAAAATTCAAAAATGGCTAGATCAATCGCGCTCAGAGTTGAAAACCGACTACTCATTCTAAATAACGCGACAAAGTCTCGCCTCAACTTGAATATCAAGAAAAACAGCTATATACACGAAGTTTGATGAGATTCACCATTACGGCAGCGCTTTAATAGAGCGTATCCTAGTGCTGAAAAAGCTGGAGAAACCCGCTAAACAGGAGTATGACAATCAACGACACAAAAAAGAGTGCCCCAAGGACTGTCCCTATGGCATTCTGAGACGCAGAGCCTGAAGATTCGGCTCTGCCTGCCAGATACTCCATTTGCTTGACCGGATCTACCACACCCCCAGCTATTTCCTCAGCACTGGCGCCGTCCAAGGCCTTGCCTGCGACGTATCGCTGTGTCATTTGCTCTCTGAATTCTTTGCGTTCCATCGTGACACCTCAGCCACTGCCGTTTCATTCTTTGGAAACATCAATAACAAAAGCATACAAGACCAGACTGCATATAGTCCGCAGCCACATAAACGATGAATAAAAGGGGAGAAACCAGCTACAGTTTCATCAGCGCTTGGATTTCGCATTTAGTAAGTACGCGGCTCTCTTTTTGTATCACCCATTTGATTCTGTCGCGGATTTGCATTGATTTGCCTCGCACTGTGCCATGATACTGAAACCATCAGTAAAGCAGGTACAGAATTTTGAACCCACCATCAGTCTTGCGTATTTGTGTGAGCAAAGCTAAAAATGTCGACTGGAACGGAAACCAGGTTGCTACCGGAATTTTCAAATTGCCTGTAGAAGGCAAAGTCCGAGTCGGGAGATTGAATCTTAATGGTGATGAGCAGGCGGACCTTACAGTTCATGGTGGACCAGACAAAGCGGTTTATGCATATCCGGTTGAGCAATATGAATACTGGAAGAAAGAATTGCCCAAGCGCAATCTGGAGTGGGGAAGTTTCGGCGAGAATTTAACGACATCTGGATTCGATGAGAAGTCCATTTGTATCGGAGACAAGTTCAAAATAGGCACGGCACGTTTTGTAGTGACTCAGCCGCGCATGCCCTGCTTCAAGTTAGGCATCCGACTTGCCGATCCAAGCTTGGTCAAGCGTTTTTATAAGAGTGGAAAATGGGGATATTACCTGGCTGTAATAGAAGAAGGCGAGATCGAAACAGGGGATCAAATTGTGCGAGATGGCGGCGACGGTAATGGCATAACGCTGGCGGACGTCGCCCAATGCTTCAACAACACAAGCATTGATCCGGAGTTGCTATTAAGGGTACTGAATTCAAATTTGGCGAATCAAATGAAAGGGCAACTGGAGTATCAGATCTTGAGGAGTCGTGGCTGAAACGTGCAGCCCTAGAATTCAGATGGCTGTCAAAACAAATTGCCACACCAGTCAGAGCCCGGCTTAGCGTCCTGATTTAGTGTCACTTAGAAAAAGATATGCTTTCTCTAAGCTCTCCTCCACTAAATCAGGACTCGAATTAACCGAGCAACAGCTCAGGTCTGTGGTGGCAAAATATTCCAGGATGGCTGCTTGAGGCCGGGATTGAGAGCCTGACCAGAACTCAGCGCAGCATCGATGTTGGTTATTAGAGTATTGCAGTCAGCGACCATGGACGAATCACCACCGTTGGTGAACTGAGCAAGTGACTCCTGAACCAGCGCTTTTGCAAGCGCCAACGTTTGCAGGTTTGGATCTGCTTGCGTGCACTTTTCAATAAGCTCCCATGATGAGTGGAGAAAATCAGTCCCTGCATTATCGCTGGCGATCTTGTAGTTCGCAGAATTTCCAGCAGCCTGATATGCAGCGGCGGCAGCGGACCATTGTTCGGCCGCAGCCTGATAATCGCCGTTGGCAGCACCTTCTTTATCCAGAGACTGAGCATCTTGCACATGGCAAGATGCTGCATTCTCAAAAGCGGCATTTGCCAAATTCGAATGACCAAGTTGAAGCAGTTGCTGCCCTTGATTCATGTATGCGTCCCCGGCGCGTCCGTAATCATCTAGTTGCATGAACATTGCCGCGGCTTCCTTAAAGTTTGCCGCAGCCAACTGATGCTCGCCGGATTGATTCATCTGGGCGGCCTGGTAGTAGGTGAATTCAGCAGTATAGGTCTGGAACTGATGCGACGAGTCGGAACCCGGATAATATTCCAGAGCATTAGAATAGTAGTTGACTGCATCCTCATATTCTCCAGCCAGTCCGGCTGTAGAGCCTGCGTTTGCGTAGGCTTTCGCGGCTTCATCATGCTGATCCGTCTTAACGAAATCTGCTGCAGCATTCGCAAATGCTGATGCTGCCTGACTGTTGTTTCCAGCGTTTGCAAACGCCGTTCCTTCAGCGTTGTATGCGAGCGCCGCATTGGCGGTCTGCCCCAATTTGCTTTGCAGCGCGGCTTCTGATGCATACATCTGCGCAGACTCAATATAAGACTCTGTCGCCTGGCTTGCGGAACCAGCCTGATTTAATTCGGCGGCGTGCTGACTGAACTGCAGCCCTGCGTTTCCGAACGCAATTGCAGCCTCATTTTGATGACCGGCAAGCTCGAGCTGCTGTCCACGAGAAGCGAAGGACTGCCCTGCGCGCCCAAAATCTCCGGCTTCAACAAAATACTGTGCCGAGCTGTTGTAGTTTTGCGCCGATTCGTTGTGATGCCCATTCTGTCCCTGCACAATGGCTTCGTAAAACAGAGATTCTCCCTGGTAACCCAAAACCTGTGGGTCGGGGCTGCTGCCCTTATACACCGACACCGCGTCGCTGTAGTACTGAGATGCTTGACTGTAGTTTCCGCTTCGAGCCTCCAGAGAACCGGCCTTCGCATATGAAGTCATGGCTGCTTCAAAAACAGAATTCGCAGGAGCGCTTGTGCTGGGCACAACCTCGCTAAGGTACATACTTGCGGCTTGCGCATAGGCTGCGGCGGCTTGATTGAGGTGCCCGTCTTGCTCCAACTCTTGTCCCTGATTCGAAAAAGCTTCCGCCGCGTTATTGAATGCATCACGAGCACGCAACGGCGCCCCGGTAATATTTGATTCCAAAAATTGCTGTGCTTGATTTGCATATGCCTGACCAAGAGCACCATAATCTGCCTCGGCGGCATAGAGGCTTATCGCCTGCCCGTAGGCGTTAGCAGCCTCCTGGTGATGTCCTGCTTGCCCATATGCTGCGGCTGCGTCAGAATAGGAGGCGCCTGCGGCAGTGTTGTCACCTGCATCGACTAAGGCAGCGGCAGATTTTTCATAAGCTTGAGCGGCTTGATTGTAATGCCCGGCTTGGCTGAGTTCTTGACCGAGAGAAGAGTACTCACTGGAGGCGTTTTCGTATGATTGAGCGGCCAGCTCACTCTGACCGGCTTTGGTATAGACCTGAGCTTCGTTTAGATACGCTTCGGCAGATAGATTGTTTTGCCCGGCCAGTCCGTAAGCTTCGGCAGCTTCGTTATATGCCTTCGCCGCCTGATTTGGATGCGACGCCAACTCCGCTTGCGCATATTGCGAGAAAGCTTCCCCTGCGTGCTCATATGCGTGGTCAGCTCTGAGTGTATTTCCAGCATCCGCAAAATTTGCAGCAGCACGATCATAAGACTTGGCTTCAGCCAGACCGTCACCCATCTGCCCCAGCATTTGCGCCGCTTCTTCAAAGGATTGCGCGGCTTGATTGTGGTGCCCTTCTAGCGCAAGCTTGGCACCGTCTGCATTGTAGGACGAGACCGCGTTTTTGTTAGCGGCGTTCTCCGCGCTTGTGTCGTTGGCAAACTGGAAAGCTTGAGCTGCTAGTTGATAATCATCGGCAGCTTGCCCGAGGTGACCGGCTTTGCTTTCTTGCGCCGCTAGATTGTTGTATATGGTGCCTGCAGATTCATTCGCCTGCTCGGCGTTGGCTGTAAGATTCGCTTGAGAGTAGGCGTAACCGGCAACTTCATAGTCAGTAGCCGCTCGCTGCGCGTGATTGCTTGCCATGTCGGCAGCGGCTTGGTCTGAGAAGGCAAAACCTTCTTGCCCATAAGCGCTTTCTGCGGCGGCAGCGTTATTCTCTTGAGTGAAGCCATTTGCAGCTTTCGCGAAATCAACGCCAGCCAGCTTATAGTCGCCTTGCTGGAAATAAGTTTCCGCTTCCTTCATGTACTGTTCGGGTGTTTTACTAGAGGGATTTTGACTGTGGGAAATCGCGCCACCTAGTGCCGAATTCATGTCGCTACCGCTCTGTTCTGCGAGCAATTTAAGCTCCTCGAACAATTCCTTCCTGATGTTTGCTTTTGTCGGAGCGCTCGTAGTCGGTTTCCCGGATGACCTAAATTTCCTTTTGTCTTTGTTTCCCATTGTCTCAATTACCTTTTATAAGAGAGCGGCGCAGAAGTATATTCGTGACAACATGCCAGGAAGATGAGGACTTCCTCCTACAACTTGCCCAATCCGGCAGTGACTAATATTAAAAGCGAGCGGAGAGCTTACACGAGTAGTGGCAAAGCTCGACGCAGGCTGTGAACTTCGAGAAACTGACTGCTAATTTCTTGAAACGGAGCAGAATGTTCAGGGTAGGTTGTAAATTTTGCAGAGGCTTTGCCACCTTCTGTCGAAATGATTTCGAGCTAGCTGCAAGCCTTTAATTGCAGGCAGATGTCGTTTGACGCTGGAGAATTTTCCATTTCGCTTGTATTGGCAAATGGTGAGTTCATTCGGGAGAACTTCATAGACGCATACCGACTTCCATTCGCCTTGTTCAAAGAGTTGCAAGCCGACTCGGGTACCGACTGTATCTAGCTTATTGAATGATGATTCGACAACGCGAATGTAAGGTCTGTCCTTGAATTGGATCACCCTGCCTACGTTATTATTGTCTTCCGGCTCCTTCAGAGCTTCGGTACCAGCATCCTGGCTGAGCCTTTTCGAAGACTGGTCTAACAAAAGCACAGTTTTGCCATTCTCAGCTTGATGCTTTCCGACAGAATCGACATTTAATAGCCGAATTAGCAGTTGCTGAACTGCCGGATCAAGCTTGAATTCCGCCTCGTTTTTTTCAGAGACGCCCGCCAGAAACCTTGTGATTTCAGTCTTTCCTTCTTGAATTGTACTGAGCTCTTTCAATGCGCGTGTAATCGTTCTGCTTTGCGGCACATCGCTCTTTGCTTCAAGTTTATCGCTAGTCCATTTAAGTTGATTAGGCTTGATTTGAATCGTTTCAGTATCCGGGACAACTACATGTTCGATTGGCTTTGCCGTACCGTGCGCCTCTGCTGCTCCTTTCGAAGGAGCAAGAATGGCTTTAAATATCTCGCCGATAATTCGTTGTGCATCAATGTCGAATTTGGTGAAAGCGGTTGGATTTTTTGAGAAATCGCTAAGACGATTTTTCAGATCAAGAAGTTGTTTTTCGCTGAGTTGCTGAAGCAGAGGAATTACAGAAGATTCAGCTAGGTTCGAGGGCTTCAAACCATCCTTGCTGCTCAGGTGTTTGTCAATTAGATCTGCAAGCTGCCGGCACTCCCGGGGTGCTTGAAAGATCCGCTCAAGGATGGCCTTAAACTCTCCGTCTAGCCGGTTTTGAGGGAGGTCTTTTTTGGAGCCCTTGGAGGATTCATCAGACTCCGTCCCTCGTTTCGATCCACCTTTGCTTGTTTCCGTGCTTTTTGAAGCGGAGTCAAAAATTCGTCCAGCAATTATTGCAATGGAAGTCGTGGTACCACCGGCGGGCTTGACTCCCAAAATCCGATCAATAAGATCTGAGTGCGATATGTTTTTTGCTCCATCCTTCACTTCGAAATGCTGGAGCATATCATAAACATCGATGCGATTGCCTTCCTTTGAGTCTTTACCTTCGACTCTTGATGATGAAAGCGAGGTTGATTCGAGGGGCTCTAGCCTCTTGCTTCCTTGCGTCTCGGAGGCATGAGGAAAATCGGAGCTGCTTCTATCAGCCGACTTTACTAATAATTCTTCGGATTCATTTTTTCGATCGCTTGATCGCATTGAGCGATCCATCTGCCCGAACGCGTGGGTGTTACTTTCGCTTTTTTGATCTCTCAATAGATTTTGAATCGGGGCAACTTCCAGATGATCTGGGATTCTATTCCGATTGAGCGCCGGGACTTCCGCCGAGGTCTGCGCCCCGCGAGGAAGCGAGTTCAATAAGCTGGATGCGCGAACCTCGTCTTTCTTATTATTGGATTCTGCGACCTGAAAATAAGGCAAAGTTTGCAAATAGTCTTGGAACTGTTCCTTCTTTTGAGAACTTTTAACTCCCTCCGGCGAATTATATTGGATTTCTGAGTTCGAGAACGGCTGAAATACAGGCACGTTATCTACACCTGAAACAAATTCACTCTTCTCTTTGGCTA
Source organism: Candidatus Obscuribacterales bacterium (assembly GCA_019748395.1). Taxonomy (GTDB): domain Bacteria; phylum Cyanobacteriota; class Vampirovibrionia; order Obscuribacterales; family Obscuribacteraceae; genus JAIEPM01. The sequence continues at coordinate 8,662 of JAIEPM010000266.1, forward strand.
GTGAAGAAGATTGTGAAGCTGAGTCGAAGTGAACAGGAATTTTCTGGAAGAGAGGCCCTTCTACCGAGAATTTTCCTGCAGATTCTTTGGCTTGCGCTGAATAGTCAAAAGTCCCTTTGATTGCCTCATACGAACTCTCTTTTGAGTAAGTAGGGTCTTTAAAATTACCACCTGCTGCGACATTGTCTGGAGTCTCTGAGCGACGCCCTGAACTTGAGTCAGGCCCCTTCAAGGGTGTAATAACATTTACAGACTTGAACTCCGGTTGCTGGCTCTGGGAAAAGTCAGATTCCACTTTTCCATGCCTCGAGGAGTGGTTGTTTAACTTCGCTGAGGTATCAACGACCGAAGCAGTTCCCACCAGGTCATTATCCTTCTGCGCAGCACGGTAGGTTTGCTCCCTGACACTTGTCAACGAGTCGGAAATCGGCGCAGGTTTGATGGTACCCATACTCGATTCGAGACCGGTAAATAGGCGATTCTCTCTTTTGTCTGATGCCACAAATTACAGCCTCCATTGCTCTGGTTAAGAACAGAAGCTTAATCTACAATTCAATTCTGAAAATCAGTTGAGAAAGCTCGCCAACTTCACTTTGCCCTGACTAACGCTAAGTACCGTCAATCCGATGTGTCTTTTCGATCACACTGACGAAGCTTCCGTTGAATTTCGCCCGGTCTCGCCGTCGCATAACCGGGGCTCTTCATAGCTCGCAAAAGCCATTTACGGGACTCCTCAAACTTACCTTGCTTGCGTAGAATGTCGCCCAAATCACAGAGAGCCTCATAGGAGCTATCTTTGATCTCGACTGACCTACGGTAACATCTTTCAGCATCCTCGAACTTCTTTTGCAATTCGTATTCATTTCCTAAAGACAACCACGCCCCGAGCATTTTTGGCTCAAGAGATACAGCCTGCAGATGTTCCTTAATAGCTTCCTCAATTTTCCCTGTTTTTTCAAGAAATTCTCCAAGGTTCTGGTGCGAAGCTGAATCGTAAGGATAGATTGCGATTGCCTCTCTCGTTAGCCTTATAGCTCCCGCTACATCGCCACTACTATCTAGTTGAAGAGCCTTATTTAATGGTCTACAGGATCTGTTGTACGCTTCGAGACTTCCTTTTCCTGGGAATTTCCCAAAGCTATCAGCTAATGTTGGGCTCGAGCGAAAACATGAAATCCCCACCAAAACTGCAATTAATGCAGACGTCAGCCTCATTTACTCCCGTCCCCCCAAAAAAAAAAAAAACAGTCCAAACATATTATATGAGCCTATCATTCAGATCAGATAAGATTCATGATGGGTCCACGAGCATTCGACTGCGACAATTCGGATAACCCATGGTTTAGCGGGACAGCCGGTGCTAATGACCCGCCTAGCGCCTCTAACCGAGCGTCATTAAATCCGTCAGTCTGGCTAGCTTTTGGCACCTCGCTCATTCTTTCCTCACGGAACATCTTGCCAGCTTCTCGACCATTCACAGGCATAGCTCAAAATAGACCTCCGCGACGCATAATCACCAGAGGTCAATATAAATACTGATTCTGAAAATCAGTTGAGAAGACTTGTCCTACTTAAATGAAGTCTCCTAAGAGCTAATTTTCAATCGGAGGCATCTTTTCGGCTACATTGATCTATCTTCTTTTGGATTTCTCGAAGGTTCTCAATACCGCCGGGACTTGCTTTTGCCTTTAGAAGCCATTGCATAGCCTCTTCAAATTGTCGCTGCTTCCGCAGAATATCACCTAGACAGCCAAGCGCTCCGTAACTCTTGGGTGCCAGCAGCACGCAATTCCGGTAGCAACGCTCAGCATCTTTGAATTTCTTCTGTTGCTCATACTCCAACCCGAACGCGAGCCAGGGTGGCAGAATATTCGGCTCCAGAGCTATTGCCCTTTTTTGCTCCTCTATAGCCTCGTCCAGCTTTCCTAGCTTCTCAAGATCATTTCCCAGGTTGTGATGCCAGGCAGCGTCGTTCGGATTGATCGCGATAGCCTCACGATCGAGTTTTATGGCTCCTACATAATCACCACGTTTTGCAAGCTCTATAGCTTTGTTGCCAACACGACAGGCCCTGTTGTACAACTCCATATTCCCACGAGCAACGGAATTTCGGGAACCATCTGCAATCGCAGGCATTGAGCAAACAACTAGACTACAGGCTAGAATAACCATTCGCAAGGACTGGAGGTTCATCTGTTATTCTCCAAAATGACACATCCTATGAGCCTACCATCGAGAGCCATAAAAAACCCAAGATTCGAATTTCCCTTAAGATTAATCCCCTCAATTCAAAGAACGCCGGCATTTCTGAACCAGACTTCGACACCCGCGGGGATTCCTATCGCTCTTGGTCGACGGCAACACCGCAATCTCACCCCTAACCGACATCCGAACCATAACTTTCATTGAAGGCGCTGCCAGGTCCCTCGAAATCCTGCTGGCGCATACCCTAAATAAATTGGTTTCGATGGAAGGGCATGAAAGTCCTTGGCGATCAAGCAAATTTCGAATGCCTTCCCCAAGAACTCCTCTATCGGTGTCCCGTTCCACTTCATGCAATTGAGGCAAGCCAATGCACAAACAATTAACCTGCTCAGAACAACATTTTGAGCCCAAGATCAAAAACGATTCATAAGCATTCCGAAACGAAAACTCTGAAGCCCCTCTGCGCGCTCAAAGGACTGGATGCGCCAACCTCGTCTTTCTTATTGTTGAATTCAATGACCTGAAAATATGGCAAAGTTTGCAAATGGTTTTGGAACTGTTCCTTTCTCTGAGGAACCTTATCTCCGGGAGTGTAAATATTTCGAATGCCTTGATTATGGGATCCCTGAATTACTGGACGGCGCTCTGTTTCCGAAACGAAGGGTTTCATTTCATCTGAAATTGAAAAAGCCGACTTAACCGAACCCGAGTCATTTGGTGATTTCTGGAAGCTCCCAAAATAGACAAAAGAATTTGATTAAGCTCCACTTGCATACCTTTGCTTGGCAGAAGACTGTGAAACAGCGTCATCACCTTCCCTCATTGATGGGGGAAAGTTCTTAACAAACCCCATCAATGATTCGCAGCCAGGGCTTTCAGACCTCCAGACAGACGCCAAATACGATTGTTGCTCAGATCTTGTTCTTTCGAACACAGCATTGTTATTTAGTAATCCAAGCGTCCGACTTTGCAGGTTCGTTGACGTTGCCATTCCATTCTCAGGGGACAGGTAATTCAAGGGCGTATTAGCCCTGTTTGAATCATTATCGATTGCCAGATTGCCATATACTTCGTGCCGAGCGCTTTGAAAAAAGTCATTGATTTCGACAGCACGGCCAGAGCCTAAAGCTTTTTCTGGAATCTGCCGGTTACCTGATTCATTAGTAGTTACTGTCACTGGAATCTCAGACCTTCAAAAGCGTTCACCTTCCGAAAGCAAATCTAAAACCTAAATCTGAAAAAAAGTAGAGAAGACTCGCTTTGCTGAAGTCAGAGAACTCTCTGTCAATTAATATTCAATCTGATGAGTCCTTATGCCTGCATTGAAAGAGCTTTTTCTCAATTTCTCCGACTGGAGCATACACCGCACCAGGACTTGCCTTTGCCTCTTCGAGCCATTTCTCGGCGTCCGCAAATTTACCTTGTTTACGCAAAATGTCTCCTAGACAACCAAGCGCACCATAACTTTTCGACGAAATCCGAACGGATTCCCGATAACATTGCTCGGCGGATTTAAACTTCCTTTGCAATTCATATTCCATCCCCTTAGCTAACCATGCAGCAAGCATGTTCGGATCCAAGTTTATTGCATTCTGTTGCTCTTTAATGGCTTCGTCTAATTTCCCTAATTTCTCCAGATCATTGCCCAAGTTATGATGCCAGACCGCGTCTCTTGGATTGATAGCAATTGCTTCACGATCCAGTTTTACAGCACCAAAATAATCCCCCCGTTTTGCAAGCTCTACAGCTTTATTGCCGATTCGGCACGCCCTGTTGTATGACTCCAAATCCCCTCGTTCTGAGGAACTTCTCGAACCATCTGCAAACGCAGGCATCGAACAGGCTAAAAATACACAGGTGACGATGGAGGCTAGTGCATAGTTCAGGGCCATTCTCTCTCCTCCTGGACTGTTCTTATGAGTCTATCATTGATGATCGGATCTTCTAAAGAAGCGTGCCGGACTTTCATTATGATTCAAAGGCGAATTGAATAATTTGGAAACTTATTTGAAGGCACCTTTTGCGAAAGTCCGCAATTATTCCACAAATAGATCAACTAATCGGACGCATCTTTACGGTCGCATTGAGCAAGTTTCTTCTCAATTTCCCCGGGGGAAGCAGCACTACCAGGGCTGGCTTTTGCTTTTAGAAGCCAAAATCTAGCCTCTTCAAATTTGCGCTGCTTACGCAGAATATCCCCCAAACATCCAAGGGCACCATAGTCAAATTGAGAAAGCCGAACTGATTTTCGGTAGCAGCGCTCAGCATCCTTGAATTTATGTTGCATCTCAAATTCGAATCCCAGTGCAAGCCATGCCGCTAACATGTCCGGCGCCTTATCAATTGCCCGCTGTTGCTCTTTGACAGCTTCATCCAATTTTCCGAGTTTTTCGAGATGATTGCCTAAATTATGGTACGTAGCCGCAGAATGCGGATAAATAACGATCGCTTCTCGGTCCAGCCTAACGGCTCCAACATAATCTCCTCGTTTAGCCAACTCAATCGCCTGATTGCTAAGTCGACAGGATTTATTATAATCCTCTACGCTCCCTCGTCCAGGAAACTTCGTCGTTCCACCGGCATGTGCTGGTATAGAACCGCAAATCAATGAGCAGGTCAGAAGGAAAAGTAACGCAACAGTCATAGTCATTCGCTCATCTCCTTCTAGACAGCTCAGGTGAGCCTAGCATACATGGGGCTTGCCTGAGCATGTTGGACTGTTGATTCGGATCTCGAGGAAAGAGAGTTATCTCTAAATTGAGGATTGCCTTGAACTTCATTACGCTGGGCAAGGGTATCAACCCTATCACTAGATGAAACTCCATTTCTAGTTCCGCCTGATATTTCGCTCTGTTTACCTATCGATAGTTTTTGCGAGGTCTCGCCTTTACCCTTCTCGTCGTAGAGAGAATTTACTCTAGAGAGAAGATTCCTCTCGGTGGATGGCTCGACTCTCGTAAAACCGCTACTAATAGACGGGTCGCCATATGCAACTCGACGAACATCATTTCCAAAGGCGGAAGACAGAGCGCCCCGCGATTCTTCCTGCTGCAGAGTGCGCTCCCCCTGGTCCTTAGTTACTTTCATAGCAGGCTTTAACCTCACAGGTAGAGCTGAATCTCTAGTTGAGGGTATAACTTAAATCTGAAACTTATTTGAGAATAGCGGCTTGCATTGTCATAACTAAATCAACAACAAGAGAAATTTAGTTAGAGCAGTCCTTCCGTTTACATGCGTCGATTATCTCCTGTATTTCATCAGGAGGGACCTTTTTACAACCAGGGCTGGCTTTGGCTTTGAGAAGGTAAGGCATCGCCTCCGTGAATTTGCATTGCTGCCGAAGAATTTCACCAAGCGACGCCAATGATCCATACTCATTTGGTGCGATCTGCACTGCCTTCCGGTAGCATCTCTCAGCTTCTTTCAAATTCCTTTTCAATTCGAATTCTGTTCCCATAGCTAGCCAGGCAGCAAGCATGTTCGGTTCAATATCTATCGCCTTCTGCTGTTGCAGAATCGCTTCATCCAGCATTCCTAGCTTCTCAAGATCGTTGCCCAAATTGTGAAAAGAAGCAGAGTCGTATGGATATACTGCTATTGCCTGTCGGTCAAGCCTCTCGGCGCCTTTATAGTCACCACGTCGTGCAAGCTCAGAAGCCTTATTACCGAGCCGACAAGACCTATTGTATGCCTCCACCGATCCCTTCCCAGGAAACCTTCCTGAGCCATCCGCAAGCACCGCAGTTGCGTCGAGAATGAATGCGCAAGCTGCAAAAATGACTAGCGCATTACTTAGCCTCATTCTCATATCTCCTTCAGGATCTATCCTATGAACCTAGAGAATTTGTACACTTAATCCGTCCGACGGTCAATTTACATGACAATTCTGAAAAAGAGTTGAAAAAAAAACATCCAAAGCAGCCCAGTCGACAACGTGACGGTACCCTTCATTAACTCAGCAGCCAGGTCCCTCAAAACCTCTCTTGCGAATAATCTAGGAACATTGGGTTCGCCGGACGGTCTTGAAAGTCCTTGGTAATCAGGCAAATTTTGAATGCCTTCCCCAAGAACTCTGCTAACGGTGTCCCGTTCCATTTCAGGCGCACATGTACAT
>JAIEPM010000412.1 GCA_019748395.1 Candidatus Obscuribacterales bacterium
GTTGAGAGCTGTTCGGAGCTTATCTAGATTTGATTCGGACACCGGTGCATTCAACTTGAGCAGGTATTCGCAAAGTTCTTCTCCGTAAGTGCCCCATTCGGTGATTTCAGTGAAACCATAAGTGCCGCCCGAGCCGGCCAGCCAGTGAAAGTTTTTCAGAATTTCGCGCAGCAAGTTCTGGTCGCCGGGGTTTGAGCTCAACTGATTGAGCATTTGTTGAATGGCTCCCAGCCGCTCTTTCGAGCGACCCATGAACTGTCCTTTTATTTCGACAAATTTGTTGTCCCAATTGTTCATTAACTGCCTGGCCTGCCGTGCTCAGCTTTTTTCTCTATACCCGAATTTTGCTTTCATGGTATCAATTTGACTGTCCGAATCTTATCAAAATCGGGCGTTTCAGACTTGACTTTGCTTCCCGACTGTTCTGACAGTTGTAGTCAAGAATCAGTCTACGCCTATGTCTTCATTCCAGACATCGGGGTATAGCCTGCGGAACTCTTGCAACAAGTCATAGCATTCATCGAGATTGAGGTCGATAACTTCAACTCCGTTTGCTTTCATAAATTCGGCAGCGCTGGGAAAAGTCCTGTTTTCTCCGGCAATTACTTTGGGAATGCCGAATTGAACTATGGCTCCGGCGCACATATGACAGGGCATGAGTGTGGAATAAATCACTGAATTTTTGTAGCTCTTCTGTCTGCCCGCGTTTCGCAAGCAATCGATTTCACCATGAGCTGTCGGATCGTTGTGCTGAACCCGCCTGTTGTGCCCTTTGCCTGCAATTTTGCCGTCAACCAAGAGAAGCGAACCGATTGGAATGCCGCTTTCAGATAGTCCTTTGCGGGCTTCTTCAATTGCTTCTTTCATGAATTCATCGATCTGGCTCATGGCAGCTCCCTTTCCTTTTTAGCGCATAGATCATATCTGCTTGTTTTCTGCAGAGTATTTCAGAGTGCACAGTTCTTGGACAGTTGTGGGGGACGCCCTGGGCATGTGCAGGTCGAATCCTCCTTTCGTCCCCGCGTAATACTAAACAAGATAATAGAAGTTTTCGAAAAAGCAAGAGTGAAGGGGCTTTTGGCCGCCTTCACTCTGCTTCTCCGAGCGGAATCAGTCAGGCTTATGCAGCAGCTCTGATTGCCGACTCAAATTATTTCTTTTCGGGCGAAGCCAGGAACTTTCGCATTTCATCCGGGTCCTGGAAGCGTTGGGAGTGCAGCGAGGAGGCGTTGATCAGCACGCTTGTGATGTAGGGCTGGTCGTGCGGGTTTTCCGGCTCCTTGGCAGTGATTGTCACCAGGAAGAAAATACCGCGCTCGGACACGGTCAAGCGTGGTTCGACTGTCCGGCGATGCGACCAGTCTGTTTGAGTGTCTGATGAACGAACCTGCTCGATGCAACGCCGGGGTCCGCTCAGCGAGATGCTGTCCGGCACCACGTAGCTGCGCATCTTACCGGTGGAAGCATCGAAAAGCAGCACTTCAATGAGCGCGTATTGATGCGCGCCTTGCGGTTCGAATGCCACCACTTCCTGCAGACCCAGTCCCTTGAAGTGGACGACGTAGGGCTGCGGGTTGAAGCCGGGGTCGTTGCTCTCTTGCTGGCTGATTTCCATCATGCCGGACTGTGCGACCTTCGTACCCCAAAAGCCGCTGCGCCACTTGCCGTATGCGCGCGAATATTTGGCTGCAAGTTCAGGCGGGTAGAAAACGGCGCCCGGGAAGCGACGTTGTGCTTCCGAAACGCTGTAATCGCTGATATTGCCGAACTGGTCGACAGCCATGACGCCTGAAAGGTAAGGCAGCATCAAGCCCGTCCAGTAGGGACGCGAGGAGATTTGCGGTACGAGCAAAACCCAGCTGCCGTCACTCTTGCGGTAGTATGTGCTGCCTGCCGATTTGGAAAGCAGGTGTCGCGAGCTGAAAGCTGCACGAGTTACCCAGCTGTTGTTGCCGAAAATGAAGCTTGAGTCGCCGGTGTCCTCCTTGCGTTTTTCGGTTTTGTCGGCGTCGATGCGCATCACTCCCGGAACGTTTCCGAGAATACGTCCATACCAGCGCTCGTTGTGAAGCGGCGACTGCCACCAGAGGTTGCCGTCTTCCAGGAGGATATGCGGCGCTTCCGTGTTGTAGTCGTTCTTGTTGTTGGACGTTTTCACGAAATATTCGCCGGTAGCCCGCGGCAAGATGCGGTCGTTCTCGGTGTAAGGCAATTCGCTCAGCGACTCGGTATTCATCGACCAGCGCATTTGCAGATCGATGCCGTCTTCGCTCAGATTCAACCAGCCGCAAGCGATTGTGAAAGACCAGGACAGCACCAGCAGCAATACCACGCCCAGTACGCGCGGCAGTGAGCTGAAAGCTCCGCGCATCAGGCGCCAGCTCAGGAAGAGCGAGAGCACGAGTGCTGCCAGCGGTAGCAGCAGCGAAGGCAGGAAGCAGAAAGCTTCGTAAGCCAGGTCTTGAACAAACGGCAGCACTTGCGTCAGCGCCGCCAGGCTGAGCACATAGGCTGCAAGTCCAAGCAGTGAAGCGGCTAGTGCCCAGCCCAGGCTCGAGCGTTTTCTGTAGCCTGCAAGACCGGCTGCGATCGCCACGGTCGGCAGAACAAAGACAGTCCAGGCCGGCTGCCAGAGCGAGATCAAGAGACTGCCTGCTGCGATGCTGCAGCGGATAGCCCTTTGCACGCCCAGCACGTTGAAAAGCATGGGCAGTGCTGCTAGAGCGCCGCCCCAGGCCGGAAGAATCCCGAATGCCATGGCGGGGATGGCGAGGCAAAGCAGGGTCAGGCTGCAGTTGCGACCATTGACAAAGGCGAAGCGCTTCTTGCTGCCGGCAACGGCATCAGGCTTCGAATCATCCGGGTTGCGTTGATTCGGCGCGTCGGTAGATTCGTTCTGGCTCGGCGATTGCTCTGCCGGGTTGCTCACTGGAGTGCTCGCGGTGAGTTCGCCGCCGGCTTCGTTCTTGCTTTCGGGGCTCTCGGCTTGACCGTCGGCAGAGGGTTGCGAGAAATCGTTATTCATTGGTTCCTCAGGTTATGGTGAAAATAAGCGGATAGAAGCTCTTCCTCAGGAAGCGGCTTCCTTCATTTCCTCTTTCAGCAAGCAGCGCAGGCAGACGAATGCACAAGACCCGCTTGGCTCTTGCGTCATTTTTTCGCTAGTTCTCGACTTGAGTCTGTTCTGATCTGCTTGCGTCGTGCTGTTTAAAAAGAGGACAGAGTCAAGATAGAAAGTGGATCTCAGCAGCTTCCAGCCTAGATGTCTTTTGTTTTACTGATAAAATTTGGGAATCTAGCCTGGAAAGACTGCAGAGGACTGCTTCTTGGGTCGATTCTTTCTTACTATGAGAAAGATTTTGCTGCTGCTAAGTGCTAGTGCGACTCGCGCTAATGTCTCTTGCTTTGACTCACGCGAAGACTAGAAAAGATGCTAAAAGCAAAACTGCTTAGGCTTTGCGGGAATGATCCCAAAAGCGAATATGCAAAAGGAGAATAATTTGCGCCCGGCAGTAATTTTTGACATGGATGGAACCCTGGCTGATTGCAGTCACAGACTTCACTGGATCAAAGATGCAAAAAAGAAGAACTGGCAAAAGTTTTTTGAGGGAACGGCTCAAGATCAGCCTCGCTTGCCCTTGCTCAAATTGGCTCAACAGCTCTCGGCTGAGAACGTTATATTGATAGCCAGCGGCAGACCTGAGCATTTAAGACTGATTACTGAAAACTGGCTGAGAAAGCATGGCTTGTCGGTTGGGCGAATTTATTTGAGAGCCGATGCCGACCGGCGCAGCGATGGACTGGTCAAAGCCGAAATGCTCGTTCAAATGCATAAAGATGGCTTTGAGCCCTGGCTTGTGGTTGATGATCGCGACTCGGCAGTTGCTGCCTGGCGTGAACTTGGATTGATCTGTTTGCAATGCGACGAGGGACATTATTGAGAGCTCGGAAAAGCTCTTTCAATGCGGCTCATTTTCGACATTCCATGCCCAGGCAATCTTTCCAGCGCAAGGGATCTTCCACGGCCTTAAATTGCGGGTCGGCTGAGTCGCCGAATTCTGCTCGCCTAATTTCTTTGAATCCCGCTTCTTTCAATTCCAGAGACAGGGATTCAAAATCCCACATCCAGAGGTGGGCGCTATTTCCCAGGAGTCGACGCAGCATACCGAGGGCTCCGCGAGGGCGATCTTTAAAACCCAGCTTTGACTCATCCATGAATTTCAGGGATGCCTGCGGATCTTCAGATTCGAGATATTCTCTTGCCAGTGTTTCCAGATCCGGAAGCACTAGTCGGAAAACTCCTCCCGGTTTCAAGTAAGAATAAGTATTTCGAAGAGCAAGTCGAAAGTCATTCAAAGCCAGGTGTTCAAGAATGTGAGAGCAGTAAATTGCATCGCAGCTTTCCTTCTTCAGCGGAAGTCCTGAAACAATATCGGCATGCTCTACATTCAATGGGAAAATCAGGAAGCCTTTGTTGCTGAATAAGGAGCTTCTGAATAGACTGCCGAGCAATGGTAAGCGTTGCATTTGCAAAGTCGGGCTGGCGTCGAAATTTCGCCAGCTCTTTGGGGCGCTCAGACCACAGCCGTATTGAACATATGCATCATTCACGATTTATACAAGCATCCTTGCCGGAAGCGCTCAGGGCTCAAATTCTAGCATGTTTGCTTGTTTTGAAATACGATAGAAGATCGTAGAGCTTCAGCGAAAACAAAAAGCCCTGAAAAACGCTACACCGGGGCACCAGCCATCAGAGCATTGCTGCTTTGATGAACTGGCACCCCGGCTGCGTCTCAGACCTGTCCCGCAGATCTGATTTCAGGACTATTTGCCCGACTTCGGCGTACGCCGACTGCTCTTTTTGGCAGGCGCCTTCTTGGCGGCGGTCTTGCGGACCGGCTTGGAAGCGGGCTTGCTTTCAGCCTTGGCGCTGTCCTTCTTCAGAACAGAAGCCGGCGTCGGCAGCTCGATGTTGCGCATGCCCGGGTTGAGCTCGTCCTCGTCGTAGATCCGGTTGAAGATGCTGAAGGCACGACGGCCGTCCGCACCCTCGAGTGCCGGAATGGCGAAGCCGTTGAAGCGTCCGCCCTGAATCTGACCGTAGACCACACCCTTGGCCCGGAGGTCGTAATCCCGCAGATAACCCAGACCCTTGCTCAGGTCGAAGAGGTTGCCGACTTCGTGCACGGCTTTGAAGCGGCGCGTCGCTTCGGGCAGCGTGTGCAGCGGCAAGGTTTCCCAGGCCGAAGACACTTTGCCGTCGAAGGAGCGCACCACGACGTCCATGTCGATGTTGTTGGCCTGCTCGGTCTTGCCGGCGGTCAGCGGGTTGCGGCGGCGGAAATCGCCGATCACGAAGAGCGAGTTGTTGTTCACCACCAGCGCCGACCCAAAGGGCAGGACAGTGATGTTCGGGTTGCCCTTCAGACCGAGGAATTCGTTGAACTCCTTCGGCACGTCCGGGCCCTTCTTCGCTTCATCCGGGTGCTTGTCCGCCCACTCGTCGAGGCGTTCCTTCTGCTCGAGCACGAAGCGCATGATGTCGACTTCGTTCGGGAGCATGCCGGTGACGGAGGGGATGTAATACACGTGCCCACCGGAGGCAGTCGCGTATTCGTTGATGAACTTACCGCAGAGCGCGGCAAGGTTGAGGAAGCGCTTCTCGGTGACTGCGCTGGCTTTCATGATCGCCGTGATTTCCGGCGGCACATGAGCCTTGGTCAGCTTGGTGACCACGTCTTTGTCGTCGACCACGGCCTTGAAGGCTTCTTCGTGGATCATGCCGCCGAGCAGGATGGTCACTTCCGGGCGCTCGGCTTTCATCAGCTTCAGCACCGCCGAGTGGAGCTCGCGGTCGTGGCTGGGGAAGTAGGCGTGCGCCAGAATGAGAATCTTGGTGCCGTCCGGCAGACTGAGGCGGTTGATGCCAGTCTCTTTCGGACAGGTTTTGACCAGGGGGCGGATCGCCACCTGGAATGAGTTACCGCCGTTGCGTAAGGGTCGTCCCATGGCTATTTTCTCCTAAGAGTTGTGCTCAGGTTTTCCGGCTGAGCGTTGTTAATCAGAATCATGGCAAAAGCAGCTTCCGGAGTACGGAAGCTGCTTTGCCTTTGCGCGGTTGCGCGTGATAAACGTCAACCGGAATCTCTGGAATAGAAGGGCTAGCGCCCTCCGCCGATCAGACTGCCCGCTTCCTCCAGCTCCTTGAAGAAGCTGATCACGGCAGGCGCCAGATCGGTCCGGTTGTCCAGCCGAAGCACACCGGGAGCAGAAATGCCCTGGTTGTAATGCTCAGGCACGAGAAGCGCCGCGTTGCCGTAGGTCCCTGCCGCCATCGCGGTCACAGGGTGGTCTTCGACAATCAGCGGGCAGTGTTCATGCGCCATCGTCGGAGCTTTCGCTTCCGGTTTGATGAAACGCACTTGCTTGCGCACGTCCTTGACGATGCCGAGGCGCTGGATGCACTCGATGGTCGAGAGCTGAGCGATGCCGGTGCCGTTGGCGACCAGCGTGTCATGGCTGTAGTCAGTGGCGCCCGGGGCATAGGTCCAGATTTCCAGCTTGATGCCGGCTTCCTGGATCTGCTTCAGAGCTTCGACGATGCCGGCCTTGGCGGGCAGGTCGCTGAAACCACCACGAGCCAGCCGCCCGAAGTTTTCCAGTCCGCGGTTGAACTGGTGCGGGGTGATCGGCATGCGGGCGTTGTAGCCCATGTTGTAGTGGTCGAGCATCGTTTCGTCCAGCGGAACTCCGTAGAGTCCGGACAGATGCCCGAGGAACGGCGTGTTGAAGTCGAGGATGGGTCCGTGCAGGTCGAAGATGACCTTCTTCAGGAACATCTTTTTCTGACCAAGCAGGTTCTTCGGGGGCCACCCGAGGTGAAGGCTCGACGCTGCGGCGGTAAACCGCTTACTGAGTTTGTTGCTCATAGCAATTGCTCCTTGTGAGTGTTATCAGAGCGAGAAGGGCTGCAAGCGACAGCCTGCAGCCCAGATCTCGCAAGAAAGTTAACGGTCCGACTCAACGTAGACCGTTCCATCCCACACGAAGCCGAGGCGACGGGGGTCGCGGGCGTCGGGCATGGGGATGACCGGGATCGGCGTAACGTACGGCTTCCCGTTGTGAATGATTCCGGCAGCGAGTCCGGGCGCCCAGTTCGGGAACATCTTACGGGCGTAAGCCATGTAAGCGTGGTCCATGTCGACCAGGTGGCCGAATTCGTAGCTGCGCAGCGACCCGACCGCGGACAGACCCATGCGATGGGTGTGACCGTGACCGATGTTCCACTGCCACTTCATCATGTCCGCGAAGGCGCTGGCGCCGGGTTGCGGCTTGACGATGATACCGTGGTGAAGGTTGAGGTCGCCGTTGATGCACATGCCGCCTTCGAAGCCGGAACGCTCTTCGACGCCGTAAAGGAACGTCGTGTTGTCGTTCGGCGTGAAGCCCATCAGGTTGTGGAAGTTGAGCGGCTCACGGTTGTGTGCCGTGACGATGCTGCCCAGCTGCGGGGCCATGTCCTGAAGGAAGCGGTAGATGCGGTCCTCGTGGTTTCCGAGGATGATGTATCCCCACTCGGCGCCGCTGATGTCCATGAGTTCGTCCCAGAGGCGACGGCTCTCGTCGAGCTCGTCCTGAGGCCGGACTATGGCGCGCAGCGGTTTCGGGTGACGGCTCAAGCCGAAGATGTCGCTCCAGTCGCCGATGGCGATGTTGACGTGCGGCTTGTAATCCGCGGCGAACTGGTTGACCGCCCAGAAGAGGCGGCGATTGTGCGCCGGGATGTGGGTGTCGGGGTAGATGATGAAGCGGGTTCCGTTCGGCAGATTCACCGGCAGGATGCCCGCGTAGGTCAGAAAGCTTTCCCGGGTGCCGAGTGCGCTCACCGACATGGCGCGCAGGACTCCGTCCCGGATGGTTCGATCAGTGTTCATGATTTGAACTCCTTCGTTTGACGAAAGTTGAGCCGTAGCTTCGCGCTAGCGGCAGAGAAGAATTCCTGAGGTTCAGGAAACTAGCCTTCGTTGGAACACCTGTTTGCGGGACGGTGCAGGATTCCTGGATGGGCTAATTGAGACTGTAAATCGAGAAACTTGTGGCTGTTTGCTTACTCGAGGGATGAGAGAAACTGGGTGTACCCTCAACCTAGTGCAGCGGCTTGGCAGATCGCAATTTAGATAGAGTTACTCTGGGCAGAGCGGGCTTGGTGGCCTGGGCTACTGATCGCTGGCATGTGGCTGCGCTCAAGGTAGCTTATACATTAATTCCCGGCTTGTAACAGGCTTGATTAAACGGGTGGCTTTTGGGGTATCCAGGCTCCCTTTGGTCAATATTACAAAGTGCTCAGAATCCTTGCCGGGCAACGCTTTCACTCTTCGCGCAGCTTTGCCAACCAGATTTTGCTGTCTTTACAAAAGCGCGAAGCTCGCCTGCTCTTGTGGTCAATTTGTGTCAGGATGTCCTGTGTATATCTGCCTGGGTTCTTGCTTGAAAAATCAGTTTTCTTTCTAACTGTTGCTTTGAGGTCCGGCTGCTTGAGCCTGGTTTAGTGCCTGCAGTTTCGCAAATACGTCAGCCCGGGGATTTGGTTGAGAGGAAACCAATTGCAGTTTGCGAAAAAGTTCGACTTCGTCGGCATGCAACTGTGAAGGAACTAGAACTTCAATCGAAACCATGAGGTCGCCGCCTGCAAGCCCGAGGCCTTTCAGGCGATAAACCCGTCCGCGTTGAGTCAGTGGTTGGATTTTCATCACTACTCTGCCGGTTGGCGTAGGTGCTTCGATTTCACCACCTAGAATTGCCTCGTAAATTGTTACCGGAACTGTGCATGAAATGTCTTTACCGATAACTGTGAAAAATGGATGCGGGATTATCTGCAGCTCAACAATCAGGTCGCCGTGCCTGCGTGAACGTGTATCAAATTTGCCTTTGCCCGGCATTCTGATTTCTTGTTTTTCGACAATGCCGGGGTTGATGATCAGTTCTTCGCTGCGTTCGCTTCTGATCATTCCCGAACCGTGGCAATTCAGGCATTTGGTTCGATCCACCGGTTTTTTGCTGATACAAGTCTGGCATTGCTGAATGTCTTCAACTTTCAGGATTTTGCGCGCCCCTTTGATAGCTTCGCGCAATGTCAGTTCTAGTATTAGTCGGCTTTCAGGTGCATCATCTTTAGACCTTGTTTCGTCGGCTTTGACTCCGGTCAATTTTCCCCAGAGATTGCGCAGGTGACTTTTTTGCAAAACAGGCAATGCAACTTTGTCGTATTCCTGTCTTTTGCCGGGATCTCCCAGAACTTCGAAAGCCTCGACAATATCTTTGTAGGCTTTCACCATGGCTTCCGGATCTTGTTCTTTTAGTGTTACATGCGGACCGAACTTGTCGTAAAGCTCCTGGTAAGCTGCCTGAATCTGGGCAGCAGAAGCTTCCGGAGAAACCCCCAGAATATAGTAATAATCTTTGAGACCCTGCTGTTTTGATGAGTCCATGTTTGTCTTGTTTGAAATCGGCGACAGCTCTATTCTACAGACAAATAGTCGCATCGTGTCTTAGAGCCTAATAGCTTATCAATTCAAATATAGAGGTCAAGAGGTCAAAGGCACGGATTTCTCCGTGCCTTTAATCGGTTGAGATCAGATTCTCAGCCGCACTTTGAATAGCCGCAAGATTGACAAACAAAGCAACCGTCGGCTTTGATCCAGTCGTCCTGACCGCAGTGGCTGCAGAATCCCAGCTTCTGTTCTTCTTCGTCGAGGTAGCTGTTCTCGATTGTCTCGCCACCGCCAGTAGTGTCAAGCTCGCTGCTGCTCGGTAAATAGCGATTTACTTTGCTGAAGCCTTTCCTGTATTCGAGAATGGCTTTTGCAAGCCCGTCGCAGGGAGATTGAATAACCGTAGGTTTAGCGGCGTCGGAGAATTTGAAAAAGGCCGGGTAGCCTGATTGAATGTTGATCAATTGTTGAACTATTGTTTGTTCGGCAAGTGATCTTTCGGCTTCGCCGAACTGGGCGGCGTACTGCAGGAATGCCGAAGCGAGCCTGCCCACGGCTTCAAACAAGCCTGCTTCGATTGCTCCCGGTTTGCCCATGCGAGCATAAACTTCCACCAGTTCGCCCGGGTGTTCGACTTCATGGTTGAGGCTGACATGCAGGGTCGAACCGCCTCCGGGGGAGCCGACTCTGACCTTATATGTCAGGCCCGAAGTTTCTTCAATATTGATTGGTCTTTGTTCTTGATGACCAAGCAAAGAAAGAAGATCTGCTTCCTGTTCTTGTTCAAAACGGCGCGCGGCAATTTGCTCTACCGGTTGGCTTAACCTGCTGCCGTCCGGATAAAAAGTCAGATCTTTTACACCGAGTTCGTAAGCAAGCAGCACGGCTTCGCCTATTGATTGATCGCTCATATCAGCCGGGATTGAGCAAGTGTTGGAAACCGAGTTGAATGCTTCCGGGTATTCATCTGCACCTTTGTGAATGGCCGCTAAGTGTTTGATGTATTTTTCCGGTTCGATTTCGACTCTGACCGGAAAGGCATTTTGCACTTCCTGTGGTATCACTGCCAGATTGCGACAGGACTTGTGATTCTCGCGGATGGCTTGCATGAGAGCGTTTTGTTCGGCTTCGTCTGCCGGCCAGGCTTTATGCTTTTCCATGGCTTCGCGAAAACCGGGAGCTACGAAGTTGACAAGGCGCGAACGAACTTTGCGTGAGAAAACAATGCCGTTGTGAGGATCCACTCCCCAGCTTGTTTGCAATGCCTGAGCCAGAGTGCCTGTCGGGGCGTTATTGGTCATGCAGGAATTTCGCACAGCCAGGCCTTTTCTGGCAAAGCGGCTGCCCTCCCAGAGAGGATAAACACCACGTTCTTTTGCAAGTTGTTCGGAGGCTTCCACAGAGGCTCTGGTGAATTGCCTGTAAAGCTCCTCCACGCTTGAAAGTGCCATGGGCTCGCCGAATTCCAATCCCAGTCTTGATAGATATTCGGCAACACCGGCAAAGCCGCCGCCGTTGCGGCGTTCCAGTCTGGTGGTCATGTTTTGAGCAGGCAGCGGATACCAGCTCACGTCTGAAACATTGTCCATGAAGCGTTGCATGATTCTGGCTATGTCTTTCATGCGTTGCATGTTGTAGCTGCCGTCCTCGTTCCAGAATTCGCGATGAGCAGCATGCATGGAGCTCAGATTGCAAGTGCCCATATAAACTCGGCCGTCGAAGCCTCTGCCCGCCGGCAAGAATTGCTCGCCGCAGGGGTTGCAGGTGTTCAGCTCATAAATATGATCGTTGGCGTTTGCCTGATTGACTCGATCGAAGAAAGCGATGCCCGGCTCTCCGCTGCTTTGCATGCCGTCGATGATGCGTTGAAAAATTTCCGGTGCATAAAAATGTCCATGTACTTTGATTTCGTTTTCGCTGAGTTCAACCTGCGCGCGATCGAGTTTTCGAGCCGCTTCTCGTGCCTCCGGGTAAAGATTGAGATCTACCGAATATTCCTCGAAAATTAGTTCTTTGCTCAGTTTGTTTACTTTTACAAGTCCGCTTTTCTCGTCTCGAACGGGTTTTCGGGGGTCGTAAACCGGTCCGTTCCAGTTCTGTCCATTAAAGCGGGCTTGATAGAAAAGTCCGTCACGAACGGCGTCCATAAAGCCAGGCATGGCTAAGACCGTGATATTAGTGTTTTTTAGATAATTCTGTTTTTCGATATATTCGGCATAATGTTGACCGAAGCGATGCTCCGCCTCGACAAGCAAGCGTTTTTTATAGTCCATATTGGCTTCGCCGGGCAGTTGCTTCATTTGCGAGCGCAGAACTTTAAATATTTGAGCAAGGCTGGGGCGAGGAATCAGGCGCTTTTTCTCTATGAAGAAAAGAATGTCAGGGTGATCCGAATTGCGCAATTCTATGAGTGCGCCGCCGCGTCTGCCGCCCTGGGCAACTGCTTCAACAGCTTTTGCAATTGATTTTTCATAAAATCTATCCGGTCCGGAAGCTGCAGCACCGTTGCTGATGATGCTGGACCAGGGTCTGAGGCTTGAAGTGTTAAGTCCCATGCCCATCGCTGCTTTAGCTGCCAGGGCTTCAATTTTGGCAGTTTCCTGAATTCCTTCGAGGCTGTCTTCGACAAATGCAACACCACAGGCTGCCAGACAACCCTTTCCTTTCAGTTCAAGCGCCAGTTTGCCCATGCTCAGTTCGTGTTCGAGGTTTTTGCCTTTGCTTTCGGCGAGTTTTTTGTTGCCGCTGCTTTTGGCAAGTTTTGCCAGCTCTTCTGAACGAAGCCAGATATCTTCCTCTTTCATTCCAGCTAGTTGCCCGTGGGCCCAGTATTTAAGGACTCTCAGAGAAATTTCCGGAGAGGCGTTGATGTTGCCGGGCGTGTTTACCCAGAATCTTTGTTTGCCGATGTTGTCCGCAAAAACTTTCGCCCAGTCGACTACGGTCGGGTGATTGACGGCTTCTTCATAGCTTAAAGTCACTAGTTCCAGTGGGCTGAGTGCGTATTTCAATTCAGCTACGGCATTGGCGTATGCGACTCGATGTATGATGTCGTTGATATTTTCGACAGGCTGCCCTGTTTGCGGGTCCCTTAGGGCGTAAAGACTTATCAGTGTTTCCTGGGTTGATTCCCAGTAAAGTTCGGAATAGTCCTGGAATGTCTTGTAGCTGTTCTTAGGGCTCTCAATTTGTTCGGGTGCGTGCATTGTTTGCCTGATCGTGAACATAGGGGCGTCCTATTCTAGTCTAGATCCGATTGCGGTTCTAGAAATGGCGGGGTGGTTTTTTTTGACCTTGAGGTCGTTAGGCAAAACATACTACCGCTAGCGTTGCTCTGCAAGAAAAACTTGCTTCCGATAATCAGTTGCTTTGCTGGAAAAGTTTGGCTGTAGGTGGTTTGGGGTTATTCTTAATTCTTGCAGGCTCTTTATCTGACACCAGATACGGCTCTATATTTAGTGTCGCAATCCGCTTGGAAAGCTTCTCGTTTTTCTGCTCTAGAGTTGCGGCTATGCCTCACTCTGTCTTCTTCTCAGGCAGACCCAGGCTCTTTTGTTTCGATTTGGTATCAGGAGTAGTGGCGCCTCCCCGGCTGCGATAGCACTCGGCAACCATCCTGCAGGCAATGGTCTGTAGCAAGTGCTGTCTAAGTTAGCATTGATGCGATAAAATCTGCCCTATGAAAAAGCGCGTAATGTGCGTCTTCGGGACGCGGCCGGAAGCGGTAAAACTTGCACCAGTAGTTCATGCCTTGAAAAGATCCAGAATGCTGGAGCCTGTGGTTGTCTTGACAGCTCAGCATCGCGAAATGCTTGATCAGATGCTGCGCTGGTTCGAAATCGAGTCGGATTTCGATATGGACATAATGAAACATGGGCAAACTCTGGCAGAGCTGACGTCAAGAGTCGTGACCGGCGTGGACGAGATTCTTCAAAAAGTGAAGCCTGACTTGTTGCTTGTTCAGGGCGACACGACCACAGTTATGGCTGCGGCGCTGGCTGCGCATTACCAGAAAATACCGGTGGGGCACGTCGAAGCCGGATTGCGCACCGATGATCGCTACAATCCCTTTCCCGAAGAGATGGCACGCCGTCTGACTTCTCAGCTGGCGGCAATCCATTTTGCACCGACTTCCAGAGCTGTCGAGAATTTGCGTCGCGAAAATATCAGTCGCAATGTATTTCAAACAGGCAATACTGTCATTGATGCTTTGCTGGAAACTGTCAAGAAACTGGAAGCTACAAATGTTGATAAGTCTCTATTTGGAGATGTGGATTTTCAGAAGCATAAAGTTTTGCTTGTAACTGCGCACAGACGCGAAAACTGGGGCGAAAGCATGAGTGAAATCGCTCATGGATTGAGAGCGATTGCCGAGGCTTTTCCAGATATTCAAATTCTTTATCCGATTCACAAAAATCCGATTGTACGTGATTCTATTGAACCGGTCTTTGCAGGGCACAAGCAGCTGATTCTTGTGGAACCGCTCGACTATGTGCCCTTCGTTTATGCGATGCAGCGTTGTCATTTCGTTCTTACCGACAGTGGCGGCATACAAGAGGAAGCGCCGACTCTGGGCAAGCCGGTTCTGGTCATGCGTACCAACACGGAGCGTCCTGAAGCTGCGGAAGCAGGCGTAGCAAAGATTGTCGGTGTTAAGCGCGAGGGTATTTTTGAATCCGCTCGTGAGCTTCTGGCTAATCCCGATAGTTATAAACGGATGTCGTCTTCGGTAAATCCTTTTGGGGACGGACGAGCCTCAGAGCGCATTGTGGAAGCTGTAGAAGCATTTTTAGCTTCATCTTGAGCCTTGCAAAATTCCGCAGAAGAAAAGAAACACTAAGGAAACGCACGCTTTTCTAAGGAAGCGTTATGATCTGCATTCGCGGGTTATTCCGGCAGTTTTCAGCGACTCTACAGGAGATGCAACCTTGACTACCACGGCCACTACAGAAGATGTTCTGCCCTACGGTGAGTTTCTCACCGACGAACACCATGCAATCAGGGAAATGGTGCGCGAATTCGCTACTAATGAAATCGCCCCTAAATCTCATCAGGTAGACAAGGAAGCTGTGTTCCCGGCAGAAACTTTTAAGAAACTCGGCGAGCTCGACCTGCTTGGTTTGCTGGTTCCAACAGAATACGGCGGTACGGGAGCTGACTACCGCAGCTATGCGATCGCAGTTGAAGAAATCGGACGTGCTTGCGGCTCGACAGGATTGAGTTATGCTGCACACTGCTCGCTTGGTACCAAACCGATTGTTATGTTTGGAACCGACGAACAAAAATCAAAGTACTTGTCAAAGCTGGCAAGTGGCGAATTCATCGGCTGCTGGGCTCTGACCGAACCAGGCACCGGTTCTGATGCTTCCGCTCAAAAAACTACAGCCAAAAAAGTCGGCGACCACTGGGTTTTGAACGGCACAAAGCAATTCATCACCAATGCGACTGATGCCGATGTTGCAATCATTATGGCAATGACAGACCCGAGTCAGGGTCGTAAAGGCATTTCCTGCTTTCTGGTCGACAAAGGAACTCCCGGATTTTATGTCAGCAAAGTCGAGAAAAAACTCGGTATGCGTGGCTCCCCGACTGCAAGCCTGACCATGGAAGATTGCAAAATCCCTCTGGCAAACATT
>JAIEPM010000007.1 GCA_019748395.1 Candidatus Obscuribacterales bacterium
CACTATGTTTATATGATTGAGCTGGCTCAGGGCTTGAGCTTCGCGCAAGAATCTGGCACCGGCATCCGCGTCTTTAAGCAGTTCAGGACGCAGAATCTTCAGGGCAAGCAGGCGCCCGGCATCGATTTGCTCGGCTTTAAAAACAGTGCCACCACCACCAGTGCCCAACTGCGACAGCAGTTTATAACGCTGGTTAAAGATTTCACCGAGCTTCGGCAAGACAAACACTGCGCAATCCTTAACCGGTACTCTGCAGACCGGCAGCTACTCCCGTAATCGACATAAGCACCGTCTCCAATAAAAGATCACGCTCTGTCGGCGCTGTTCCGGAAAGAGTTTTCTTCATAAGCGAGCTCTGTTCTTTGCGCCATTCCCGGATAAAGCGCACTTGCAAATAGCTGAGAGGGTCTACATAAGGATTGCGCAAAGTAATAGAACGCTGCAAGAACTGGTTACTGGATAAAAGCGTATCAACTTGAGCGATAGAGAATACGGCATCCTTACAAGATTGATATTCGGCAATGATTCGAGGCAGATATTTATCTTTCAACTTTTTGTCGGCAACAAGATTTTCAGCATAGAAAGTTGCAATTTTCATATCGGAAACGGCAAGCGCAGTCTCTATTTTAGATATCAAACCATTAAAGAACGGCCAGTCCTGATACATGCGTCTCATCAAGTCAAGACGTTCTTGCCCATGACGCTCCAGCTGCTTTTTGTAAGCTGCCCCCAGCCCGTACCAGGCCGGCAAAATGAAGCGACTTTGCGTCCAGGCAAAGACCCATGGTATTGCTCTCAAATCGCTTATCGATTGCGAAGCACTATTGCGACGTGTCGGGCGAGAACCCATGCGCAAATTGGCAATTTCCTTTATCGGCGTACTTTGCAAGAAAAACTCGACAAAATCGGAATCGCCATAAACGATATTGCGATAGGCATCAAATGCATCCTGAGAGAACTCTTCCATAAACTCATGCCACTCTTGTTTTTCAGCGTCAACAAGAGCAGCACAATTCTCCATCAAAGAAGTTTCAAGCACGGCGGCAGCCAGCTGTTCAAAGTTTCGCACAGCAATTGCGTGCAAAGAATACTTAGCCGAAATTACTTCTCCCTGTTCGGTTATTTTAATTCGCCCGGAAACAGTACCGGGAGGCTGAGACATAATGGCACGGTGCGTGGGTCCGCCACCTCGACCGATAGTTCCGCCGCGTCCGTGAAAAAGACGAAGCTTTACACCATGCTTTGAAGAAACGGCCACAAGTTCTTTCTGAACTTTATATAGCTCCCAGTTTGAACTGACGATACCGCCGTCTTTGCCGCTGTCCGAGTAACCAATCATAATTTCCTGGGTCTTGCCTCGTTTTTCCAGGTAAGCAGCATAAAGAGGATTTTGCAAAAGCGCATCTAAAATGGCAGGGGCTCGACGCAAATCCTGGACCGTTTCAAATAGCGGCACAACACTGATTGCCCGATGCGGATAAGCCTCCGCAAAAAAACCGGCTTCCTTGGCAAAAAGCAAAATACAGAGCAAATCACTCATTTCCTGGGTCATGCTGACAATGTAAGTATCCAGAGCGGCGCTGCCGAATTGATCCTGCGCCAGGGCCATTGTTCTGAATACTTGAATCGTATCGCTGTTTTCAGCCGAAAAATGCAGTTCGTGCGGAATCAGCGGTCTTTTGCTTTCCAACTCACGGCAAAGAACTGAAACCTTTTCGGCTTCAGAAAGAGCAGCATAACCGCCTGCAATCAGATCAAGACTTTTGCTGAGCTCATCAAGAGCGGCTCTGTGCCGGCCGCTATGCTGCCTGATGTCCAGCTTTGCCAGATGGAATCCGAATATATCAAGCGAATCAATCAGTCTTCTAAGGCTGGCACTGCCGAGGCGGCAGCCGCAATTTTCAATACAGTTTAAGAGCAAATGCAGATCTGCACGAAACTCAAGGGCCGTTTTATATACAAGCCTGCCGGAGCTGCGTTCCGTAGACGCCCCTTCCGCTCCGGCTTTGCCGGCCGCCGAGTTTAACCCTGCTGTATGAGCCTCAACTTCAGCCAGAGTATTCTTCATTTTCTCACTCATAATCAGAAGTTTCTGTCGCAATGGTTCATGAATGAGTCGCTGATTTATGCGTTCTATAACAGCTTGCGGCAGGTCCGGAAGCTCTCTTTCCACTGAATTCAACAAGTCCGAATCAGCTTGAATCCAGTTATCCGAATGGCTCAATTCATTGAAAAGCTCTTCAATATCCTTCAAGTATTTCTTGAGAATCAAGCTTCTTTGAAAAAGCAGAGACTTAATCGTAACTTCATTGCTTACAAAAGGATTTCCGTCCCGGTCTCTGCCAATCCAGGAGCCGAAGCTAATAAAACGCTGCGCTTTTGCCGCATCCTCAGGTCCAAGCAAAGATGCCAGTTTTTTGCGCATTTCGGCATGCACATCCAGCACTGCATTGATAACAGTATGCTCAAAATGATAAAGACCATAGCGAACTTCATCAAGAACAGTCGGCTTGAAATACATTACGTGGTCACTGAGCCAGAGAGTTTCCACCGCGGCGGCCAGCTTCTCTTCAAGAGCATTTTTCTCACGGCGAGTTAAAGGTGGATGATCTCTCCTGTATAGGCAATCTGCAATTGCCAGCTGCTTCAAAAACACAGTACGCCTTGTAATTTCAGTCGGGTGCGCAGTGAAAACCACCTGTATATCAAGACCTTGCATGGCAGCAGTCAAAAGCTCGTCGCGACCCAGTTCAGCTGCTCTTGCGTAAACAGCCGCCAAAGAATCGCTCTGGGCAGGCTGCTCGTGCCTTGATTCAATTTCAGAACGACGGCGCAAGCGGTGATGCTGCTCGGCGATATTAATCAAGTCAAAATAAGTCAGAAAGGCTTTGATGACTTTTGTACCGGTTTCAAAATCAATTTTATCGACAAGCTCGGCTAATTCTTTTTGCAGTTCGGCGTCATCGCGATCATGCAAGGCTTTACAAAGCTTACGAAACTGCTCGACTCTGGCATAAACTTCCTCGCCGTCAATACGCCTGATCGTATCTCCCAGCAACTTGCCCAGATAGCGTATATCATCGCGCAAGGGACGGTTTGTTTCGACAAGTTCCCACGGTATGGGGGACTCGTCTTCTTCGGTCTTGAGTATTTCAGCCACGATTCACCTTGATTTCAAAGAGAGCTTAACTGGTTAGGGCAGAGCAATTCATATAAGATCCCAGGGTATTTTACTTATTCGGAAGCGTAATTGTGTTAGACAGCAAAATCAAAGCCCCGGAATTTACGGCCGGACTTCCCTGGATTAATGTCAGCCGTCCCCTAACAGTCAAGGGACTTTCTGGAAAAATTGTGCTTCTCGACTTCTGGACCTATTGTTGCTCCGATTGCTTGCATATCATGCCTTATTTGAAGGAGCTGGAAGAGAAATACAAGGACTACCTGCTTGTTATAGGCGTTCACAGCGCCAAATTCGATAACGAAGGCAAAGAAGCAAATATCAAGAATGCCGTGGCACGTTATGGTATAGAGCATCCGGTTGTTTGCGATCGCGGCTTCTCGCTCTGGGAAAAGTATTATGTTCGAGAATGGCCGACCCTTATTCTCATAGATCCCGAAGGAAATGTCGTCGAAAGAATCGCTTGCAGCCAGAAGCCTTACGGAAAGTTCGAGGAGCCGATTGAGGCCTTAATCGCTGAATATTCAGCAAAGGGCACTTTAAGCAGTGCTCCGCTCGAAGAACTTGCCGTGCACGCCGAAACCCATTCAAGCTTGCTGCGCTTTCCGGGAAAGCTGGCAATTTCAGAAGACGGCAGTCGACTGGCTGTCGCCGACAGCGGACACAATCGAGTATTGATTTGCACTCTGGACGGAAAGGTCTTAGAAACAATCGGCTCCGGCAAAGCGGGAGATGCCGACGGCAGCTTTGCAGAAGCCTGTTTCAGAGCTCCGCAGGGGCTTGTTTTTTCAGGTGAAGATCTATATGTCGCCGATACGGAAAATCATCTGATCAGGCGTGTCAATCTCTCTGATTGCAGAGTTGAGACCATTGCTGGAAACGGCAAGCAGAGGCTATACGCAGGCGACGAAATGAAGGGTTCGGCCAGGGATATTGCTCTTTCCAGCCCCTGGGATTTAGCCTTGAGCAATTCAAGTTTGTACATTGCCATGGCTGGAAGCCACCAGATATGGCACTTTGATCTATTAACGAAGAAACTGGAAATTTATGCAGGCACCGGCAAGGAGAGCCTCAAAGATGGAGAGAAAGATCTGGCGGAGCTTTCACAAACAAGCGCGCTGACAGTTCTAAATGAAAAGCTGTATTTTCTGGACAGTGAAACAAGCTCATTGCGTGTAGTCGACCTTGTATCTAAAAAATTGAGCACAATAGTCGGTGAGGGCTTGTTCAGCTTTGGAGACCAGGACGGCAGCGGCAATGAAGTTCGCCTGCAACATCCGCTTGGCTTAGCCTCTTACAAAAATATGCTATTGATTGCAGACAGCTATAATCACAAAATCAAAATTGCAGACCCTGAAGCAAAATCAGTAAGAACTATAAGCGGCACTGGAAAAGCAGGGAATAGCTGCGGCGCAGATGCCGAGTATTCAGAGCCGGGAGGTCTCAGCTCTTTTGCAAACTTGCTTTTCATAGCTGATACCAACAATCACTGCATAAAAGTAATGAATCTGGAAAGTCCTGACGATCTAAAAGAGCTCGAGCTCAGCCCTGACAAACAGAGCATGCCTTATTTACCGAACTGTTCAACGGTTGATATGAAAGAAATTTCTCTTAGCGATACAGGGCAGTTTGAATGCAAGCTGAAAATTAAGGAAAGCTGCAAATACCATCTGAACCCGGAAATGGACATCTGTCTCTATCTCGATTCAGAACAAAACTCAATGTCTTTTGAAAATGCTAAAGAATTGAGAATCTCCTCTCAGGGAGATTTCAAATTCAAACTATTCAGGCAAAATGCCGTCCCGAAAAAAATCAGCATGGAACTTGCCTTGAGCCTTTATTACTGTGCAGACGAAGGCAGCTCTGCCTGCTTCGTAAAATCGTATCTCTTCAAAATACCCTGTTCTTTCGACGGACAAAATACAAAAATCGAACTCAATTTAGAGCTTTAAGCAAAATGCTCCGAAAATGCCAAAAGTCCTGGTTCTAAGGGCTAGCCATTCGGAAAATAAACGCTGCCTCCATTTTCGCGCAAATAGCGAAGATATTGAAGTTCAAGCGAGTCGGCTTCTCTAGTTTTGTCCATTTTTTTCAAAGCCGTAATCTGCGTGCGCATATTTATATCGTAAGAGTAAAGATCAAACGGGATTTCTCCTTGCGAACTTTGATTGCGAGCAATAGTTTTCAAATTTTTTCTGGCCAGTTTTTCTGCTTCGGCATATTTTCCATCGAGCAGAAAAGCATAAGCAAGATCGGCCGAAACATGATTTCTGTACTTGCCGCCAAAAGTCTTGAAGCCCTCTCGATCTATTTTGCGAGCAAGTTTAAATTCTTCAACAGCTTCAGAAGCATGACCCAGTTGCAATAGAATTCTGCCGGAAGCATCATGACTCATGATCAAAGCATTTCGATCGGTCAGAGACTCGGAAGCAAGAATTGAGCTTATCTGCTTCTGTACTTTCAAGGCATCGCTCAACTTGCCCAATTGAAATTTAGTAAAAGCAGCATTCCAGAGCAGGTCTAATTGCCCGCTGGTAAATTTATTGTCCAGTGTAACTGCGGCTTCGGCAAAAAGAAGATCGGCATTTTTCAAGTTCGGCTGAAACTCGTAACCGGCCATCAGGCCTGGATAAGCAGGGTTAAGTTTCAGGCTGCCGTCGGACTGCATCTCAATACCGGGTAAATTGAACTCACTTCGATCGAGCCGCCCGGCACCGCCATATTGCGGCGCACGCAAGTAGATTTCACCAAATGAGTTCTGCAGCTCAGCGAGTTGCTCTTTTTGAGCGAAACTTGGATTAGCACCTATTTCTTTTTTAAGCGCCGTCACCGCCAAACCGTACCAGTAAGCAGCTCGACCCAGGTGATATTGCGAGCCCGAGTTCAGCCCCGGATTGATAGCCCCCTGAAAAGCAGCAGAAGCAATCATGCCGTTTTGAGAAGCAAGGACTTCGCTGAACGCCGCCTCGGCCCTTTGCCTGCAAGCAAATGAATCAAAGCCGCCGGGATTTTCATTTCTGTATCTGACTTGCGGTCCATGACTGACCCAGCGAGGAAAAGCGCTGTAATGCGGATGAGACTGGTGCCTGAGCGCCTCGTCCATTCGATTGACTATGGCAACGCCGATGCAGGTGAGCACACCGGCACAGATAATTGCCGAAAGACCCATCTCAATTCCGGACTTTTTGCCTTTAGTCTTTTCCGGTCTGGAGGGATTAAGTTCCGGTTCATTTAGCGAATCAAAGAGGCTCAGCTTGGATACGGCAAGGTCCAGATCAACGGAAAGATCATCAATCGAGTTATAACGTTCGCTGCGATTTTTTTCGAGACACTTCATCATAATTTTCTCAATAGATTCAGGCACGACGATGCCTTTCTCTTTCATAGATGAAGCTCGATAATTGAGTTGCTTCAAAACTGCCTGCATCTGATTTTGCCCCTGCACAAGCGGTTTACCTGTCAAGGACTCATACATCAAGAGCCCGATTGAATATATATCCGAGCGAGCGTCCAGCCCATAGCCAAGACACTGTTCGGGACTGAAATAATTAGCACCGTTAGCGGTGCAGGCTCGCCGCAAAAACTGCTCGCGAGCTTCATCGCAAAAAATCCCGGCAAGTCCATAATCAAGTAACTTCACGAAAACCTGATTATTTTCCTCAAGCAAATATATATTGGAAGGTTTCAAATTGCCGTGCACAATGCCGCGCTGATGAAGCGCTTTCAGAGCCTGACAAATTTGTCTAAATATGTCGATGAAGCGCTCAGGCTCAAAGGGCGAAGTCCTGCCGATTAGATCAGCGAAACTCACGCCCGCAAAATAATCACTGACAAAATAAATTGAATTATCAACAGTTCTTCCTGATTCATAATAGCTGGCAAGATGAGGATCATGAATTTCCTCAAGACCCTTCAGAGCATTCAGCAATCTATCGGCATCGGCATTGCTGCGATAAA
Source organism: Candidatus Obscuribacterales bacterium (assembly GCA_019748395.1). Classification (GTDB taxonomy): domain Bacteria; phylum Cyanobacteriota; class Vampirovibrionia; order Obscuribacterales; family Obscuribacteraceae; genus JAIEPM01. The sequence continues at coordinate 7,136 of JAIEPM010000007.1, forward strand.
ATTCCGGCTTAATTATTTTGAGAGCAAAGTTGGAAGCAAGAGAATCATTAGTTGCCCGATAGATAAGCCCAAAGCTGCCTTCGCCGAGCTGTTCGCCAAGGCTAAAGCGGGAAATTTCGCCAGTTTTCAATACTGAAGAATCCGTCACCTGCTGCTCTTCGGCTCCGCCAATCAAATGCTCAGCCGAAGCAACTTTCAGCCGAGGCATAGTGCTGTCTTCTTCAGCAGAGGAGAGCTTCAGTTCCTCCTGCAGATTATGATCGGACATAGTAAGCACTCCGACAGCAATCATGCACCCTTAGCTGAGTATGGGTCCAGCCGGGCTACGCTGTCAAGAGAAAGTCGAAGAGCCGCCGAATTTTAATCGTCACTCAAATAATTATCCCAGTACTCGGTTCGCTCTTTAAATGAACAGCCGTCATTAGCACAAATGAGCGTGACCAGCGAACCTTCCGTTTCAGTATGAGAATCACCGGCGCCGTCCCAAACCGAAGCCATGCGCTCAACGTACTTGTCGAACTGCTTAATGGCTTTCTTGCACTTGGGACAAGTCAATTTACCTTCGTTTATGATTTTTTTGAATGATTCAAGAGACACGGAATTCCTCCTTTAGTGTGCTCTGCGTCGCTTTTTGCGAGAAGAAACGCTTTGATTTTGAGAAGCTTTTTGTTTTGGATGAGCAGCGACAGACGCCCGGCTTTTCCGGCCCGAAAGAACTATCGGTCTTACAGGTGATTCCGGCAGGTGAAGAGCCCCCAGAGACTGCAAATGTGAAAGCATGCCGCTCATACTTGCTCTAACATCTCGAATCGAAGGGCTGTGGTCATTCACCATGACAGTGACAGCAAGCGCTTCGCCTCCACCTGTAATTAAAACACCGGAAATAGAACGCACCGAATCCATGGTGCCGGTTTTGTAGCGGAAAGAACCGTTTGGCGTGTTCTCATCTCCATTTAAGGGCATCACATCTAGATATGCACTTTTGAGAGTCGCGCCGGCCATGTGCCTGTGAACAAGATTCAGCGCATGAGGAGTAAAGCAGTTCTTTCTGGATAAACCGCAGCCGTCCCAGAGAAAGACTTCACCGGGAGCGACTCCCATGGCCAGCAACCACTGATTAATTCTAGCCAGTCCCCGTTCTTCAAGAGTGGCTTTTTCGACATTTTTGGAAACAGCAGGCAGATTGCCCAGAGTACGCAAAAGCTGCTGCGCATATAGATTGTCGCTTTCTTTCAAACAGTATTTGATGATTTCAGAAAGTGGTCTGGAATGATGCTCGCCAAGAAGAGTCGGCGTTTCTGAAAGAACATCAAGCGGTATAGTTTTGTCCTTAATCTTGATACCCATGCTTTTAATTATGGACTGCACTGCCGCCAGATTATATTCGCCGGGGTTGCCGACAATCTGTCCACCCACCAGAGGTCCATTTGGATGCCAGAACTGCATGGTTTTGCTGCCCGGATGAAAACAAACCCAGGCCGGTCCTTGAGCTGAATTCAGCAATGAACTGGTCAAAGCATTTTGATCTTTTGAAACAGTGTACGAAATCAACGGATAGCCGCGAGCCGGGTCTTTTCTGGCAATATTGCCGTCGAGAACGAGATCCGAAGGCACAGGCATCCAGTCCTGCCCCCAGTCTTCCAGAAGCCACTCCGAGCAAAAGCGATCGCCACCGCCGGGAATACCAATAACATCGACTTTTCCTTCGATTGTCTTAATTCCTTTTTCTTGCAAAACAGAAAGCAAAGCGCGCAAATCCGCTGTTTTAAGAGTCGGATCCTGCGACGGTTCAATATATAAGGAGCCGTTCAAACGACTGCCTTCAATTTTGCCGTAAGCTTTCAGCTTGGTTGAAAAAGTGTAGTTAGCACCTAGAGTGTCCATCGCGCAGGCGGTGCTGTATACCTTTGTGGTCGAAGCCGGTACGAACCTTTTTCTGCCGTTAAAAGAAAAAAGCACCTGATTGGATGGAATGTGCAAAATTTCCAGACCAACCAGCGAATGTTGCAATTCAGGCCGCTTCAGCCAGTTGTTCGCCACTTCTTCAATCGGCTTGAGATTAGGCGGAAGTTCCTGCGTTTGAGCTTCTACAGCTGCAAAGCCCGGCAAAAGCATGACGAACATGCAAATCATCGCATTTGCAAAACTCAAAAAAGAGATGCAAGAGCGAGCGCCCTTCCCACCGTTCAAAAGTTTGCCGCCGAGTCCGAACCCTTGTTGCATGCGCTTGTGTTACCCCGAATTGCATTTGCCCGATGCCTGATTTTGCCTGCTTCCGCAGATTTGCTGTTTTTGTCCAGTGCCTCTGCATAAGCATCAAGCAAAGGAATAATTGAAGCACTCTGCGGACCATAAATTCCTTCATTAATTGCCAGAGCAGTTTTTAGCAAGGGTTCGGCTAATGCGTATTTGCCTTGCTTCATGTAAAGGTTGGCCAGTGCAAAAGACGCAGAAGCATAGTCTTTGCTGCCCGCTGAAGAATTTTCCTTCATAACGGTCAAAGCGCGTTTATATAAGGACTCTGCCTCGCTCAAATTTCCCGAGCTCATATATGTGCGGGCCAGACTGTCGAGGCGACTGAAAAGCTCCGGGCGTTTGAAATCCAGCGCCTTATCGGTTATTTCAAGCGATTGCTGCAAAAGCGGCTGAGCCAGCTGAGTTTTCCCCTGGGCTATATAAAGATTGGCCAGATTCTCATATCCAAAAGCCAGAGCTTGATGCCCGGGAGCAAGAGCTTTCTCGCGCAGTTCTAGTGCGCGTTTATACATAGCTTCGGCAAGAGCGTATTTGCTCTTTTCTTTGTACAAAGCAGCAATTGAATCAAGACTGGCTGCAAGTTCAAGATGATTGTCCGCCCGGACTTTCTCTGCCGATTCCCGAGCTTGCTTCAACTTACGCTCAGGCTCTTGATACTCTTTATGATTGTCGAAAAATTTTTGCAGCTCGGCAAAATGAGCATCAAGTTGCTGTTCGTCTTTGAGCACACGTTCTGCATATCTCAAAAGCAGTCCGCTCAATCTGTCTGCTTTAAGAGGATTGTTGTGAATCAAATAAAAGCGAGCCAGCTTGCCCACGCAAGCCAGAACCTGCGGGTTCTCGGAGCCCAGAGCTTTCTCACGAGCACGCAACTCCTTTTCCAGGTAGAACTCACTTTTCTGGCTTTGCAAGCGAAGTTCATATAAATCGGCAAGATTTTTGTAAGCCCTGGCCCAGCGGGGGTCTTTTGCCGGAACTTTTTCTGTTTCAAGAGTTTTCAGGGCAGCCAGAAAGTTGCGTTCTGCCAGTCCGTAATTGTTTTGATTAAAAGCCTTTTCGCCGTTGTCACGAAGTGTCTCGAAACTGCCTGTCAAATTCTCAGCAGCAAGAGACCAGGCCGGACTGAGACTCTGGCAAAAGCATGAAACTAAGAGCAAGCGGCGCCACAGAACCATATTTTGCGCGCTCCTGGCAAGGGCAGATTAATTCTAGCATTCGAGCCCCCAGATTTAACCTTGCTCGCGTAATCCCCCTCCTTGACAAAGGGGTGCTGAAGAACCATTATTGGGGCACGCATCTGGGTTTATCCCGTTTCTTTACTAAGACCAGCCAGGGCCTATAAGGTTCGCATTTCATGTCAGCTGAGTTGAGCGACAAAGATCCGCAGCCAAAAGCGGATAAGCATGAAGAGGTTCATAACAATGAACCTGGCGCAGGCGTGCCGGAAAAACCAGAAGCGGGCGATCATCAGAAAGATAGCCAGGAATCCCCGGCAGCGAAGCTTTTCGAGTCTCTGAGCAAAACCGACTGGGAAGCAATGGGCAACAAAGCTCTAAAAGCGGTCGGAAATGAAGCTCGCAGCATCCTCGGCTTGAACCCCTTGGGGGACGCCGCCGATAAAAAACTGGAAGGCGAAGCTTCAAAACATAAAAGCTCAACGGCAACTCTGGAAAAAGAATTCAAGTTCGACCTGAATTCGGCCAGGCTTTCAGACTTCAGAAACTTCAGCAATGAATCAAGTCATTATTTCGGCGGCAAATTGCCCGGTTGTTTTGCAGATCCTTTTGAGGGCGGCAGAAAAGTCGATGGCTTCGACAAAATGGGGTTTGCAGTAAACGACCTGGACTTCAGTCCGAATCGAAACAACAATTCGATGTGGGGCAATCGCAGCGATTTCCGCTTTGACGGCATGAACGACAAGAATTCTCTATTCTTCGGCAACGAAAACATATTCAATAATGTTGATTACAAAAAGACCGGTGAAGTCGATTTCAAAACAACAGCCGACACCGGATTTTTTAACGACAGTGTTCGCGACATTGTGGATAACAACCGCAAAGAAGCTTCAAGTAAGGGCTTCTTCGGCAACATGTTCGAGACTATTAAACAGGGCTGGGAAAAAGCAACAGCACTGAGCAATGTCGCTATCGACTGGGTCGGCAGCCAGTTTAAGACCCACGATACACCGGGCGGCAAAGTAGAAACGAGAGAAAGCGCCACAGGCAGAGAATTCAAAACCGGCGATGCCGATGTCACACAAAGCAAAGTCGATAAACAGGGCAGGCACGAAACCGAAATAAAGACTTCCGACGGCACAGACGTTAAACACGAGCGAAACGGCGATACGACAGTCACGAACAAAGATTCAAAACTGAGTGTGAAGCGCAATGCTGAAACAGGCAAAGTTGAAGCCCTCGATGCCTCAGGCAAGCCGATTGCTACTTTTGACAGTGAAAAGGAAGCTGCAATCTTCCTGAACAACTCCCTGAGACAGATAGTCAAGCCCGGTCAAACACTGGATCAGGCTTATGAAGAAGCGCTGCGCGACCCGCAAAAGAAAGCCTTCCTCGAAAACAAACCGATGTTTGCAATGGATGGGCAGGGCAATTCATTGACTGTTCAGCCTGACGGAACAAGACACTACACTCGTGCCGACGGTTCGTCCGAAACAATCATGCCCCATAAAGGACCGGACGGCAAAGACAATCCGATTCACGTCAAAGTAACAACAGGCCCGGACGGCAAAGAACATTTCACGCTCAGTACGCAAGGCGGAAAACCGCTTGAGCTCAGCTCGCAAGATGCGCATGATCTGATGCGAAATTCTCGCTTGAAACTCGATGCGCAGGGCAACCTGATGATTAACGACGACCGCAGCGGCAAACCCGAACAAGCCGCCTGGCACCAGTTACGTCGCAATCACAAGTTGCACGTAGCCCCGGGTATGGAAGTAGACACGCAGAGCGGACAGGCTAAAATCGACGACGGACAAACGGTCTCTGTAATTACTCCAAACAAAAACAACGGCGTAATCACAGAACAGCAATATGCAAAACACGAAGACGGAACAGTCGATAAAAATCCGACTCGCGTGATAACTGAAAATCACGGTGAAACCACAATACAGGGCTTCAATCCGGAGACCGGTGAAAAAGTCAATAACGATGTGATCAAATTCAACAGCAACGACGGCACTGTCGATGCATTCAATCACGTCAAGCTAAACCCGGACAATACCACGGTTGTCACCACCGATGATGGCAACAAGTTCACGATCGACAAAATCGGAGACATTAAAGCTACCGACAAAGACGACAAAGATCTCTTCCAGACGAAGGGCGACGATGTCAGTTACGACGGCGGCGAATCATACGAACACTACACGGAAAGATATGAAGAGCAGAAAGCCGAGGAAGCCGTTCAAGAAGCGGTTTCTACAGCAGCCGAAGTCGGAGCGGCGGCAGCCGCGCTGATCGCTTCCTTAAATATCAGCGCCGGACAAATCGACGCTCTCGATCAGCAACTCGGAGCAGCGCTGGCTAATCTTCCGCCTGGATTCCCAATTCCCGCTCAGGTCTCAGCAGCCCGCGCGCAAATAGCAGCAGCTAGAGCCCGACTGGATCAGGACAACTCAGTTGATTCCAATCTTGAAAAAATAGCCGGTGTCAACAACGACACATTGACTGCTTACGCACGCGAATCCGGCACAGGCGACGCATTTCAAGCAGCCAACTACGCACTCAAACGCGCCGGCTATCATACAAGCGACGAGAAGAGCGTTTAAATAAGTTCTTCACAAGCTAAACAGTTCTTCAGCAAAACAGCTCTTTAAGAGGCAGCTCGGAAAGACTTGAGAAGGCAAGATCTGCAATGCTGTGATCCTGATGGCGCGTCGCCTCACAGGGAATCGAAACAGAGAACATTCCGGCAGCTTTAGCCGCCTTCAAACCATTGAGCGTGTCTTCCACAACCAGACAATATTCCGGCGGAAGCGCCAAGCGTTTAGCAGCCATCAAAAAAATGTCGGGAGCAGGTTTGCCGTTTTTGACTTCTTCTCCCGAACAAAGATGCTGAAAATAATGACCTATTGAAAGAGTTTGCATTACCAGCTTGATTGTATCAAGCGTCGCGGATGATGCCACCGCCAGCGGTACCTGCATTTCCGTCAATTCAGCAAGAAGCTCATAAACACCAGGTCTTGCTTTTGCTTCTGTCCGGATCAAATCAGCAAGTATTTCTTCTTTTGCATCCACGAATTGACGTGCCGTCATGTCAAGTTTAAATCGTTCGATAAGAATTTCGGCAATTACAAGATCTTTTCGTCCGAGAAAATCGCGATTATCTTCTTCCTTGTAAGCAATTGAAAACCGCTGCAAAAAAGTTTGCATAGCCAGCAGATGAAGAGGCTCACTGTCGACCAGCACTCCATCCATATCAAATATGAGGGCTTTCAATTCTTGCTTATTAGTCTTCATCGCAATCTCCAGATTGAGGGTCTTATCTTAGCGCAATCAAGTAGTTGATATAGCGATTGGTTCTTTGTAGAAACTCGAACAGCACATTTGCTCAAAAGAAGAACTGAGTTCCACAAAAATTCCACGAACTGGGATTAGATTGTAAAGTGTCCGATGCATGCATGACGGCATGAGACTCGGAAAAAATTTGTTACCGGTTGCGGGACCGGGGAAACAAGGGAGGGTCAACCAGCAATGGTTGACTTCTTCTTTTTAAAGGTTTTTTGAAATGCATTTGCCGCAAACTGCTGCTCTTTAGTTTCATTTTAAATCAGAAAGGGCGCTCTCATACGTGGTACTCCCACAGCAGCAACGAAAATTCCACATTTGAACAATAATCTCTAATAGCTGGGCAATGCGGTACGGAACGAGATCTCAAGAGGTCTTGCTCTCATAGAACCGCGCCATTATTTCTCTACCTTCCTCACAGGTGAGCACAGACTATGGGATTTAACTCTTCCCCCGAGAGTGACGCTCCTGCAACAAAACGAAGATCGGAAACGTTGGAGTTTGCAGGATTAGAGTCACCACTGACAGTACCAGACCGCAGAGAAGAAGACTGGCGGAAACCCTCGCAAGCAAGCCAGAAAGCACCGGATTTTCCGTTGCCCGGTCTTGAAGTTCAGCAAAATCAGTCGCTAGATTTGCGCAGCAGCTTGCCGCCCGAACTTCTAGCACTTTATGGCGAGCCAGCCTTACTAGCCAACAAGCCCTCAAGCAATCCGGACATTCAGAAAGACGCAGAGCAGGCAAGTTTTCCACCCCAGTTCGACACCAGCAACTTTAAGTACGCAGACAGCCCTGTTAAGCTGGACCAGGCCGGTTATGCCACGGACCTAAGCTATCCGGGCGGCAAAACACGCACTATCGAGCGTGACCCGCAAACTCACGAAGCAACTGCAATCACCACGACCACAGCCGAAGGCACGACCAAACTGGTGAACCAGGGCGGTCGCTGGTACATGGCCGTACAGGGCATGCAGCTACCATTCCCGGGTAGAGTCGAAGTTTCAAAAAACGGCGACGTCGCCATGCAAACAAGCCAGGACGGTATCTGGCGCATTGAAAAGCCGGACGGCAGCATCAGCGAAGAAAAAGAAAACGCTGACGGAGCCAGAATCAGCTATGACACAAATCACCGCTTGAACAAAATCACGCGGCAGGACGGCACGATTTTCGAGCAGCTTGATCAGAACACAATAGTCGAGTCGCACCCGGGCATGCGCCCGATC
>JAIEPM010000292.1 GCA_019748395.1 Candidatus Obscuribacterales bacterium
TTATTTGCAAATAGTTTTTCTGTCCGGCACGATCGTGTTTGACAGCAGCCAGAAATTTACCATTGGGAGCCGGTCGAATTTCCACAAGTTCATCAACACTCTTATTTAATACACGCAAAAGTTTGAGCGTTTTCCCTTCAATCTGCACATGTTTAATTGCAAAAATCGGAACTTTCACAGACCTGTATTCAGTCCATTTAGCCCGAGCCATTTTGTCAATATCCGGCGCAGCTGAACTATGCAAGTAAATAGCGGCTTCCAGCGGATATGAAAAGCTTCGCAGATTGGATTCAGCAAATTTTTCAGGAGCAGCTCTGTAAACATAGATTTTCCGTTTTAGCCTTAGAGACTCTTCCAGAATTTGTTTTTCTTGCGCCGCATTCAAATAGGATTTCAGCTCCGACCATGATTTCACATAGTCATAATCAACAAGCAGTCCCTGGTGATCCTGCGGCAACCAGCGAAAAAGCCCTGCTCTATCCATGAGAATAGGCGAGACCTGCCCGTCGGCATCAGCAACCCGCAAACCTTTCGAACCAATGAGCGCAGCAAGCTTTCCATCACTAGACCAGGATAGATAGTTTCCATCACAGGCATTGAGTGCTAAAGCAAGCAGGAAGAGCAATACAATTCTACTTAGAACTCCACCAAGCTCATTTACATAGCCCAGACTTAAAGAGAGCCTCGAGGCTTTGCTCATATGTTTATTCTGGCTCTCTATAATCATGTACTAAACCCTAGTAAGAAACGGCTCGAGGCCGGCTGCTTTGAGTTTAATTAGAGCGGCAAAAAAAGCAGCTAGGAAAGAATTTCTTTGATAGCAAGCAATGTTTTTTCGATTTCAGCGCTTCCGTGCTCAAAGGAAACAAAAGCAGCTTCAAACTGGCTGGGAGGCCAATAAACGCCCCTTTTTATAAGTTCCTGCCAGAATTTAGCGAATTTTTCCGTATCCGACTTTTTAGCCGATTCAAAATCAATCACTGGTTTGTCAGTGAAAAATACAGTAATCATTCCGGCGACATGAGCAACTTGCAAGGATTCTTTTGCTTTCTTAGCTATTTCTTGAATGCCCTCTGCCAGCTCTCTAGTTCTATCTTCAAGACGAGCATATGAAGACTGTTCAAGCACTTTCAGCTGAGCCAGTCCGGCTTTCACAGCCAGGGGATTTCCAGAAAGTGTACCGGCCTGGTAAACATCGCCCGCCGGTGCAATTCGTTCCATAATTTCTTTCTTGCCGCCATAGGCACCAACAGGCAAACCGCCACCTATGACTTTACCGAAGCAACTCAGGTCCGGCTTGATTTTGTATATTGACTGAGCGCCGCCCAGAGCTACGCGAAAACCGGTCATGACTTCATCAAAAATCAAAACTGCCCCATGTTCGTTGCACAGCTCACGCAAACCAGTATGGTAGCCATCTGTAGGCAATATAAGTCCGGCGTTTCCTACAATTGGTTCGACGATAACTGCTGCGATTTTGTCTTTATGCTCTTTGAATGCTTTCTCTAGAGCGGCTAAATTGTTGAATGGAACCGAAAGAGTCAAGCGGGCGAATTCATCAGGAACACCAGGAGAAGCCGAAATACCCAAGGTGGCAAGAGCAGAACCGGCCTGGACCAAAAAGGTATCGGCATGACCGTGATAAGCACCGTCAAACTTGAGAATGAGAGGTCTGGAAGTATAGGCCCGAGCCAGACGAGCAGCAGACATGCAAGCTTCCGTGCCGGAATTAACCAGACGCAGCATTTCGACACTGGGCAACAGCTTGCAAAGCAGCTCGGCAATTTCTAGTTCAGGCGCCGTCGGTGCACCAAAACTGGTGCCGAACTGCAGGGCATCTTCAATGGCTTCCAGAACTCTGGGATGCCTGTGACCAAGGATCATTGCGCCCCAGGAACCGACATAATCGATGTATTCGTTGCCGTCGACATCGTAAATCAGAGCGCCGTCGGCTCTTTCGATAAACAGAGGATCACTTTTTACAGCACGGCAGGCTCGCGCCGGAGAGTTGACACCGCCAGGGATAAATTTCTGAGCACGCTCAAAAAGGTCCTTTGATTTATTGTGAGAAACTGTGCTCGGCTCGGCGACCTGATTCGCTTCCTGAACAGTTGATTTTTTTGAGCTCATGCCGTTGTACTTGCCTCTTCCTGATTGATCAATCTCTCAAGCGCCGGCTCAACCATCTTGACGGCCTTTTCACCGGCCGAGAAGTGTCTCATTTTGAGATTCTTGTCAAAAAGGTAATAAGCCGGGACAAATTTGTTTTCAAAAGCATCCGTGATTGTGTGCCAGTTATCGACTACACAGGGCTGCTTGATCTCATATTCATCAATAGATTCTTTAACGGCCGGTACATTCGTATCGCTTTCCTGCCGAGGCATATGCACTGCAATGACTTTCAACCCTTTCGGTCCGAACTTTTCAATCCAGGAAGCAATGTCAGGTAGAGACTCTTTGCAAGTACCGCAGCTTATCGACCAGAAATGAACAAGTACTGGAGAACCAAGAAGTGAATCCCGGCTTATGCCGTCTGAGTTGAACCAATCAGTTCCGCCTTCCAGCGAAGGCATGTCGCTATCCATTCGAAGAGGCATATTTTCTCCTTGACTGCTCCGGGCTCTGCCCAACAATGCACGGCATAACAGATTCTGCAAATTTTACTAAATAAAGCCATTGCATGTTGAATCAAAATCCGCACAAAATTATCAATTGGCTTGAAAAGAAAAGAGAGGTCGCTTGAAGGACCTCTCTTCTTGATACTTCTTGAAATAAATTCTTTGAAGTTCTTAGACTTGCAGCGGCTTCTGGCCTGGCTTCCAGTTAGCTTGACAGAGTCCACCCTGCTTGAGTGCTTCAAGAACTCTGAGAGTTTCTTCAACACTGCGTCCGATGTTGAGTGCATGAACTACTTGATACTGCAGAATACCATCCGGATCGATGATGAAAAGTCCGCGCAGAGCAATACCTTTATCTTCAATAAGTACACCATAGTCACGGCTTACATCTTTGGTGATGTCCGAGGCCAAGGGATAGTTCAAAGAACCAAGACCGCCTTTGTCTTCGCCGGTGTTGATCCAGGCGCGGTGGCTGTAGACACTGTCTGTGGAGACAGCCAAAACTTCAGCGCCGGCTTTTTTGAACTCTTCGACTTTGTCATTGAATGCCTTGATTTCTGTAGGGCATACGAATGTGAAATCGAGGGGATAGAAAAACAGAACGAGAAACTTGCCCTTGTAATCTGAAAGACGGACGTTTTCTTTCAACGCCTTCATGTCCTTTGTCGAGGGCATGTCAAAATCAGGAGCTTTTTTTCCAACTTGCAACATTTGTCGTGTACTCCAAGTGCTTAGAATGAACTTGGGCTATCTTAGCCGCTTCTCAGATTGCCCCTTTCGTTTGTTAATGGAATATCCATCTTTCCGGTAACCCAAAGCTTGTGAGTCGAAGCAAGAATATTCAATAAGAAAAGAATAGCTGCTCAGAGGTAGCGCTGTTGTTCTTTGGTCCAGGCGTCCAGATCTCTTTGTAAACCGTTTTCGATTACAAACTTCTGTATTAAAGGACTATTAGGTTTCCAGCCGATGTTCAGCAAATGATAAAGGTGTTCTTTTGGCGTGGCTGCATGCTTGCCTCGTCCCAGTTCCGCTTCGTTGGTCGTTTCTGCCATTTTTCCGCCCGGCTGCCCTTTTAAATGAAAACTGCGAAATTAAAAAGTTCTGAATTCTCAAGCGACGAATTTGTAAACCAGATTATCTTATCTCGGGCATTTCAGCTTGAGTTGTTTGACCTTGCTGGTCGGTCTTTGATACTATTTTATTTTGCCTTCCTTCGAAGGGCGACTAAAAGCCGCCCCCCATTGCAGCCTCCCCAGGTTCAGCAATCGAACGGAGCAGGCAGCACTACTCTCTCGTGAAACCGGAGAAGCATATGTACGCCGTTGTAGAAGCAGGTGGAAGACAGGTCGAACTGACAGCTGGTAAGTTCGTCGAAATCGACATGGTCGCCGCCGAATCCAATCAAGAATTCGTTTTCGACAAGGTTTTGATGATCGTCGATGGTGGCGATTCAGTCCTTGGCACTCCCTATGTGGCGGGAGCCAAAGTCACAGGTCGAGTTATCGACCATGTGCGCGATAAAAAACTCGTGGTTTACAAATATCGTCCCAAGAAAGGTACAAGAAAACGTACTGGACATAGACAGCACCACACTCGCGTTTTCATCTCCAAGATTGAAGTAGGTAGCAAAGTACTTGCTGAAGCTAAAGACGAAAAGGCAAAAAAATAAGAGCAATTCGCCGGGGCGACTTAAACTGAAGTCGCAGCCGGGAAACTAAACGAGGGAGTGAGAACTCAGTCATGGCACATAAGAAGGGCGCAGGCTCCACAAGAAACGGACGCGACAGCAATCCTAAGCGTCTGGGTGTAAAAATCTATGGTGGTCAATTCGTGATTCCTGGCAACATCATTGTCAGGCAACGCGGCACCAAGTTCCATGCCGGTGAAAACGTCAGACGCGGTCATGATGACACGCTTTACTCAGTAGCTGAGGGCGTCGTTCATTTCAGCGCTTCACGCGGCTTGAAGCTGGTAAACGTACTACCGCTCACGATCAGCTAAGAAAGCTGCTCTTGCTCAAGCAAGGCCGGATGAAGACATGAGGCTGGGGCTCCGAAAGGGACTCCGGCTTTTGTACAGGATAAATAAGGTTAACTCAAGTGCCAGCACTTTCAAAGCCCGAAATTCAAAATCTGCTCTCAAAACTCAAAGCCGAAATACGTGGGGGCAACGGCTCAGATTTGCATATCTCTGATCTGATTTATGACTCGCGCCTGGTTCAAGAAGGCAGCACTTTCTTTTGCATTCCCGGTGAAAAAACAGACGGCAATCAATTTATCGAAGCTGCCATCAAATCCGGTGCTAGATGTATTGTCAGCGAAAGACAGCATGGAAGCCCGGGCGCCGTCGAGATTACAGTTCCGGATGTCAGGCTGGCGCTTGCCGAATTCGCAGCAGCTTTATACGACTCTCCCAGTCGCAAACTCAGACTGATCGCCGTAACCGGCACCAACGGCAAAACCACGACCACGCATCTGCTTGAACATATCTTGAATCGCGCCGGTCTGAAAACCGGCTTAATCGGGACGCTAGGCTCCAGAAGCCCGGGCAAATCAGAATACAAAGACGCTAAACATACAACACCGCAAGCGCCGGAATTGCAAAAAATGCTGGCAAGCATGTACGACGATTCCTGTACTCATATCGCCATGGAAGTATCAAGCCATGCTCTGGCCTTAAAAAGAGTCGCAGCCTGCCATTTTTCAGTAGCCTGCCTTACCAATATTACGCAAGATCACTTGGACTTTCACAAAACCATGGAGAATTACTGGAAGTCTAAGCGCCTGCTTTTTGAGGCACTGAACGAAAGTGCACAAAGCTCCAAACTAGCACTTGTAAATCTTGACGATCCCCTGGCTTTCGAATTCTTGAATTCGAAAAGCAGCTCGGTTAAGGCGCTCAGCTACGGCTTTTCAGAAAAGGCCGATTTTCATCCACTCTCCTTGGATTACAAAAATGGGCGCAGCTTGCTGCGCCTGAAAAGTCCTCAGGGTGAACTGGATTTGAGCATGCGTCTTCTGGGCCGATTCAATGTCTATAACTGTCTTGCCGCACTGGCTATTTGCCTGGAAGAAGGGGTCAGTGCCGAAATAGTCAAAGAGGCTCTGGCAGATTTCGAGGGCGTTCCCGGGCGTTTTGAAACTGTTTCGGCAGGACAAAAAGATGAGCCGCTTTGCATAGTCGATTATGCACACACTCCTGATGGTCTGGAGAATGTCTTAAAAACAGCATCCGCTCTAAAGAAAACAGGCTCCAGGCTTATTTGCGTATTTGGTTGCGGCGGCGATCGAGATCCGTCAAAAAGACCGCAAATGGGCAAAATAGCCGAAGATAACGCAGATTTGCTCGTTGTCACGTCCGATAATCCAAGAAGCGAAAATCCGCAGGAAATAATTGCTCAAATTTTGAGCGGCATCAAACGGCTCAAATCAGTGGAAGTAGAAGCAGACCGAAAAGCCGCAATCCGCATGGCAGTCGCAGAAGCCGGCGCTGACGATATAGTCCTTGTCGCCGGGAAGGGTCATGAGAATTATCAACTTGTAGGAGATAAAGTTCTGCCGTTCGACGATAAAGTAGAGCTTAAAAAGGCTCTGGAATTGAGACTAAAGCAGAATTGTTCATAAGCTGATTTCAAAAAAAACAGCAATTTTTCTGCAAGATAGGCTTGCTCTCCTACGAGTGGGTATAATTTAAGAGGGCGGCGGGTCCTGTCAAGATCTGCGTGAGGAATCAAGGTGGGAATCAGCTTCCACGTAACATCTGTTAGAGAGGGGACAATTTTCAACGTAATGCAGTTCCTGAGCCTGGAGAAGGTCACAGGAACTCTTAGTGTTTCCTTTGGTCGCCACATTCCCGATGCACTTGTATTTTTTGTTTCAGGTAAAGCTGCTGCCACCGAATTCGGAGACCTGAAAGCTGAACAGGTTTTCGACATGCTCTTATGTCAAGAGTATGCTGTTAAAGAAATCAACTTTCAACCCGGTCGAGAAGCCAATTACAAAGAAGACACGCTCATAAAAACGCCAAGTCTTTCGGGCGCAATGCTGAATGCCTCAAAAGATGTGGATCAGTGCGGTGCCCGTCCGTATATCTTTGGTTTGCTGGACGTAAGTTTTCCAGAAACCGGACAGGTTTCATCTCTGCTTCAAACTTTTCATGAGTTCAACAAACACAAAACATTTCTGGAAGCAATTAAAGCTCAGGAGGGCGACCGGGAAGCTCCGCTTCCGCAATGTCAGCTGCTGCACAGGGCCCTGCAGCGCAATATTGTCACTTACAAGAGCCCGCTGGTGGCGCTCAAGTCTTTCCGCCCTCTGCTTGAAATAGTTCAGCCGCTTGAAGAAAAAGAAGCAGAGAACTTAAGGGGCTATATGCGCAGCCTGCTACCTCACCCCCGAGCAACACATATGCCGCTCGAGCGTTTTTATGCTTTTGCAAGCGCCGTCGAATCAATTGCTTACCGCCGTGGCTCTGAAGTAGGCGATGAAGCCAGACGCATCATTTATCGTTTGATTCAGTCTACTACCAAGTTAAACGAACCAATGAATGTTTAAAACAGACGGCAATTGTCGAACTGTTCTATTCAAAAGCAAGAAAACACGATTTCAGCTATTCTCTTAAACAGACGTGATTAGAGTAAGAGAATCACATGCAAGTGAGATACAGGAATAAGCAATGAAACACTTGCGCAAAGAACAGCTAAAGACGCTCAATAACGCCGACGCTTATCTGGACTGGTTTTCAGTTCAAAAAATGGATTTTGCCGGAAAGCTGCTGCAGCACATTTTACCTGGTGGATTCTGGGGCGACGGGCACGAGCAAAATCATTGCAATCATCCTGAATTCTCGGATTGCCGCATTTATCTTACTTTCGATGATGGTCCCTCACCGGCCACCACCCCCTGGTTGCTTGAGCTTCTGGAAAAAGAATCAGTTAAAGCCAGTTTTTTCCTGATTGGCCGGGAAGCAGAAAAATATCCGGACTTGGTGGAAGCGATTCAAAAGGGAGGGCATAGCATCGGCAATCATTCTTACTCACACCGCTTCATGCCGGCTCTGAAACTGGCTCAAATTGAAAAAGAAATTGAAAGCACAAATCGCATAATTACGGACTCAGGCGCCCCGACACCGACCATATTCAGACCTCCTTACGGCTTGATGGACAGGCGGGCCAAAGAAGTCTTAAAAGAGCATTCGATGTCTGCCGTTTACTGGTCACAAGCCCCGGAAGACTGGTGCAGCCCTGGTCCGGCCCGGGTGGTTCGCCGGGTTTTGCTCGGCTTGAAAGTCGGAGGTTTAATCGTGCTGCATGAAGGAGAAGGACTGAAAGAGCAAACATTTGCGGCTGCCAAGGAATTAATATATAAGTGCAAAAGCGCAAAACTAAGCTTGGAGAAGGTAGAACTCAGTGCTTGACTTTCGTCCACCCCGAGACAACGAATTTATTATCGGCCTGGCGCGCATTTTTCGCCCGCTAATTCTTGGCCTAAAAATGGAAGATGCCGAAGTGCGTGTTCTGGGAGACGGCATAAAAAGGCTGGAGGAGCTGAAGGGCAAGCATGTGATGATTACACCGAATCATTCACACAGGCATGATCCTGAAGTGATGTTCGAGCTTTCCTGTCAGGCCGGTGAAGAGTTCAACTTCATAGCGGCCAGAGAAGTTTTCGACTGGAATAACGGCTTAAACGGCTGGTTCTTACAAAGAATGGGTTGCTATTCTGTTGTAAGAGGAGCAGTCGACCGCGAGTCTTTCAAAACAACGAAGCGCTTACTTGTGGAAGGGAAAAAGAAACTTGTTCTTTTTCCGGAAGGCGAAATATCAAGACAAAACGATGTTTTGCTGCCCTTAGAAAGCGGAGCCGCACAACTTTCATTCATGGCGCTGGATGAACTGCAAAAAAGCAAGAGCAACGAAGCCATTTATATAGTGCCAGTGGCTTTGAAATACACTTACAAAAATGACCTTACCAGCCAGCTCAATGGCTTGATCAGTGAAATCGAAGATAAGCTCGGCACAAACAACAGACAGGAAAGCTCTTTATACAAGCGCGTTCGCCTGGCTTCCGAGCTGGTCTTAAAAACCCTGGAAGCAGAATATGATCTAAAAGCCGCTCCTGATGCCGATCTTAATCAGCGCATCAAAGCTTTAAAATCACATATCCTCAAAACTATGGCCGATGTGTTACACGTGAGCCTGCCTGAAACCGGTTCCAATCTGGACTGGGTAAGGATTCTTCGAAACACGCTCGATGATCATATTTACACTGATGAGGACGAATTACCGCCTTATCAAAGAAAAATTCACGAAGAGAAATCCGAAAAAATCAAAGCATTTTATGCAGACCTGGACAGGGTTGTACGTTTTATAGCCATATATGACGGCTATCTCTCACCACCTATAACTCAAGAAAGGCTGGTTAACGTAATCGAATTGCTGGAAGCCGAAGTTTTTGGTCAGGCAAAAATCAAAGGTCCACGGCTGGTTTTAATAAGCGTCGGTGAAGCCATTAATCTGCTTGATTATTATGACGAGTATAAGAAAAACAAAAAGCCAGTCATCGAAAAACTGCGAAGCAGGCTCTCCGAGCAATTGTTCAAAATGCTCTGTGAAGCCGATAAACAAAGACAGTCGGTTTTTGTAAACTGATTGTTTTGATTGTTCCGACTTAAAGCCTTTTCTCTTAGCAACCCGCTTTGCAGATGCTATTATCTAGCCTGGTTAATGCTTCCTTTCAGGGGTATCTTAATGCTCAAGTTAGCGCTGGTTGGACTGGGAGCCTCCGGATTGTTCTGCCTGGAAGAGCTTGCCGGGCAGGACGTCGAAGTACATGTATTCGATGTCGGACCGCCTTACGACAAACGTTATCCCTGCCCCATAGATCAGGGCAAGCTGGAAGTTTGCCCGCCTAAAGCCTGCAGTTACTGCGCTCCCGGGCAGTCGGCCGGCAGCTGGAACGATTTCAAAGTCATACTTTCGGCATCATCTGTGATTGGCGGCAGGCTTTATGAACTGATCGGCGAAAAAGAACTTCAGGCAAAGTTGGACAAATTACGCCGCTTGATTTTGGAACATTCACCCGTGGAAATTCCTGTAGTTCGACCGAACCAGGACGATCTTGACTGGATCAAAAAACGGGCCACCCTGGCGGGAATGACTTATCATTTTCAAGAATTGCTTCATTGCGGCTCGGACAACGCCCCGGCTATTAACACCAGCATTCTCAACGAAATAGTCGGCAAGGGTCCAAACATCGTATTTCACTGGGACAGCAAAGTCCTTTCCGTATCACGCCGTGC
The DNA here is from genome assembly GCA_019748395.1 of Candidatus Obscuribacterales bacterium. GTDB lineage: Bacteria > Cyanobacteriota > Vampirovibrionia > Obscuribacterales > Obscuribacteraceae > JAIEPM01. Next base: position 9,918 of record JAIEPM010000292.1, read on the forward strand.
AGAGAAATTTGTTTTACGCTTTGATCGCTACAGACGTGCCGAACAGGAACAGGAAGAAGTTTTCGACCTGTGCATACTCTCTGTAGGACGCGGCGGAGCCAACTGGCTTACGCAGCAGGAGTTTTACAAAGAGCTGGAAACAGCACCGGGGCAAGTTGATATCGGCGTCCGGGTTGAAACAAGCTGCTACTTCACTGAAGAAGTGGATAAGCGCTTTTACGAACCAAAACTTTATTACTTGAGCAAACGCACAAACGATGTGGTCCGCAATTTCTGCTCCAACCCGAAAGGCTTTGTCACACCGGAAAACCATCGCGAATACGTTCTGGTAAACGGACACAGCAAAATGTTTGAGAAATCAGAAAATAACAACTTTGCAGTTCTGGTCTCAAAAACTTTCACAAGACCATTTAAGAACCCTCAGCAATACTCGCAGCATATTGCAAAAGTCACAAATATGCTGGCCGGGGGTGGTCCTTTGATTCAAAAACTAGGAGATCTGAGATCAGGTCGACGCTCAAAAACAATGGTCAACAATCTGATTAAACCCACGCTGGAAGCCGAGCCAGGCGATATTTCACTTGCCTACCCGCACCGTATTCTGGAAAGCATTGTCGAATATTTGGATGCGCTGGACAAGATTTGCCCCGGAGTTGCCGGTGAGTCAACCTTGCTCTACGCCCCGGAGGTAAAAAGCTATCCGGATTTTATTGTTGTAAGCAAAAATATGGAAACGAATATCCCTAATTTGTTTGTAATTGGGGACTCAAGTAGTTGGACCAGAGGTGTCGGACAGGCGGCTACCTCAGGCATGCTGGCAGCTGAGGGCGTGCGTCATAAGCTGAAAGAACTCGGACATCCGGACAAATGGACACTGACACCTGCGGCTGCTGAATGCGTCACAAAAAGCAGCAAAGATGACGATGAGAATCTCGGACTGATATCCGAGGTAGAAGTCACTATTCAGCGTAACTGATTTTTCAGCCGTCCTTTAAGAGACTTTCTCGATTTTGTCGAGAATGCAAGACAAGCGGGCTTTCAGCACCAAGCACGGCACTGCGCATCAAAATTTCCTCATCAAGCAAAGCCGCCAATGATTCCTTTTTGTTTTGAGAAGCAAGGCTCAAAGCAAGTGCGTGAATACTGTCAGCAATATTCAAATGGTTTTGCACATTGTTCTTGCTGAAAAACTCTTTGTATTTTGAGATAGTATTCCTCAGCATCGGCTCGGCTTCTGCAGCTTTGTGCAAGGAAGTCAAAGTCAAAGCCAAATTCTTCTCAGTTTCAAAAACTGCTGGATGCTCCTCTCCAAGTGCCTTCTTTCTAATACTCAGAGCCTTTTCAAAAAGCGTGAGAGCCTCAGCAGAAGAAGCAGAATTTGCAGTCAAGCCTAACTCGTAGCAGAGCACGGCATAGTCGTTCATCGAGGCGGCCGAGTCCGGATGATTTTCACCAAGACTGGTTTTGCGCAGGTAAAGAGCCTGACTCAGCTGCCGTTTTGCATCATCGAAATTCCTCTGCTTCATTAAAACGATACCGAGCTGATTCATAACAGCGGCTGTATCGGGATGTCGCTCGCCCAGCACCTTCTTGCGAATTTTCAGAGAATTCTCCAGCATGGTCTGCGCTACAGGGTAACGTCCGAGCCTTTCCAGATACTCGCCGCAATACATCAAAACTTCGGCAAAGTCGGGATGATCTTCGGTCAGTTTCTCTCTCCGATATGCATGTGCTTGCGATAGAAGCGCTTCAGCCTGGGGCAAGCGATCCATCAAAAGCAGCAGCTTGCCCATGTCACATTTGCTTTGAATCGAATCCGGATGCTCTTCACCGAACAAATTCTTCCGGATCGTAAAAGCGCGTTCCATCATGACACGTGCATCAACATAGGAGGCAAGCGCCATATGAAAAATGGCCAGATCATGACAGGTTTGAGCTGTGGCACGATGATCGTCTCCAAAAATCTGCCTTCTTAGAACCAGACTTTCAGTGAGAGCTTTTCTTGCTTCTGAAAAATTGCCTCGAGCTGTATGAAGTTGTCCCAGTAAATTCAGCGTAGAAACAGTATCAGGGTGCTTGCTGCCCAGAGCAGCGGTTCTGGCATTAAGAACCTCCATCAACATCGATTCGGCATCAGCAAACTTTGCCCGCTTGAAGGCTATGGTCCCGAGCTTATAAACGATCTCTACAACAGCCAAATGTTCTCTGCCCAATCCCTCTTCCATAGAAGGTAAGGCAGCGCGATAATGCTTTTCAGCCTCTGCATATTTGCCCTGCTCAAAAAGTCTGTTTCCGTCTTTTGTAAAAGCTTCCGAGAACGGTTCTTCAACAGTGGAATGCTTCTCGAATGCGACATCTGCACTGAGACCCTTATCCTGCATCTCAATCAGCCTTTCGGTCGCTGCATCAAGAGGCTCTTGAGGCCTGGATTTTTCCTCGGCTTCAATTAGCTTGCGCGCTTCCTCGTCGCGCTGTCTTTCGATACTCTCAGCCTGCTCGACAGAGAGTTGTCCTGACCCCGCCGATGGTGCAGTGGTCAATAAATCGATTAGCTGTTCAGAACTGAGCTCACCGGCTGTCGAAGCTTGCCGCTTCTCATTTGCCGGTAAAGCTTCTGCAGAATCTTTTTTCTCAAAGCTTTCTCCTTCAACTCTGAGCGGCAGCAATTCTGAAGTCGCTGCCTTGAACTCGACTTCAGCCTGCGCTCTCTTCTGCTCAGACTCTTCAGCGAGCCTCCTTTGCTCTGCCTCAGCGGCAAGTCTCTTCAACTCGAGCTCGGCAGCTTGCTTCTTGGCAAAGAACTCGTCTGCAATTCTTTTTTGTTCACGACTCAACGTTTCTGCTTTTTGCTCAGCGGCACTTGTAAGAGCGCTCATTTTGACCGAAGACGCAGTATCGTCCCTGTTCATAGCATCCTGCAGCCGCTCAGCGTCTTGCAACATCGACTCGGCTTCAGCAATCAAACGGGCTTGTTTTTCTTCATCCAGGCGACTCTGCAATTCCGCCTCCGAAATCAGTTTTTGCTCGATGCCCGGCTCAGATGCGGAAGCAGCTTGAACCTTGTTCAGAAGCCAGGATGGAGTTGAGCTAAGGTCTTCTTTGAGCTGCGGCTCCTGCAGTGAATTAGCAAGAGCTGCCGGCATAAGACAGCGGAGACTTTGCACTAAATCTTTGTTTTGAATGAAGGAGAGCACCAGTTCAAGAGTTTTGCCAGACTCAGGCTTCTGATCCAGTGAAGGTAGGACTTGCATTAAAGCTTGTAATTCGGCAATCCTGGTCATATGAGCCAGAGTTTTATCCAACGATACCAAAGCCTGATAACAGTCCTGCTGTTGTCGACTCAAGTTTTCAACACGCTTCTCAAAATCATCTTGCTGACGGTTGATGAGCTTGCTCAGAGCGTTTATAGACAATCTCAAACTCTCTGAATCAGAAAGTCCGTTCTCCTGCGTTTCAGTATCCAACATAGCCATTTAGTAACCTGTAAAGAGTTGCCACTAATTGACTTTTGCCCAACTCACGGGCAAGACCTACTCTCGGACTCGACAATTTATAAAAATGACTTTTCATGTATGTGATAGTCATCAAATCAGCCTTGAAAGCTGAAGCTCAAAAAGCTCAAGCGATATCGATTGAGCTTGCCCGGATGCTGCGCAGCCGCCTGGGGAAAGCGATGCGGGGAGTGACCCGAGTCGCTCACGGTAGAACTGGGTATAAGCGTATAAGGGGGGGCTGATGAACCGACACCGTAGATTAATTATCTGTCGTGAAAGTGCAGGCCTGGTGTATTATCTATACGGGCTGGTCTTGACAAAAGCGATGGATTGGGAACGTCGAGACCGATATGGCTGAGAACAGGACTGATAAGGAGCGGGACGATTCCCTTGAGGAATCCGACTACGACGTGGAAAACGGCGGGTCGGCACTCTGGGAAGATCCTCGTGGTCCGGAGAAGGATACAGGCACTGAAAACTCCATACATTCCAGCCAGAGCGAGACTTTAACCGGAATTACTAAGTTTCTAGTCGAGCGTTTAGACGACTACAAAAAAATGTTTTTCGGCGCCGACTATGAGCACAAGCAGACTGCGGCGAAAGATCAAAACAGCTCCGAAGCTGCAAGAACATTTGAAGCAGGCGAAAAAAATAGCCTGCGCAAAACAGAGCAAAAGAGCGATGAAAAGACCGGGTCAGGATTGCAAGAGATCGTGCAGGCCGGCATCGGCTTGGCCGCGCTCGCGGGAGTAAAGCCTGCAATGACGGCAGTTCGTGCTTTGAGCAACCTGAAAGGCAGCGAAAAGAATTTCGAAACGCTTAAGTTGGATGAATCGGGAGCTGTTGACGAAGTTAGAACAGCAGATGGAAGCTACCGTTTCACCGGCAAAGAAAGCGCAGACGGCAAACGTAGCTATATCAAAGTCGACGAACGGAGCGGCGAAGAAGGAAAGGAATTCAACGGCAGAGTAGAAATCAAAAACGGCAAAGTTCAGATTTCCGATGCAGAGACCGGCAAAACTCAAGTCTATTCAGCAAAAGCAATCAACTATGAAAACCTCGTAGTCAGCAACGACGGCAAAGTTGAACACCTCGAATCAGGAGAACGCAGTTATCGTCTTATCGGAAACGACGAGAACGGCAAGTCCAAATACCTGGTCAGCAGCGAAGCAGACCCGGAGGGTCGTCCTTTCAACGGCAGCCTAAGCGTCAAAGACGGCAGAGTCACTGTTGAAGACCATGACGCAGGCACCACGCATGAGTACAAGAACGCTCACGATAACAACGCCGGCGGCACTAGCATCTACGAACAAACAAGACAGCTTACTGTCGCGGCAACGCAAGCTATTGCAGGTGAGGCCGCAGCCAGAAACGTCGATGAAGCTTTCAAAGACCCCTCAAAAATCCAGCAGTGGTATAACGACGCAGCCCAAAAGGCGAGAGACAGCCAGAAAAGCGAGGATAGTCGAAGCGATAGCAAAACCCCGCCGCCGCCCTCAGGAGAAGCGAAATCACCGCCCAGCACAGAGAGTCAGGCAGGCGCTGCCAAACCGGCAAGCCTAACTGAAGCGGCAGTCAGCCCAGCTAAAGCAATCCCCAACCCTGAAACGCAAGCAGTCAGCTCCAATACGCAGCAAGATTTGCGCTTGAACTCTCAGCCGGAAGCCCCGGCACCACGGAATCTTGCCACCAATCTCGACATGCTTCCGCCGGGCAGCGCTAAACCAGAAAGCTCAATGCCCACGGATGCCCCTGGCGCCGTAAATAATACAAT
>JAIEPM010000128.1 GCA_019748395.1 Candidatus Obscuribacterales bacterium
TTGCCTTCCATCAAAATACAAGACCGGGTCAGCCAAGAGCCGGAGATCAGTATTCAGCCCAGCCGGCTCCCTTTGATCCCTACGGATTCCATAATGGCGATAGCCGAAATCCGGGAAACGTCCCGCCATTTGCTAGACCGAACGGTCCGGAGCAGCCACTGCCGCCGGCTCCCAGACCGGGAGAGCAGCCGCTGCCCTTGCCTCCGGTTCCGAAGGAGCAGACAGGCACAGTCCCCGGACAACCAGGGCAGCCCAGACCAGAGAATCAAAATTGTCAGCCTTGTCAGCCCTGCCAGCCAGGTGGACGCAACTACAACAACTGCCAGCCCTGCCGCCCCTGCAGCGGTGGATGGTACCCCGGGAAAGTCGCCGGGCGAGTGCTCGGAAGAGTTTTCGGCGGCGGATGTGGTCGCGGTCGCTGCCGCTAAGCTGAAGCACAAGTCTGCAAAGTCAAGTTTAGGAGGAGCTCTGTCGGCTCCTCCTAAATCCTTTCTGTGAGATAATTCCGGTTCAAGCAAAAGACCGCTGGAGCCAATCTTGATGCAAAGCCAAACAAGTTATCTGGAAAGGTCCAGCAGCAAAGGCATCTTTTATCGCATTTATGGACAAGAGAAAAGCCCCACTCCACTGCTGATGGTGATGGGCTACGGTGGTTGCATGTTTGCCTGGCCGCTTGAGTTTGTCGGCAAATTAGCACAAAACCGGCCGGTCATTATTTTCGACAATCGCGGAACAGGACGAAGCGCAGCACTTGAAGGCAGCGAAGAGCTAAGAATCGGAGATTTTGCAAACGACATCAAATTTTTGCTTGCAGACCTGGGAATAAGCAAAGCCGACATTTTCGGCTACAGTATGGGCGGTTGCGTCAGCCTGGAATTCGCTTATCGCTATCCGGAGCATTGCCGAAGGATGATTTTACAGTCCACCACAGCTGGTGGCAGCATGTATACCGGTGCGGATCCGGAAATCAAAGAACGCCTGGCTAATCCGCGCGGTTCCAATTTTGACGAAATGCTTTTCGATTTTTTCGATCTCTGCATGACTCAGAACGCCATAGAAGATAAGCGCTTAGTCCTGGAAGGAATATGTGCTAACGCCCGTCCTTATCCGACATCTCCGAGAGTATTGCAGGCGCAGCTAAAAGCTTTCAGAAACTTCGATGCTTCAGAATACTGCTCCTTGATCAAACAAGAGGTTCTGCTTTTGCACGGACATAAAGATCGGATTTTGAAGATAGAGAACGGCGTTTCACTGGCTTCGGCTCTGGCAAATTGCAAAAGTCAATTCTTTGACGACTGCGGCCACTGCCCGCATATAGAACACGAAACAGCAGTAGTCAGTGAATTGAGTGCATTCCTGAATGGCTGAATTGACCGAGAGTGAATTCGAAGATCGCCTAGCCGGAGTTTTACTGGGCACCGCCCTTGGTGACGCCCTCGGTCTGATTTGCGAGGGGCTGAACAAAGAGCAAATCAAACGCAGATTCGGAAAAATCGGAGATTTCCACCTGCTCCCCGGTCATGGCTATTTCAGCGACGACACGGAGCAGAGCGCGCTTTTAGCGCAGGCGCTCGCGAAACATCCGGACGACGTAAGAGCCTGCTGCCGAGACTTTCAAAGAGCACTTTTTGCCTGGCTTTTGCGCATGCCTTATGGAGTCGGCCTGGCAACTATAAGCTCCTGCTTCAGAATCGCTCTATTCATGGAAAGATCAGGAGTAAAGTCGGCAGGAAATGGCTCGGCAATGCGCGCGGCGATAATCGGCGTCTACTTTCATGAGCTTCCTGAAAAGCGAAAACTTTTCAGCATCAAAATCGCGGAGACCACGCATACGGATCCGCGCGCCGTAGCAGCCAGCCTCTTTGTTGCAGACCTGGCGGCTGCATCGATGAACAAAAAAAACGACAGGATTATGGATTGTTTTTTAGATTCAATCGACAGCGTCGAAGAAAACACTCTAAAAGCTCGCTTGCTGAAAGCAGCAGAGCTTGCCGAAGCCCGGGCAGATACGGCAACGGCGCTTCTCGAACTCAAATGCAGCGGCTTTGTGCTGCATAGTGTCCCGCTTGCAGTCTTCTGCTTTTTGCGATTCGGTGATGGCGATATTAGCGACGCGCTCGGTGAAATAATCTCCGCCGGAGGAGACACGGACAGCAACGCTGCCATCCTGGGTGCCTGGCTGGGAGCAAGGCACGGAGCAGCAGCCTTGCCCGGCTCTCTGATAAATCGGCTTGATGATGGGCCCTTTGGTCCGACTCATCTTCGCAAGCTGGCCCATTGCCTTTCTCAGATCAGAAAAGGCGAAAAGCCGCTGCTGCCCACTTACAATTTTCTGTCGGCATTTCTGCGCAATCTCTGGGTGCTTTGCATTATCCTTATTCAGATCGTTATCCGCATCCTGTGCCGAATTTACGAGTTACTGACAGGAGTCCGATAAGGCTCGTAAGCTATCGGTTTTACAGAGTCGAACAAATATTTAACAGTCCGCTAAATCTTCACTGCACGGCATTTCACTTTGCTCCACTAAATTGGAATCAAGGACCAAAGAGGAATTAACAATGTCGGCGGCAGTATTCTCACACAATCTAAGTGAAATCAATTGGAAGCTCTGGACAATAGCTTGTCTGGCAAGCGCCTCGGCAGCAGCGTATTCGGCGTTTGCAAAAGTCGAGCCCGGCACCGAGATTGTGGCTAATCTCTCAAGTCAGGGACAAAAAGAGGAAGAGAAAGGACATTATTTGTCAGCTCGACAGGACTATAATCTAGCACTCCTTCATGCAAGAGCCTCCGGCAACAAAGATTTGCTTCTGAAAGCTCTCTTAAACAGTGCTCGATTGGACAGCGCAGTTTCAGATGAAAAAACGGCAGCTTTGCTAGCCGATGAAGCGCTGGAACTGGCGACTCAAAAATATGGAATCAATGAGTTGCCGCTGCTAGATGCCTTGCTTTTATCTGCAAACAGCACGAAAAACAGCAAAATCGCAGTACGGAAATACAAATCAGCTCTGGCTATTTTGAAAAAGAAGTCATCATCGGATCTTCGCATCGCCGAAATTTTGCTTGAAATGTCTTGTTGCTATCAGGAAGAGGGGCGTGAGGCAGCGGCTTTGTCCTGTTGCAATGCGGCGCTGCGATTTCTGGAAGAAAGAAAAGAAACAAAATCTCCCGGCTATGCCAAAGCAATAATCCAATATTCGAGCATTGCAGATGTTGAGAACGAAGAAAGCCGAAGTCTGCTGAAGCAAGCTCTCCAAATTCAAGAAAAAAGTCTGGGTCCTGAACATCCGGAACTTGCTCTAACATTATGTCTTTTGGCTGCCGGTGAAACCGGATATGAACAAAAAACAGACATGTTAAAACGGGCGCTCAAAATAGACCAAGAAGCATTTGGTTTCAACAGCATTCAAGTCGCTTTTGATCTTGCGGCCCTTGCCGATATTGAAAGCTCGGCCCGCCATTTTAAAGCAGCCCGTGAGTTGAGAGAAAAAGCCAGAATAATTTATCAGCTGAAGTCAAATTCCAACGAAGATCTATCGTCCGAAGTACTGGATTCATATGCAGAGTTGCTGCATCAACTAAAATTTGAGAAAGACGCAGAGCGCATAAGAAGACTTGTCGAAAAACGGGATTCAACAGAAAGCCCTAAGGTAGCCATCCCGGATCCTAAAAGAGATACGGAAAGCGATCCCGAATACTGGCAAAGAAGCGAGCTGCTTCCCATAATTTCGCTCAAAAATTTCAGAAGCAATTATTTCGACAATATTCAGGTCTCTTACAAAAAAGGAGAACTCATACTTGAGGCCTTTAACGAGGGTGAAATAGTCTGGACAAAAAACTTTGCGCAAGCCCCCACAGGCATCGTAAACATCAAAGCCGAGGCGGATTCGATTATTCTCAGTCAACGAGATGGAGATGGACCAATCTGGCATGAGGATATTTATAGAATCGGCAATCATAAGATTGACCTGCTTCAAAGCAGAAGCACCGATGCCTACGCGCAACAGATGGAAGAACAGATAGACGGAATTCTGAGCGGCGATCCTGAAGCTATTGAACTGGGTTCAGTTGAGGCGGTTCCAGCAACTTACATCAACAACAATTTCCTGGCAGATGCCATCAGGAAAGGCGAACGCAAAGCTTTGCAACTTTATGGAGAGGGTGATCCTGCTGCTGCAGCCGAGAGACTGAGAATGATTTTCGAGCTGAGCAAACGCGCAATCAATAGCAAGCGAGAATACCGCAATCCAGGTATTACTCAAGAAGAAAGCTGGTTGGACGCCTTTAAGTTTCAAGGATTACCGCTTGCCGACTATGTCAGTGCCTTAAACGACTACGGCTTTTTTCTACAGCAAAGCGGAAACCTGAAAGAATCCAGTGAAGCACTTTTGCTTGTGGTCAAAGCCAGTCCTCAAAGAGCAGTCGCTCATCTGAATCTGGCAGACAGCTTGTGGCAAATGGGCAAAAGGTCCCAGGCAATCAAGAGCTACCAACTTTATCTGGCACTCAAAATTAGCAGTCAGGAAGATAAAGACGTACCATCTAGAGTCTGGCAACGCATAAGCATAGTCTCCCCGGGCAAAATCTCGGCAAGCAAATCAACGTTAATTAAAGCATTTGGGGTATAAAATGAACGAGTTGGAGAAACGGGGCTGGCGAATTGTGGCTGATCACGAAAAGAAGAAAAATCTTGACGAGGACTTTGACTCGAAAGCCGACAAAGAGAATCGAAAAAGCAAAAACAACGGCAAAAACGGCAGGGAGCTGCTCGCTTTAGAAGATGCCAGCCTGGCTGCCGACGAAGATTCAGACTTTCAGGAAGCCAGAGATGAACTAAAAGAAGCACATGAGCATCTTAAAACTGCAGAATCGCGATTGACCGAAGTTGAGCACAGAGTCCACCGCGGCGACAAGAAAAAGCCGATCGCAAAATCAAATTATCAGCTTACAGTCGACGATCTCGAGCTTATCAACTCGAATCGCGGGCTGATGGAACTTCTTAAAAAAAGAGACATTCGTCTAAAAGAAGTGATGAGCACTCTGCGCTACGAAAGAGAGCTCATCGAACTGCAAATTGAGCTGGTAAAACTACAGCGCTGGGTTAAAGACAACGGCAAACGTGTAGCGATTCTGCTTGAAGGTCGCGATGCGGCCGGCAAAGGCGGAGCAATCAGACGCTTCACCGAGCACCTGAATCCACGCTCTTTGCGCGTAGTGGCACTGCCGAAACCAAGCGAAGAAGAACAGGGACAATGGTATTTCCAGAGATATTCAAAGCATCTGCCAAATGAGGGCGAAATCGTATTTTTCGACCGCAGCTGGTACAACCGCGCTGTTGTCGAACCTGTTAACAAGTTCTGCACGGAAGCAGACTATCAGCGCTTCATGCAACAAGTTCCTGAATGGGAACACATGCTTTACGAAGATGGTGTTTTCATTATCAAATTCTGGTTTTCAATTTCAAAAGACGAGCAGGAAAGACGCTTCAATTTGCGTCGCCACAATCCGCTCAAGCAATGGAAGCTCAGCCCAATAGACGAGAAAGCGCAGTCTCTTTGGAACGATTACACACACTACAAAGAAGAAATGCTGAGCAAAACACATACCTCTTTCAGTCCCTGGATCATTGTCAAAGCAAACAACAAAAAGTTGGCGAGACTGGAAAGTATTCGTTATGTTCTGAACGCCATTCCATATCCTGGAAAAGAGCAAGCCAAAGTCCGCATCGTGCCTGATCCGAACGTCGTAACTCGATTCCACCGCAATATTATAAAAATCGATTAGCAGCCTGAGTTAATCAAAAAGAATTTTGACCGATTCCCTGAACACGCGAGTATGCTCGTCCATGTCGGCTTCAGTGCTCGCGGGCGAAACAAGAGCCATATTGTGAAACGGCGTCATTAAAATACCCCGATTCAATGCGGCAAGGTGCATGAAACGATCGAGTTCATAATCAGCAGCAGCAGCCGCTTCACCGCCATTGCGCGGCGGAGTTTCTTTGAACCAGTACTCAGCACGACAGCCAAGCTGCTGCACAGTCCATGGCAATGCATATTCATCAATCACGGCATTGACGCCGTCGGTGAACCGCTTAGCCAGAGGGATGCTGCGCTTATATGCGTCCGGCGTTAAAACCTTTTCCAGAGTCACTTTCATTGCCGCAAGCGAAAGAGCATTGCCGGCGAGAGTTCCGCCGATGCCGCCCGTGTCGCACTCTTCAATGCTGACACTTGCTGAAATGCGCTCAGCCAGTTCTTTGCTGAATCCATAAACTGCGGCCGGAATGCCGCTGGCAATTGGTTTTCCGCAAACAAGAATATCCGGCTCTAAGTTATGAGCCGCAGTGTAACCACCCGGACCAGCGCATATCGTATGCGTTTCATCGAGGATCAAAAGCGTGCCGCTGCGCCTTGTGATCCGGCGCAGCGCCTCATGAAAGCCGGGCTCAGGATGAACAATGCCGATATTAGTCATGACCGGCTCAGCCAGTACACAAGCCACATCATGATCAGCAAGCGCCGCTTCCAGGGCCGGAATATCATTAAACTCCACAACTTTAGTGGTCACAGCCGGGTCGACAGCCGGCCCGATGTTGCCGCTGCGGCAAACAGGCTTTTCATCTTTGAGAATAATGAAAGATTCGTCCACCGACCCGTGGTAACACCAGCTGAAAACCAGAACCTTTTTGCGACCGGTGATATGACGGGCAAGACGAATGGAGAAACGATTAGCATCTGTGGCAGTCATAGCCATTTGCCAGTAAGGCAAGCCGAAACGCCGCTGAAGTTCTTCTCCGACCCAGATCGCATCTTCGGTCGGCAGCATGAAAGTGACACCCTGAGCAACCCGGTCTTGAATCGCCTTTACAGACTCGGCGGGCGAATGTCCAGTCATCGCTCCCGTATCACCGAGACAGAGATCGAGATAGCGCAGTCCGTCCACATCGGTAAAATGGGAGCCGGAAGCATCTTTGACAAAAACCGGAAAACTGCCGGCCCACTTAACCATCCAGTTCATCGGCACTCCGGCCAGCAAGCTTGACTTTGCCCGTTCAAACAAAGCTTTCGAGCGCGGATGAGTTTTCTCAAAATACTCCAGTTCCTTCTCTAGAGCAGCTTTCAACTTAAGGCGATCCGGCGAATTCTTCGATTTTCTGCTCATCTAAATACACCAATGAGGGGCTCTTGAAGCTTTGCAGCAGTGTAGAACATTCAATCGGCTCTTTCATGAGTCAACCCCTCAGGCATTATGAAATTCTCAGGATAAGGCAAGCGGGGGAGTTTCACGCATTCACAGAGGCGAGCGATTCAACTAAGATTAACTGGTGCGAACTGCGGGAATCTCCATTGGACAACAAAAACACGGTTCTGGCCGCCATCAAACAGCTTGGGCACAAGGTGTCTGTGGCCGATATTGCCGCAAAAACCGGGCTTTCACTGTTTGAAGCGCGCCAGAGCCTCAACAAAATAGCTCTCGATACGCGTGCAGTGCTTGAAGTTTCGCCGGGCGGTGAGCTCAGCTACAAGTTTTATCCCGATTTAGAGTCGGTTTACAGGGTAGTCGGACTGCGCAAACTACTCAAAGACGTTTTTGATATTTGCTTTGATGCCGGATTCTACATACTGAAAATTTCTTTCGGCATTCTGTTAATGGCATCAATCATCACAATCATGATTGTGTTTGCAGTCGCGCTCGTATTCATTTTGTTTGGAATCGGAGCAGCAGACGCCGCCGACGGCGATATGGATATGGACCTGGGCGGGCTCGATTTTGAGTTTTTCGATTGGGATGAACTCGGCATGTTCTTTGCCTGGAGCACGCTTGCCGGCGCCAGAACGCCGACTGACGGTCAGGATGAATACATGGGTGTCAAAATCGACTCCCCGGACAAGGGATTTTTCCAGAACTGTTTCAGCTTTTTATTCGGCGAGGGAAATCCAAATAAGCCGCTCAAAGAAACTCAGTGGCAGCTCATTGCAGAGCAAATAAGACGCAACAACGGTGTGGTCACAGCCGAACAACTGGCTCCATACCTGCTTAACAACAAAAGCGACTCGCAAAGTATGCTTGCCGTGATGGTCCGCTTTGACGGCAGCCCGGAAGTAACCGAGCGCGGCAACATCGTATACAGATTCCCCTCCCTACAGGTCACCGCCAGTGGTATCAACAGCCTGATGCCGCTGCCGGACAAACTGGTGGAAGCGGACTGGAAGTTTTCGCGAGTTCCGACAGAACGCCTGCACTGGGTTTTCTTTTTTGCCGGAGCGAATCTATGCGGCGCCTATGCACTGAATCAGCATCTTTCCTGGTTCCAGCCGCTGATTCCTTATGCCAACCAGATACATTTGATTCTCTGCTATGCAGCATTTTTTATGGGTTTCCCAATACTCAGAGAACTGGGCAACATCGTACAAAATACACTCATAGAAATCAGAAACAAATCGAGAGCTCGCAGCGCCGAAGCTCTTAAAAACGCTGAGAACCTCGCAAAAATCAGAGAAGCCCAGGAACATGCCGTTCAACTGCAGAAGCTCTATGCCCAGCAGGCAGTTTACACAACCAGTGAAGACATACTGCCACAGGATACAGATGGTCTGGCACAGCAATTCGACCAAATTCAGCAATCGCCCGCCCGCTTCACTGTGCAGCAGCAGCAATCGGTCTAAGTTCTGCCTGAAAGATAGCTAAGGATCAGCAACTCAATATTGCTGCGAGAATTAAGGCATTAAAAGGTTGATGAGTTTCCAAAATGCCGAGAAAATTTATTCGCTGTCCAATTTTGTTGCTAAGTAGCTTTATGCTTATCGGCAATTTGTTTCCCTGCACAGTCAGCCAGGCCCAACAAGTGAATCAGCGGAGAGCTCGTCGGCAAGCTGCTATACAGAGCATTCAGCCTCTGCTCCCGTTATCAACTCAAAGAACTTACGTTGCACCGGCAAAATCGGTTGGGCTCAGCCCAAGCGAAAAAGCAGCTGCAATGGCAGCTCTCTCAGCAATAAAGAAACAGGCGACAGACTCAAAATCAGCTTCTTCGACAGGCGTTTTGCCGGGCAACTTGACACCGTCCACCAAAGAGAGCAGCCTAAGCACCTCCAAAGAGAAATCTGATAAAAACTCAAGTCAAAGCTCAGCTATCGACTCTCAAGCTAAGCCTGATTCCGACAATGGAAAAGAGAAGTGCAAGAAGACAGAAAAAGGCAAAGTAAGAGGTGACGCTCCTTGCATTTCCTGGATACAGCCCGGAGTCCCCACCAAAGCGGTGCTGCTCTGCGTGCACGGGCTGGGGCTCGATAGCTCCTGCTATCAAGCACTCGGCAGCGACATGAGCAAACTGGGTATAGCAACTTACGCCATAGATGTCCGAGGATTCGGTTCCTGGATGAAAGCACAGGGACATAAGAAGGTTGATTTCAGTGACTGCATAGACGATGTTGAAGATACGCTTTTATGGTTGCGCAAAACAAATCCTAAAAAACCGGTGTTTCTTCTGGGCGAATCAATGGGCGGCGCGATAGTTTTGCATGCTACTGCTCAATATCCGCATCTGGTCGACGGCGTGATTTCAGCGGCAGCGTCAGGCGACCGTTTCAAACAAAAGAAAACAGATCTAAAAGTATTCTTGCATGCACTCACAGGGCCGACCCGCAGCTTCGACATCGGCAAAGACATTGTCGACCAGGCTGCCGGAGATAACGAAACTTTGAAAAAGCTCTGGGAAGGCGATGAACTTGCCAGACTGAAATTATCACCGCTGGAATTGATGCAGTTTCAACATTTCATGAACGAAACCAATGACGTGGTGGAAAAAATCAACAGCACACCGGTTCTCATGGTGCAAGGCAGCAAAGATGGACTGGTTAAGCCGGAAGGGACGCAGGAATTATTCGAAAAAATCAAATCGAGCGACAAAGAAATGGTCATGGTCAGCAATGGCGAACATCTGATTTTCGAGCACGATCAATTCAGCAATCAGACCCTTGCCGGTGTCGCCAAATGGATCTTAAAGCACTGCCCTCAAAGCACACCCTACAACGATCTTCTGGAAAGCGCCCGAGCCAAAATAGAAGCCGGCAAAGCTCCTTTAGCTTTAAATGATCTAAAACAAGCGATGACCATCAATCCAAATGATCCGAACTTGCATTTATTACACGGCAAAGCGCAGTTAATGCTGAACCGCCCAGTTCTTGCACGCAAAAGCTTAACTACTGCAATGCGGCTGGGCCGGGGCACAGAAGTAGCTCAAGAAGCCAACTATACTTTGCTGAAGATACCAAATCAGATGATTCCGGCTAACCCTAAACTTTCAAGGATGATGCCGGCAGCAGCAGCAAGCAACGCACTACCGACGGTGCTGGTCTTTTCAGCTAAGTGGTGTGAGCCCTGTAAGAACATGGATAAATTAGTTGAAGAAGCCAAGTTACGATGCGGAAACCGGGTCATTTTTCAAACCGTAGATGTTGATGATCCGGCCAATGAGCAGTTAGTCGAAAAATACTCAATTGGTCCGGTGCCTACTACAGTATTCTTGAATCCAAATGGCGATGTAGCTTCCTCTCAAGTAGGCTATGGAGGTCCGGAAGCAATGGCAACGGGACTTAGAAAACTCATAGGAAAGATTTGATTGACTCGACCAGTAAGTCGAGTTGCTCCCGGCTGTGAGCAGCCTGTATCGTCCACCTCAAACCAATTTGAGATGACGAGCTAAAATAGCTGCTGACTGAGGGCAGATAAATCTGCTCTTCAAGCAGCTTTTCGCGAATTTCAGCTAAACGAGGCGAAGCTTCCTGATAAAAAATCGGAACCTTGCTTGAAGCAAGATCAATCTCCGAAAGCAAGCGATTCAGGTAGATGATATTCGCATTTAGCTTTTGAATATTCGATTCTGGTTCATTTTCAATAAGGCGAATCGAGGCTCTTGCTGCAGCACAAATTGCCGGAGGCAAAGAAGTGCTGCCTCCGACCGAAGCAGCTCGGCTTCGAATCAAATCAAGATTATCGGGATCAGCAAGAACGAAACCGCCATAAGCCCCGAAGGCCTTACTGAAAGTACCGGTGCGAATCAAATTGAGCGGCGGAAGTTTAAAATGCTCAATCGCTCCCCGTCCATTCTCACCAAGAACACCCATAGATTGTGCTTCATCAAGAATCAGGATGTCCTTTTCGGCAAGGCGCGCTCGAATTTCACAAACCGACGCAAGACGTCCTTTCAATGGAAAAATCGGTTCAAGAAAGAGTCCGATTCGCATCCGGGAAGTAAGCCCCAGGTGCTCTCTCAGCCCGTCGGCAGCAGCACCGCATTCAGGATCTTCAAGAAAAAGCACTTCTTTTTTGCTATGTTTCAAAGCCGCATGAATGCTTGCGTGGGCTTTAGCAAAAGCAATCCAGACATCAACTTTATGGTCCAGACCTTCAACTACGGCTTGATTGGATAAGAAGCCGGCCGGAAGAACTAAAGCCGACTGCGAAGCCGCAAATTGAGCCAGCTCTCTCTCAAGTCCAGCCAGTTCTTCATTGTCACCGGAAGTCAGACGGGATGCACCGGAACTCAATCCGAATTTTTCAAAAGCCGCAAGAGCCGCCTCAATCAATTCCGGGCGCTGAGCCAGACCAAGGAAATTTGTACCGCCAAAATAAAGATAGTTTTTGCCCTCGAATTCGACATGGGTAGATCGATTAGAGGAGAGTCTCATAAAAATCCTGCAGACTGTCTTGACTCAAATATTTATGCCCATTCCGACCAGCTTGCCATTGAACCCTAAATTGCAGGTCAGGCACCGAATAATATTTGAAATTTCGTCGAGAAAACGGGAACAGCCATGAATTCCCGGCGTCAAGAATCTCCATGAGTTTAGTTTGGATTTGAGCTCCTATTTTTTGGGACTTCAAAGTTAATAGAAAACACGAAATTGCATACTTTCTTGAGTCACTAAAAGTGGTGGCACAAGAAAGCATGCAATGGAACGCCCTTCCAAAGCGAATTTCAAAGCGACAGATCAAACGTCAGCCCACCCCACACAATCGAGGCGCCCCCATGACATTTATAAGCGATTTCATTAAGTCTTTGCTCGACAAAATCGTTCCAAGCCAGAAAAGCAATGCCTGGGATGAATATAAGCGTTACCGCGCGATGGAACTTGAAGCACAAATGCAGGCACGGCAGGCCCGAGCAAGACAAGTTCGATACTGAAAACTCTGTAAGGTGCTGGAGAAAGAAGGGGCCAAGACCCCTTCTTTTAAGTTTTAAACGAGAAGTTTCATCTCTTGGGTGTCGTTTGGGAACATTCTTGGGGGAAAAAAATACAATAGAGGGAGTCACGGAGTAATTGTTTTGACGAGCAGAGTCAAAACCGCAGAGCGCCGCATCGCGTCTTTTGCCCGCAAGCTGGGCTCAGGCGGGCTTCTTGTCGGCTTGGCGCTTTTGAGCGCTCTCTGTTTTGCGCCCGACCGAGCCGCCCTGGGCAAAGAAGTCGAAATGTCGGCGGTTGACAACCTCAGTGCTGAGCTCGGCTTCCCTATCTACTCCTGGTCCAAAGCTGCAAAACCACAGGCAGTCGTTCTGGCAATCCACGGAGCGACCTTGCACGGACGAAGCTACAGTATTATTGCCGAGAAATTGTCACAAAAAGGCTACGCCGTTTTCTCGCCGGACCTCAGGGGTTTCGGCGCCTGGTATCACAACAGTGGACCGGACGACCTGCTTGCCAAGCACGTACTTTATCACCAGAGTGAGCTCGATCTGCTCAAGCTGTCAAAACGGCTTCACGAGCTCTACCCCGGCACCCCGCTCTTTATCATGGGCGAGAGTGTCGGAGCCAATATGTCTATTCGCTTGCTGGCACAAAACCCGGATGCAGCCGATGGCATGATTCTTTCGAGCCCGGCGATCAAACAGAGGCTCTTTTTCGGACCCACGATTATCAAACAAGCCCTGACCGTATTTTTTGTCAATCCAAAAGCACAGCTCGATATCACCCCCTTCCTGAAAACGCGTGTTTCAGAAGACGAGAAAATCACAGACGAGCGAATCAACGACCCACTCGGTCGAAACAGATTGAATGTCGGTGAATTGTTTAAGACTCGCTTTTACAACAAAGAATGCATGCGATTTATACCGCAGTTACCGCAGAAACTTTCAGTGCTGGTGCTTGAAGGCAGCGAAGACAAACTTTTCGACGCCGCAGACATTAATACCCTGATGACGCAGCTACCCTGCCAAGACAAACACCTGCAGATGCTGCAAGGTAAAGGGCACATTCACTTAGAAACAAAGTTTCTCCGCCCGGAAGTAGAAACAGCTGTCGAGTCATGGCTTGCGGAAAAGAGCAGCAAGTACGCCCAAAACAATAAAGACGAAACAAAAACAACCAGTGTTTCATCTCGCGAAACAACAGCAGCACCATGAATCAGGCTTGCCTTTCCGCTTTTGAAGCAAGTCCCTGATAAGATCCGTTAAATGCCAAAATTGTCGACACAAGCTATACTTGTAAACTAATTTTCTCTTCTCAAAACGTCCCGAGAAGAAGGCAGCATAATCGATGACATCTTCGAACGATTCAAAATTTCAACAGAGCACAGCGATGCCGAAAAGATCAGCGCCGTCCGCTCCCATGAGCGGCAGAGACCAGGTGATGCTTGCGTTTCAAAAAGCAAGCCTGGAAATGACCTGTAATTTTCTTGAAACACAGCAACGCGTCATGCTTGCTTACCTGAGCAGCGGCGGCAACGACAACGCAGGCGTCACAAATCTGTTGAACGAAGTTCCAGCTATCAATTCCGGCTTCAGAACTATTATTCAAGAACCGCTCGTCGAATACAATCCGCAAACAATCAATCTTGAGCCTGTAAAAGCAGAGAGCACTAAACAAGGCACTGAACGAATTACTACCCTGCCGCAAACGAGCTCGAGTATCGAGCCTGCACAGATAATGCAAAGCGTCGAAACGGTTGCAGTCGCAGCGTCTCGAAGCAGCTCCAAAATCAATGAGAAGGAAAAGCTCAACGTCGAGCAACTTGTAGAATCCCTGATCGAAATTGTCAGCGAGCGCACCGGCTACCCGCCTGAAATGCTCGAACCAACTTTAGATCTGGAAGCAGACCTCGGCATTGATTCCATTAAACGAGTCGAAATACTAAATAGCTTTAGAAAGTTGATTCCCGACCATAAGCAAGAAATGCTGGAAGAAGGCATCGAAAAACTCGCCGGTATCAAAACCTTGCAAGGAATCATTGATTGGATCAAAGACGAGCTCGGCAATGAGCAAGAGGCGCCGTCCCTCAAGAGTGTCAGTATCGAGCCGCAAGATCTGAAAACTTCCATCGAAGCAGGAAATTCCAGATGAAAGTCCCGGCAGAAACCGGTGAGAAAAAACCGGCAATTGCCATAATTGGAATGTCTTGCATTTTTCCCGGGGCACCATCGCTCTTATCTTATTGGGAAAACATTGCTTCAGGTGTAGACTCGCTGCGTGAGCCTAATGAGTCAGAATGGAATCCGCAGTTCTACAAAAACAAGAACGCCGGAGTCTTCGGCAAAATTTATTGCACAAAGGGCGGTTTTATCACTGAATACGCGGACTTCGACCCTCTGGAATTCGGCATTATGCCTGCAAGCCTCAAAGGCTCCGACCCGGATCAATTTTTAGCACTGAGAGCAGCTGCCGAAGCCTTGAAAGACGCCGGCTACAATCACAAAACTTTCGATGCCGAAAAAGCAGACGTAATTATCGGCCGAACGATGGCGCCGGGCGTCGGTTCTCTAAACCTGATTCAACACGGTCAGACCATAGATCAAGTTCTGGATATTCTGAAAACCGTAGCTCCTCACTTGAATGAAAAGGAACTCGGCGAAATAGAACTCGGTCTTCGAGCCGGACTCCAACCCTGTAATGCCGATACCATACCGGCTGTCATGCCGAATGTACTGTCAGGACGCATAGCTGCGAAATTAGGATTTCGCGGACGAAACATGGTGCTTGATGCAGCTTGCGCCTCGTCGCTGATTGCAGTAGAAACGGCAGTACAAGCCCTTTTAAGCGGGCAGTCGGATATAGCCATCGCCGGCGGTGTGCATATCAATTCCAGTCCTTATTTCTACCAGATGTTCTGCGAACTGGGAGCACTGTCTCAACAAGGGGAAATTCGCCCCTTTGATGATAGCGCGGACGGAACCATTCTTGGCGAAGGGGTCGGTATGGTCGTTCTAAAACGACTGGAAGACGCCTTGAGGGACAAGAACAAGGTTTACGCGGTTTTGAAAGGCATCGGCTCTTCCAGCGACGGCAGAGGCGCTGCTTCACTGGCACCGAATGTGGAGGGTGAGGCACTGGCGATGCGCCGAGCCTACGAGATGGCAGGTTTTTCGCCTGCCGGAGTCGAACTGCTTGAAGCACACGGTACAGGAACGAGAGCCGGCGATCGCGCTGAA
>JAIEPM010000649.1 GCA_019748395.1 Candidatus Obscuribacterales bacterium
CCATGAAAAAAGCGCCGCGCGTGTTCGTATGCGCCTCAGCGATCGGTTACTACGGAGACCGGGGCTCTGAAACTCTAACAGAAGAGAGCGGTCCTGGTCTGGGCTTTTTGGCAGAGGTTTGTAAAGGCTGGGAGGAAGCGACGGCTGCGGCGTCCGCTAAGGGTGTGCGCACAGTCAAGATGCGCATCGGCGTCGTGCTCAGCAAGAAAGGGGGGGCACTTTCCAAAATGTTGCCGCCCTTTGTTATGGGTGCGGGCGGCGTGCTGGGCAGCGGACGGCAATACATGAGCTGGATATCTCTAGATGATTTAGTTGAAGCAATTTATTTTGCGATTAAAAACGATTCGGTTTCAGGACCGGTTAATGCAGTCACGCCCAATCCGGTTACGAATGCGGAGTTCACTCGCTCTCTGGGCAAAGCGCTCGGGCGCCCGACCATATTTCCCGTGCCGGCTTTCGGCGCCAAGCTCTTATTTGGGGAAATGGCTCAGGAAATGTTGCTTTCTGGAGCGAGGATTCTACCGAGCAAACTTGAATCGGCAGGCTTCAAATATCATTATCCGGGCATCGATGGCGCCCTTCAGCACGCCTTGCATGAGTCCGCCAACTAATCCCTTCACTTGCCTCCTTCAAGTTATAAAAAGCCCTTAGAGAGAACCGCCGATTGCGGTTCCCTCTAGCCAGCCCGCTGACTTTTCTGGGTTCGGGGTAATGATGTCAGCGAGAAAACTTTTCAAGACTCAGTGTCTGGGCGATGCTTTGCGCTTCTGATCGGCAGTTTTGATCTGTCAGCCGCAATCTCTGCATTTCGGGAAAGCGCCTTCCCATGAACCCTGGATGATGTGACCATAGTATTTGCACATACTGTTCGTGTTCTTCGTATGCAGTGGAGCGCTCATTGCCTCTAGCAGACCGCGCCAGCCGCCGAGAAGCAATTCGGTCATTTTGCGTATACTGTCTTTTTGCACCGAAATATTGCGCAGAGTAATCACCTGCTCTCTGGTGATTTTTTTGCTTTCCACACCCGATACACAGCAGCTGGAAGACTTTGTCGCGAATGTTCCGTTAGTCATATTTTTCACCCAAGCCCGAAATTTGTTTCCCCACCAGGGCTTTCAGCCATGCCCTTGATGCATTTAAGAATACTCATCTTGCTTGGCAAAGTCCGGGCAGATTTTTGGCATAAATTTGGCACGGCATGGGGCAAACCGCCCATGAGCGGACGGACCGGGCTCAGAGAAGCAGGCCTCCCGCCTGCGCTCCGGCAGGCGGGAGGCTTGCGCTCCGGCCGGCAGAACCGGCCTCCCGGGTCTGTTCTTTGTTTAAGAAGCGAATTTTCTCCGCGGGAAAAGTCTCTAAAAGGAATATGCATGGGACTTATACGAAATTGTCCTGTCCGGATTTTGATTAAAGCGCATAGACTTGATAGAGCCGGCTGGGTGAATTTGGCCGAAAAGGAGTCCAAATGCCCGATGATCAAAAAATACCGCTCCTTGAACTGGGCGGAAAGCTGACTGAGGAGCCGCAAAAGGCTGATCCTGTTTCGGTCAGGCTTTATAACGAGATCAGTCCAAGCATAGTTCGTATTGAAACAAACACTAAAACAGGCTCAGGTTTTGCGATTGGGAAGCCTGGAGAAATAGTCACAAACTTCCACGTGCTAGTAGGCGATCCCGAAGTCTTTGTGATCACCAAAGATGGTGAAAGGCATAAAGCAAGGGTCAAAAGCGCTGACGATATAAAAGACCTGGCTGTTCTGGAAATCGAAGGCAGTATTCCATCCACGCTGAAGCCGCTTTCGACTTCAACTGCGGTTCTGCAGGAAAATGAAGTAGTTCGAGCTCTGGGTCATCCTGACGGGGTGACTACGGCTATTCTTTCACCCGGAAACTGGCTCGAGAATACGAGCAATTTCAAAAGATTCAATAAGGCTTTAATGGCTGATTTCGCCAGTCTTAAGCTGGATCCCAAAGACAAAGAATTATTCTTGCAAAATGAACTTTTGCACGCACGCGTGCATATGCGCCCGGGAAATTCAGGCGGTCCGTGCATCGATAAAGCCGGCCGGGTTCTAGGTGTGAGTGTTTACGAAAACGTCGAGCGTACGGACGGATATTTTGTGCCTTCCGCCGACCTCAAGGCTTTTCTAGAAAGCGATAAGCCCAAGTTCAAATTTGAGTATGAGTGGCAACATGCGCCCGATTCACTGGCAGCTCAGTTTTTGACAAGCTACAACCAAAGACCTGCTCTTCTTTCCAGCTTAGTCGGTCTGGGAGGCTGGGGGGCTTACCGAGCCTACAGCGGTGTCGGTCGCTTTTCGGGCGGGCTTTCCGGGGCTACGGCTGCCTATGGCGGACTGGGTCTGCTTTTCGACGATCTGCCTGCCCTTCAGCACGCCAATAATCAGAGAGATTTTTATAAAGCCGGATTGCACACACTGGGAGATTCCGCCCTGCTTGCCGGCGGTCTGGCCCGCAATTGGGGAATTGCCAGCCGGCTTTCACCTGCCGGTGTCGCCACTGTTGATTTATTAGCTGCCGGTTCAGGCAATCTGGCCGCCCAAGCTAGTGTTCAGGTGGCCGAAAGATATTTGACCAGGGCTGGAAAGGCCGGACTCGTGCTGATTGCTGCCGGCATAACTGCAAAACTAGCCAGTGATTTGATTCCGGACCGATTGGTCAACACCAAAACCCTGCGCACTGATGGTACAAGCCGTCGGCCCTTTTATCTGGGATATAAAGACTGAAGCCTTTGCTTCGATAATTTCGGGTCTTGAGAGTTTTAATCTGAAGACCCGAATATGTCACAACGCGGACCTGGCATGGCTCGCCCCGGCCGATATTCTCTTTTACATGAGCGACGGCGCTCAAAGCAAAAGGGAATGGAGGACTGGACCATGAATATCGAACAAGAAGCTCAAAAACTCGAAAATCTTTCTGTTAATCATCACGGCGATGCTGCATTGAAAGAACTGCAGTCTCTGAGCAAAGAAGAGCGTCTTGAAGTTATCAAAAAAATGCAAAAAGATGCCAGAGACGAGGGTGGAAAAGTCTACATCGACAAAGACCAGCTCGTTTTTGATTCACCATATGCTCAAATGCACAAAAACTACTAAGAGTCCGTCTTCTTATTTCAACTCTTCGCCGACTATCTGTTTAACAAGATTGCCGTCGGCCAGTCCCTTGAGTTGAGGCATGAGGATCTTCATGGCGGCGCCCTGATTGCGTCCGTCGGCGGGGAGTCCGGCAAGGACGGTTTTGACTATTTCTCTAATCTCCGCTTCGCTTTTTTGGACAGGCAGATATTTTGCAAGAATGTCGCGTTCGGTTTTTTCTTTGTCTGCCAGATCGGCGCGACCTGCTTTTGTATATTCCGCAATTGAGTCATTACGCTGTTTGACTTGCTTTTGCAATACAGCTTGCTCTTCTTCCACAGTCAATTCTTCCTTGCCGGATTCCGTTCGTTTGTAAGTGAATGCTGAAAGCGCAGAACGAAGCGTGTCGACACGAACCTGATCGCGTGCTTTCATTGCTTCTTTCATGTCTGCTGTAATATCGCTTTTTAGACTCATTGCCGTGCCCTTGCCTGAACTAATTGACCATATCCGCATGGATTCAAAAAGTTTGGCAGATTGATGCTTCAATTGCTCTGAAAATCACTGAACTTTAAGAATGAGCTTTTCTCATTTAGCTTTCTTAGCAGCGTCGTTTATAGTACGGCTCAAAAAGCGGTAAACCGAAAGAGAGCTGGAGTTTCCAACCAGTGAGCCGATCGCTTCACCGTCAGGGGCGACTGCAACCAGTGTCGGAAATGCAAAGACTCGGTATTTCTTTTGCAATTCCTGCATCCATTTTGGATTTTTGCCCTCTTCTCTTTGCTTGTCGACTACTCGAATCGCCTGGAAATTAGACTCGATTGTGTCTCTGATTTCGTCATTGCTCATCACGTCGCGCTCAAGTCTCTGGCAGGGGCTGCACCAGTCTGCGTAGAATTCATAAAGCCTAAGCTTCTTGCCGTCGGCAGGCTGCTCTTGTGATACGGCGGCATCCTGCCAGGCAACTGTGCGTCCGCGATTTATCGGATGCTGCCATTCGAAAATCGAAAGCCCTATTCTCAGAGTAAGCAATATGATGCAGCCGATAAGCAGGCTTCTAGGAGTGCTTGTGAGGCGAAAATCTTCAGTTAGTTCCATAAAAGAACTCCCGCTTATTAGTGGAAATTATGGCGCCCGTCAGGTAAATTCCAAGCGTCGAAAAATAGGCAATGATCGGCAGCAGGCTTGGTGTATGCGCGTTTAATAAGTCATAGATATTGATGCCCGGCAAAACCAGATCACCCAGATAACCGGAGCAATCTAGAAGTATTTTAGTTGCCTCAAGGGCCAGCTGATCGACGCCGCTGGCTTGAGGTCCTGCGACGCTCACTGGTGGAACTGTTTGACCAAGCATCCAGACATAAAAGGCAATTATCGATGTTACCTGAAATACAGGATGCTTATTGAGCATGGTCCAGATCATTCCAGCTGCCAGAATTCCCGAATCTAAATAGCGCTCGATAATCATGCTTAAGAGTCCAAGCGCCGATGTTGTTTCACCAAAGGCAAATCCGCAAAGTGCTACAAGTATGTTTTGCAGAGCGGCAAGTGTGCCACCAATGGCGGTGATAGTTACCCATTTGGTAAAAACGTATTCCGTGCGGCTTACCGGTCTTGAAAAAAGCAAGGGAAGGTATTCGCCGCCGCGACCGCTTTGAGTGGTTGAGTTACCTGCAAGACCGAGGCAAAGTACCATCATGATAAATGAAACACCGACTTTACCGGTGAGCATTTCAAAAGTTTGTGAGTCTGCACTGCCGTGATAAAGTGCAGCCAGCTTCATGCCGATCGGCACCACAAAGCCCAGTAAAGCAACGTACATGAGTTTCATCGGATCAAGGCATGCAGACATGACTGTGAATTTGAATATGGCTTTATTAACCCACATCGCTTTCGCCTCCATTCAGGAAAAGCTGTTCAAGCCTGCTTCTTTCAGGAACCGCTTCTTCCACAAGAATTCCGGACATAACCAGATCTTTTATTAACTGACCTGCGCCTTTTCCGTCTTTTACAAGAAAACGGGCATTGCGTTCTTTCAGTTCTTGAAACTGTGAATTTGAGGCGGCGGCGATTTCCGGCAGCTTCGCTTGGTATTCTGCATCGCTTTTGCCGTTGGCGCTGAAGCGAACGCAAAGTATATAGTCGCAAAAATCTTCGGCTTTGAGTTTCTCGATTGATCTGATTTTTCCATGCTTGATAAAAGCCACCCGATCGCAAAGGCGCTCAATTTCATCAAGTTGATGTGAGTTGATTATGGCAGTGACTTTTTCTTCTCTGGCTCTGGCAATGAAACGGCGCACCACAGCTACGCCGTTCGGGTCCAGTCCCAGCGTCGGTTCATCCATTAGCAAAAGCCTGGCTTTGCCCAGCATTAACTGAGCCAGGTTAAGTCTTTGCAGCATGCCTCGCGAATATGTTTTCAGCCGCCTTTCGCGCGCCCCTCTGTCCAGTTCCACAAATTCAAGAGCTTCTTCTATGTCCGCTTTGCGTGTGCGTGGATCTTTTCCGGCTAATTCATGATGATATTCCAGGAATTGCCGGCCGCTCATCCAGTGCTCGAAGTCCGGTCGTTCAGGCATATAGCCGATAAGCTGGTGAACTGAAAAATACTCTGGCGATTTGCCTTTAATCAATACCGAACCGGAATCAGGCCGCAAAAGACCAAGCAGGCAGCCAATCATTGTGGTTTTTCCGGAGCCGTTTGGACCTATGAGCCCGAAGATTTCACCTTCTTCAATGCTCAGGTTTACCCCGTCAAGAGCCTTGACTCGACCCCGGGAGTAGGACTTGCTCAAATTGCACAATTCCGCGATTGGCGCGCTTTCGCTTTCTATGGTCCGGGCTCCCTGCTGGCTTTTTGCTTGAACTTGAATCATTCATGCCACATCTGAGGGGATTTCAGTCTCTATCCTATTTTTCGCTATTATGAAAGTAAATATAACTTAGGTCATGCTCAGGTCATGCTTTCAGGATGATCATGCAATTGATCAAGCTGCAAGCTAAAATAACGCTTGATTTTGCATTTTAGGATATCGAATTTAGTATGAATCGAAGGGGGATAATAGATATGCGCTCCGGCAATAGAGGACTGATGCTTTGCCTTAGTCTGGCGATTGTCTCTTTTGCATTTCTGCCTCATTGCCCGGCTCAGTCGACAAAGGAAAGTCTGGACTGGGCTAAACTTGACGATGCCGGCACTGCTGCTTATCGAAAAGGCAGTTTTGCCGAAGCCGAAAAAAGTTTTTCGGACGCCCGAAAGCTTGCCGAGTCCTTTCCTCTAAGTGATGAACGCTTTGCAAGAACTTTGAATAATCTGGCACTTGTATTCGATGCCGAGGGCAAAGATAAGGACGCCGAAGAGCTCTATAAAAAAAGTTTGGAGCTCAAACAAAAGTTCGAGAAGCCGGACTATACTTCGATAAACGCCACAATCAATAATCTGGCTTCTTTGTATAAGAAGCAAAAGCGTTATCCTGAAATGCTTGATCTATACAAGCAAAGCCTGTCCAATGCGGAAGCTTCATCCGGGGCTGAGAGCATGCCTGTAGCTGCTTGCTTGAACAATATGGCCTCTGTTCTAAATACGCTCAATAAATATCCCGAATCCGAAACACTTTTGCGCAAATCTCTTGCTATAACGGAAAAAGCAGCTGGGGGTCAGAGTGCTGAAACTGCAGTTGCCCTGAATAATCTTGCGCTGGCGCTGCGCGCACAGGAAAAGTATAAAGACGCCGAGCCCCTTTATGAAAGAGCTCTGGCTATAAAAGAAAAGGTGTATGGAGTTAAGCATCCGGAAGTGGCTCAGGCTCTTACTAATCAGGCGCGTTTATACCGTGAAGAAGGCCGCTTTGAAGATGCTGAACCACTGCTCAAGCGTGCTCTGGAAATTGAGGAAGCATCGGGAAATTCAGATGAACGCAATATAGCTACGGCACTGCAAAATCTTGCTATGTGTTTGCGCGAAGAAGCTAAATACGGCGATGCTGAACCGCTGTATAAAAGAGCTCTGGAAATCAGGACTAAAGTTTATGGCGCAGATAGTGCAGCCGTTGCCGACACTACAAACAGCATGGCTTCTTTGTTGATGGAGCAGGGTAAATACGAGGAGGCCGAGCCTTTGCTTAAACAAGCAATTGCTTTGATCGAAAAAAACGTCGGTGCAAATAATCCTGATATTTCCAATTATTTGTATAACTATGAAGAACTCTGCCGCATACAGGGCCGCTATAAAGAATCGGAAGACTTGCTCAAACGGATTTTGACGATTCGAACAAATGCGCTTGGTAACGCGCATCCCGATACGATGATGAGTCTCAACGATCTCGGTATTCTGTTTAAGGAAGAAGGTAAAGCTAAGGACGCCGAGGACTATTTAAGCAAGTGCCTTGAAGCAAGAAAGGCTTCGCCATATGCTACAGATGCCGATATCGCAACAAGTTCGCTGAATCTGGCCAAGCTATATCGTGTGCAGGGAAAACTGCAGGAAGCCGAGCCCCTTTTCAAAGAATCGATTCGATTGCGAGAAAAGTCCTATGGTCCTGATGATTTGCGCCTTGATGCCAGCTTGCGCAATTATGCGGAGCTTTTACATGATCTGAAGCGGGACAAGGAAGCAGGCGAAATTGAAGCTAAGGCTCAAGCTATTGAAGACAAAGCCGCTCCCGATGATTTAGGCGATCCGATTCCGCCTTCTGCGGAGGGCAAGGGGGCGACAGCTCCGCAGTAATCAGGACTGCTTTTTCTTGCGTGATTGCAAGACTGTAATTTCGACAAAGGCAACGCCTCGAGGCATAGTCCCTAACTGTCGCGCGGCCTCTCGGGAAAGATCCATTACGCGGTTTTTTGCGTAAGGTCCTCGATCGTTCACTTTAACTATTACGGTGTTTCCGCTGCGCGGGTCTTCCACCAGAGCTCTTGTCGGCAGGGGTAATTTCAGATGTGCTGCTGAAAGCTTGTTCATGTCGAAAATTTCTCCGGATGCAGTTTTTCGTCCGTGAAATGGAACTCCGTACCATGAAGCATTGCCGCTGAACTTCGGAGCATCTGCTTTATCGGTCCTTTCTACCGGACTCTTATCGTCAGCGGAAGATTTATTGCCTGCTTGTGATTTATTATCAGAAGTTTTGCTCTCGTTTTCGTCTTTTGAATCGTCACTTAAAGTATCGTTTTCGCTTTTGCTTTTAGTTTTTTTCTCTTTTACTTTTTTGCTTTTAGTTTTTTTGCTGCTTTCTTTAGGCTGCAAATCGGAACTGTCTTCAGCCAGAACCGCAGTGCTGCTGAATATTGAAATGAGCAGAAAAAGAGCTAATTCTTTGCGCATATATTTCCTGTCGCTTGCCTGCAAATAAAAAGCGAATTGACTTACGAGCTAATTATGCCACCAATTAGTGTTTGTCTCTCATGGCTTTGAAGGGAATCTCAAACCAGAATAGAGCACCTTCGCCTTCTTTGCTCTGAACGCCGATTTTACCGTGATGCTGAGCGACTATGGCTTTGCAAATTGCCAGTCCAAGCCCGGTACCGTCCTGTCTGCGAGTGTCCGAGGCATCAAGCTGCTTAAATTTCATGAAAAGCAAATGTTGTTGATTCTCCGGAATGCCGGGACCATTGTCTCTCACACTGAAGCGGGCATAATCAGAGTCGATTGTTTCCGACTTGACGATTACTTTTGAACCATAACCTGAGAATTTAATGGCGTTGCCGACTAGATTCATCATAACTTGCACCAGTCGATCATGATCAGCTTCCATTTCTATGGCAGAGCCGGCTTCGGTTTCTAAAATCACGCCATGATTGTCGGCATATGACGACAATCCCTGTAAGACCTCGTCAACAAGCCTTGCGCTGTTTACTTTCCTGATTTTTAAATCGATTTTGCCTGCTTCAATTTTTCGCAAATCGAGAATATCGTTAACCAGACGAATTAAGCGTTCGCAACTGGAGAGCGCAATATCGAGCAGTTCTCTTGCTTCATTTGATATTTGACCGGCCAGACCCCCTTCAATGAGTCGTAATGAACCTTTGACTGCCGATAGAGGGGTGCGTAATTCATGCGACACGGTCGAGAAAAATTCATTCACGTTTTGTTCTGCTTGTTTGCGGTCCGTGATGTCTCGCTGCGATCCGGCCATGCGATAAGGCCTGCCTTCTTTATCCCAAATTGCTTGACCGCGAGCCGAAAACCAGGAGGTCTCACCATTCTTGTGGCGCATGCGGAATTCGGCTTCGTAAGGGACTTTTTCCTCCAGATGCAATCGGACTCTTTCTTCTACATTAGCTATGTCGTCCGGATGAACGTGAGAGCGAAATGCTTCATAATTGTTGTCGAACTCGTCGTTGCGATAGCCGAGCATTTCTTTATAGCGAGGCGAGTAGAAGACCTCATTGTTCAACAAATTCCAGTCCCAGACTCCGTCGTTTGAACCGTTTATTGCCAGGTAATATCTCTCTTCGCTCGATTCAAGCGCTTTGGCAACCGAGCTCATTAGAGTGTCTCGCTCGCTTTGCTGCTTCACAAGTTCGGTGATGTCGGATGAGGTCACAAGAACGCCGATGTTTTTGCCTTCGGCATTTCGCCAGGGATGTTTGGATGTGCTCACCCAGCGCTTCTCGCCGGAGTCTGCTTGGATTTGTTCGACGATCCCTATTCTTGATTCGTTGCTTTCAATAACGGCAAGATCATCTTCGTAATATCTGGCCGCATCATCAGGATAAAGTTCATAAGTCGATTTGCCGATCATGGCATCGCGCGGCAGTCCACGCGACTCAGCTGCGGCTATATTCAAGTAAACAATATTGTTTTTATCGTCTTTGATAAACACAAGCACCGGCAGTCCGTCCAGAACCGAATTGATTCTGCGTTGTTCTTCGCTTAAAGCAGCCTCTGCCTGAAGCCGCAATTCCTGCTCTTTTGCAAGCGCTGCCTTCAGTGATTCAATCTCTGCCTCGAGATCAGAGGATGCTTTCTTATTTTCCATTCGGCTCTAGCACTGCTCAGTTTGTTGGATCAAATTTGTATCCGACACCGTGTACGGTCTTAATTACCGAGGGACTGCCTTCTCGATCGATCTTTTTGCGAATTCGTTTAATGCAGGTAGTGATGGCGTCTATGGTGGCATCAGAATCGGCGGACCAGACCCGATTCAGCAAAGTTTCGGCACTGAAAACCTGGTCTGCGTGTCGCATCAAGAATTCCAGAAGCGCGAATTCTTTCGGCAGTAATTGAATGTCTTCTTCGCCGCGCTTAACTCGAAAGCTCACCGAGTCAAGGCGTATCCCTTTGGCTTCAACAACATTGCTGACATTAATTGAAACTCGTCTCATCAAAGCACGTAAACGGGCAGACAGTTCTTTCATGTGAAACGGCTTGGTCAAGTAGTCGTCTGCACCTGAATCAAATCCCTGTTCTTTGTCTGAAATGGTTGATTTGCCGGTCAGCATCAGTACCGGTGTCGGCCTGCCCATTGAGCGGAATTTTTGCAAAACCTCTATGCCGCTCATTTCAGGCAATTCCCAGTCCAGAATTACACAGTCGTACTCGTAGCATTGCAGCTTTTCCAGACCGCTTTTGCCGTTTTCTGCATAATCAACTTCGTTACGCTCAAAACTGAGCCATTCCCGGATCATCCGGTTCAGTCCCGCATCGTCTTCAATTACGAGAATCTTCGGCATTTAACCCCGACTCATGACTACCAGGAAGCAAGAAGGCAGTCCAAGAATCCAAGGGGGCGCTGCCTGCTGCATACTATGATAACTCTTTCGGGATGCGAAACCAAAATCTGC
Source organism: Candidatus Obscuribacterales bacterium (assembly GCA_019748395.1). GTDB lineage: Bacteria > Cyanobacteriota > Vampirovibrionia > Obscuribacterales > Obscuribacteraceae > JAIEPM01. The sequence goes on from JAIEPM010000649.1 coordinate 10,877, forward strand.
TGCCTTTTCCTTCTTCGCTGAGTACGCCGATGCTTCCCTGGTGCTTTTCGACAATTGCTTTGCAGATAGCCAATCCTAGCCCGGTACCCCTTTTAATCTTGGCGTCTGTTTTCTTTACTTGCTTAAAGCGCTCAAAAACGGCATCAAGGTCTTCCGCCGGGATTCCTCTGCCTTCATCTTTTACGCTGAACTCGACAAAATCCTCGACGACTCGAGCGGAAACTGTTATTTGCCCGCCTTCCGGCGAGAACTTGACGGCGTTGGAAAGCAGATTTATGAGTACTTGAATCAATCGGTCAGCATCTGCTTTCAATTTTATGGCGCTATTTTCTACAAGAAGCTTGAGTCCCTGCTGTTGAGCAAATGTTTCAACAGCATTTGCGGCTTCCCGTAAAATATCTGCACTTGATACTTCGCTTAAATTCAGCTCGAGCTTACCTGATTCAAGACGTTCGGCATCGAGTAAATCGTTGATGAGTTTGATCAATCGGGAAATGCTGCTGTCTGCAATGCTCAGGTTTTCCATGCCCGACTGACTGAGATCTCCAAAGGCGCCCGCTTCAAGCAAAGAGAGAAAGCCCTGTATCGAGGTTAAGGGCGTCCTCAAATCATGACTGACCATGGCGACGAATTCGCGCTTCATTCTTTCAATCTGCTTGCGTTCTGTTATATCGTGGGCGACGCAAAAATATCTTTCTTCCTGTGGCGACCATTGCACGGACCAGAGCATTTCGATTTCGCTTCCGTCCTTTTTTGTGATTCGACTTTCGATCGGAATGGAATTAAGACTCTCTCGGATTCTCTTGAAAGTCTCGCTGCTTTTTTCAATTTCGTCGTCCGGAACTAAAAGGTCCAGACCTTTGCCGATCAGTTCATCGGGCGTGTAACCCCAGACCTGTACAGCGGCCGGATTTACTGCCGAAAATTTCAAATTGCTATCAAGCGAGCAGATCAAATCACGTGCGTTCTCGATGATGGCACGTTCTTTTCTTGCCGCAATTGCCAGCGCTTCAGCCATTTCATTGAAGGTTTTATCCAGGTGTGCGATTTCATCGTTGCCGCCTATTTGCGGATTTAACTGCATGCCCTTAGCCAGCCGTCTTGTGTTGTCCATGAGGATGATCATGCGGCTTGATGTCCCCCTGTTGAAATAGAGAGCCAGCCCGACAGCAAGGGCGATATTGAAAAATACTCCCAAATAGAGGAAGTTGATAATGGAATTTCGAGCGCGAATGCTGGCGCGGCTTTTAGCTCTGGCAATTTCCCTTTGTTTTTCTGTAACTTCGTTTGTGGCCTGACTGAATTGAGTCATGAGCGATTGCAAAGTTGCAAAATCACGGACCAGTCCAAGTTTATTGTCGTCTTCCGAATCCTGTTTTGCTCTTTTGAGAATGCGTCTGATATCAGTGTTCAGCTCGCTGATATGCGCAACTGCGGCTTCTTCTTCCGGGTGACCTGATACCAGGCGCAGCAAATTGGCAAACTCTTCTTTGGCGCGGTCGGCAGTTGAGCCGTAGCGTTCTCTAATCCTTTTGCTCTTGGCAAACTCGCTAATCACAAGGCCGGCTCCGGCATCAATGATCATGCCGAGAATTACGTTGACCTGACTCTGCACATCCTTTGCATGTGCTTCTTGAGCTCGCTCAAACTCCGCTTGTCTGAGAAGCTGCGCCAGAATTCCGACGAAGGCAATTTCAAAAACTAGAGGCACGCAGACAAGTACAATTGCCTTTTGAGCCAGCGTCAGGTTGAGTTTCATCAGAATTTCAATTCAAGACTGATTGGACAGTGATCGGACCCCATCACTTCTGAGTGTATCTCAGCTTTAGCCAAATTGTTCTTGAGTTCTTCGGAAACAAAAAAGTAGTCTATTCTCCAGCCCACATTTCTTTGCCGAGCAGCTGTGCGCAAAGACCACCATGTATAGCAATTGGGCTCCTGCTTGAAATGCCTGAAAGCATCTAGATAGCCTTTTTTAGTAAAGCGGTCCATCCAGTCTCGTTCTTCCGGCAAAAAGCCTGAAATATCTTCGTTCTCTTTTGGACGGGCCAGATCTATTGCCTTATGAGCTGTGTTGAAGTCGCCGCAAATCACAAGCTTGCGACCTTCCTTCCTCAGTTTTTCAGCGTGTTTCAAGAAGGCTTCATAGAACTCCATCTTGTATTTGAGTCTTTCCGGGCTGGCTTTGCCGTTTGGGTAGTAAATATTGAGCAGAGAAAAATCGTCGAAGTCGAGTCTGATATAACGACCTTCCGAATCGAATTTCTTGATGCCCATTTCTCGGACAACGGCATTCGGCTTTTTCTTGCTGTATACGGCTACGCCGCTGTAGCCCTTTCGTTCGGCGCAGCTTATAAAAAGGGAATATCCCGAAGGAGACATGAGCTCCTTCGGGATAGCATCTTCGCTTATTTTTGCTTCTTGAATGCAAACAAAGTCGGGACTTGTGGCATCCATCCATTCGAAAAATCCTTTTTTGGCTATGGCGCGCAATCCATTGACGTTCCAACAGGCAAACTTGATTTTTCTCATGGCTCAACCTGCAACTAGGCTGTTGCCATTTGCGGGTTGCAAGCTTCAGCCACACCCGGATGCACGATTTGACCTTCGTGGATGTTGACACCACGGTTGAGTGCCGGGTCGTCAAGCACAGCCTGGTAGCCGAACTTGGCGAGCTTCAAGCAATAAGGCAGAGTCGCGTTGGTGAGAGCTCTGGTTGATGTCCACGGTACGGCACCGGGAATGTTGGCTACACCATAGTGCACAACACCTTCCCAAACATAGGTCGGTGCAGAGTGAGTGGTGGAGTGTACTGTTTCGATACAACCGCCCTGGTCGACTGAAACGTCGACGATTACGGAGCCCGGCTTCATTTTCTTGACCATGTCTTTGGTGACGACACGCGGAGCCTGTTTGCCGGGAATCAGCACTGCGCCGATAACCAGGTCGGCTGAGGGCAGCAAGCTGTCGAGATAGTGTCCGATCGAGAACACTGTGCGAACCTGACCCTGGAACACATCGTCGAGGTAACGAAGACGCTCGAGAGAGCGATCGAACAATGTCACGCGAGCTCCAAGACCGACTGCGATTTTGGCTGCATTGGTGCCGACCACGCCGCCGCCGATGATGATGACTTCGCCCGGTTCTACACCGGGTACGCCGCCGAGCAATACACCGCGACCGCCCATCGGACGCTCGAGGTAGTTGGCGCCGATCTGAGTAGCCAGACGTCCGGCAATTTCGCTCATCGGTGTGAGCAAAGGCAATTGACCGTTGTCATATTGAACGGTTTCGTAAGCTATACAGGTTGCACCGGTTTTGGCCAGGTCCATAGCCAGTTTAGGGTGAGCAGCCAGGTGCAAATAAGTGAATAGAATCTGTCCTTTGTGCAACATCGGAACTTCCGATGCTTGAGGCTCTTTTACTTTCAAAATGAGGTCGGCTTCATCAAAAACACTTTTAGCATCCTTGAGGATGGTGGCGCCAACAGCCTTGTATTCGTCGTCACTGATGCCGCTACCCATGCCTGCATTCGTTTCGATGAAAACTTTGTGTCCTTCGGCAACTAGAGAGCTGCAACCAGCGATGGTCAAAGCCACTCGGTATTCGTTATCGAGGATTTCTTTCGGTACTCCAACTTTAGCCAAGGCTTTAGCCCCCCTTAAAGACAGATCTTTATCCAGTGGGTTGCAATTCTACCCCCCTGCTGCTACATAACTTCACGCATTTCTACTTGTTTTAGAATTTAAATGCGCCCGCCGTCAGCGCCGGACTGCCTGCCTGCCGATCTTTTCCTGAATACGCGTGTTTATAAAGATTCTCTCATCGCTTGTGCCTCATGGATTGGCAGGCATGAACCTAGAATGAAGCTCGTTGATTTTGAATGGTTTTCATGGGTTAGCAATCGACTTTGAGGAGTCTTCTCTTTTATGGCAGACGATATCGTAATTCTTTCAGGAGCACGCACGGCTTTTGGAGCTTTCGGCGGCGGTTTGGCCGCAAAAACGGCAACCGAACTTGTAACGGCTGCCAGCAAAGGAGCCCTTGAAAGAGGCAAAGTTGATCCTCAAAGTGTGGACTATGTGGTGGTCGGCAATGTTTTGCAGACCAGTAAAGATGCAATCTATATGGGTCGCCATCTGGCTTTGAACAGCGGCATGAAGATGGAAACACCGGCTTTGATTATCAATCAACTTTGCGGTTCAGGCGTTCAAACTGTTGTGCAAGCCGCCAATTTGATTCAAACAGGTCAAGCTGAAACAGTCGTGGCCGCAGGTTGCGATGCTCTCTCCATGACTCCTTATATCAGCTGGGGGGTTCGTTGGGGCGGTCGCATGGGCCATATGGAACTCTGGGATGGTATCGATATTCGCGATACTCTTTGCGATAAATCCATGGGTGAAACTGCCGAAGAACTTCAAGCTCGCTATGGCATAAGCCGAGAAGAGCAAGATCAGTTTGCATTGCGCAGCCAAGCTCTGGCTAAGAAAGCGCAAGACGAAGGTCGCCTTTCTGAAGAAATTGTCGGCATGGAAGTGAAGGATCGCAAGGGCAAAGCGACAATCATCGATAAGGATGAGCACTTGCGACCGGGAACAACAATCGAAGCTCTGGCAAAAC
>JAIEPM010000067.1 GCA_019748395.1 Candidatus Obscuribacterales bacterium
GCTGCAGTGGCGATGAGCCAGCCTGCTTTCAAAGAGCAAAATGGCTGGATTTTACACGAATCGTTGCCACCCCCCAACAGGCACAACCAGAGCGGAAGAGACCTACCAGGGTGTTGGCGCCATAGAAACAATAATGCGTGGGCATGGGCTGCTTCTTCGTACAATCATAATTTACGACTTGATTGGGGAACGACTAGCGAAAGGAGAAAAGACAGATCCAGCCTTGGTTCTGAAGACGACAGAAGTTATTCACACATATCTGCAAAACTTTCACGAAAACATGGAAGAACGCTATATCTTTAAGCCGATGGAGGACGCAAATAGCAACGCCGCGTCGATTCAAGAGTTGAAGATTCAGCATGGCACGGCATATGAACTGACGCGGCGCATAACAGATTTAGCAAAAGCCGGAAAGCTAAACTCGGAGTTACAGGGCTATCTCGGCTCGTTTGGGAAGATGTACCGATATCACAGTGCCTGGGAGGACACGGTTATCTTTCCTGCGTTTGATGGATTGATGAGCAAGAAGGATCTGGCAGATCTGGGAGGAGTCTTGCAGCAAGAGGAAAAGAAGATTCTTGGGACTTCCGGATTCGCGTCTTTCGTCAAGGATATAGCAGCCGTTGAGAGACAGCTTGGCATTTACGATCCTTCGAAATGGACAGCAAAGCTCTGATGGCAGATATATCGGTGCTCTGTCATAGCTGAAGGTTTTTACGCACAGGGATTCCAGACCGGATCTGTGCTTAGCTTTCTTGTTTCAATTCTTCTTCGGCCTTAAGCCAGTCCTCGACATCAAAACCGTGTTCGCAGTCGCGCTTCAGCCACAGTTCATAAGCCCTGCTGGCAATCTGCTCTTGAGTGATCTCTTTTCTCTTTGAGCTACGCTCATCTGCCGTTCTTGGTTTTTCTTTTGTTGCGATTGTCATAGTTTCCTCCTTTGCGCCGATGCCACTACATTATAGTTACTTTGAAGTGATGTCGATCCACTTTGGACAGCCGTTCGTTAAACAGTGCCAGCTTAGAAGCAACCGCCAAAGAATCTCCATGGTATGGCGCGCGGCAATCTGTTCTGATTGATGCTACTTGGCACAGGCTGGACGTATCTTTGGTACTGATTCGGATCATAATAGCCGGGTGCAGGCACCGCATATGGTGCATATTGATCCGGATAAGGGACCTGTCGCTGCAGGTATCCATTTTGTGTTTGGAACTGGGGTCGCTGGGGCTGTCCGGCCGCTCCAGAGTAATCCGGTGCAACAGCGTTTTGTTGGATTTGTTGAGTCGGGCTCTGCTGCTGCGTGAAAGCGCCTTCAGGTATGGTTTGATACTGTTGGAATTTTCTGACGTGCCCTTTGAGGCTGGACTGGAAGGAGCCGTCTGAAGTCTTTTCTGCACCGAGGTCGTGCTGGTGGTGTTGGGGTGCCTTCAACGGCTCACCAATACTGTTGTTGGTGTACTGTTTTGGCAACTCGGCCGCCGGCGAGGTGAGATCCGAAGTCCCAGCTGATGTTGATTGGGATTGAGATTGAGTTGTTGTTTCGTCAGCTGATGATTGTTGCGACTGGCTACCAGAAGATGTTGCTGGTTGTGCAATTCCAGCAGGCGCGAAGACAAGCAACGTTGCAAAAACAGACAAGAGTGCGTCTTTTTGGTGTCTTCCCGGGTACATGGTCGAATACCTCAGATGGAATCACCATAGAGTTTACGTGATGCACGGTCTGGGGTGCATCAACCGATAGAACGATTTGAAGAATGAACGTGAAAAGCGGCGATCAGGCTGCTTTCGCCATGTAGGTTTGTGGAGCTGCTGCAAGAAGATCGTTGAGTGTTTCTGGCAGTAGCGGTTCTGTGCGGTATTGACCAGCATCAGCAGACAGAAGACGGAAGCAGCCGCAACCGCAGAAAAGCGCGGCTTGATCAATGACAATCAACGGGGAATTGATACCGTGGGTGATTTCAGCAATTGTCTTGTTGGTCGCTTCAGCATTTCTAAAAAGGGTGGTTTTTCCAATCAGCACGGCGGCTCTAAGCTCAGTAGCTCTCTCGTTGATTTTGCAAACAAAGTCGCCTTCATCAATGACCAGATCGGCGAAGTGCTGAAACTGGCTGCAGCGTGCTTGGTAGCTTTCGCTAACGGTGTCCATTAGATCGTAGAGAGAGGCTTTAATTGCGCCAAATGCTTGGAAATATGGTCCACTGCCAATAAGTCCGGGCTTCTCCATACCCACAAACTTCCAAATAGCCTGAGTGTTGAGCACATAGTGAGGAGTCACTGCTATTGTCGGCAGGGTTATGGACATAGCAACATCTAGCGCAGCCAGAGCGTCCGCCGAACCATCGATTTCAAGGAGAATGTTATACATGGACGCCTCCAGTGCGCTGTTATGCGCCTTTTTGTTAATTTAAGATTAACAGAAGGGGCAACATTCCACACCATCCGAAAGGATGGATTGTCATGCGAAAAGATAGAAGGCTGCTGGTTGTGACGGAAAAGGGCATTAGTTGCAGGAGTTCCAAATAAATCAACCGGCAGGCCGATGTCCATTTCTTATCACTATAGTTAGCTCGATCCAGATGGCGCAGGAAGTGAATTGGAGCATTTAGATTGGACGAGCGCTGCAAGACATGTGGGTTGATTTGTAAGCAGCTTGATGCCGATGACCAACCCATGCGTTATTTTTTTGAGCGCTTAAGTCCGGCGCAGGTGACGACACTTATACAAGTCGTTCTTCATGAGCATAGCGGACTGCAACACGTAGAAGTAGAGCAGTGTGCATGCAGCAGTGGTGACCAACTTGCAGCATTGTTTAGAGTGAAGTACGCCCCGATTGGAGATCCTGATGCGTACATCGTATTGATTGCGCAAGGTCAGTCGCATGGAGCGAAGCCAACGGAGGTTTGGTTTCGTTACGGTGTTCCTGAAGAGTGCTGCGACAGACCTGAGGTCGTAGCCGAATTCTGCGCCATTGTGAATGAAGTGTTAGAGGTACTTTCCGACAATGACTCGCTTCTGTGGAGCGTTGGTGGCAGACCGCATTCTTTGACACAGTGAAGTCCAACCATAGCTGGATGTGTTTGGATTTCCGTGGGTTTTACGTGATTTACGTGTGCCATTGCCATTGATATTGCAGGTGGTGCGATACAAATGTGAAACAAGGAAAGACTTTGGCCTTTATTCGCTCAGCGATGGAAGCAAGTACAAGGTTTAGTTTAGAGGGACATTTCCAGTAATCAGTCGAAAGGATGATCGTGTTCTGACTCTTTGGCCGAAGCTGACTTGTTAAACATCGCGATATCATGCAGTGAAAGTTTGACTGGAGGAAGCCCACCTTGAGTATCCAGGTTGATCGTCGTGCAAACCGTATCGTGGTACGTTGCGAAGGCACATTAGATTCGGTATTGGGAGCAGAGCTGCTGAAGACAGTTCAATTGCTGCAGATGGCGGAAGATGATAAGCCGATCGTAATTGAATTGTCTGCTGTGCCAACGATTGAAAATGATGGTTTGCGGGTTTTACGAACGCTATTCGCAGCAGCTGCCGAGCAGCAGGCGATTGCGGACCCAAACGGCCCGCCTATGCTCCGGCTGACAAATATATCTGCGGCAGTTGAGCGCACTCTTAAAAAGTCAGGCTTTACTGAGCGATTGGCTGGTTGGCCTGATTCCTCCCTTGTGGTGCAGAGTGACCAGACTTATCGTAGACAGCTTGCACGTGTGCAGGCGGCGTTTCCACCACCAGTGTCCGACCCCGTTAACGATGCGTATTTCGTGCAATCTGTAGCTCATGCCCTTGATCGCGTTGATCAATTCAAGACGGGTTTGCCTTATCTGGGAACGCCAGTGCCGTTGGATTATGCAGCAGCCCGGTTGGCCCGAGTACCGGAAACGATGTCGTCACTTGAGAGCAGTGTAGCTCATGTCGCGGATTATCTACAAGGTCATATACTTTGGGGGCATCAACATACGCAAGAACAAGTCATCGGGCCATCTACTATAGCGTCAGTGATTGGACAGATGTTTGGTAGCATTTATAATCCCAATCTACTGTGGGACGCCTATAGTCATCGTGTTGCCCAGGCTGAGGTTGAGCTGATTGCCATGTGCGCGGCCCTTGTTGGTTATGATCCTGCCACTGCAAGTGGTGCATCTACCTTTGGTGGCACAGGTACAGAACTTTACGGCGTCAAAATTGGTATAGAGAAAGCACAGCCTGGCGCCTGCCAGACAGGAGTGCGTGGCAGTCTCAAAGTTATTACTTCAGACGTGAGTCATTACTGCCGGCTGAATGTTGCGTCCTGGTTGGGGCTTGGAACAGACAGTGTGATTACGGTTCAGACGGACGCGGACAACTCTCTTTGCATAAAGTCATTGGAAGCCGCTCTGCGCAGTCTTCTTGGCAGTGGGCAAGACATCGCATGTATAGTGGCAACAATTGGGACAACAGACGCATTCGGACTCGACAATTTGGAGACAATTGTCGAGCTGCGCAATCAGCTTGCCAGCGAATACGGATTGGGATATTTGCCACACGTTCATGCCGATGCAGTTATTGGCTGGCCGTGGGCTGTTTTCAATGACTATGATTTCGCCCTTAATCCGTTGTGCTTCTCGTCGCGGGCTTTGCGGTCACTGAGCGATGTTCGTAGAGTGGTACGTAGCTTGCATCTAGCTGACTCAATCGGTCTGGATTTCCACAAAACTGGTTACGCGCCCATCATCTCTAGCCTTTTTCTGTGTCGTGATCAAGCTGACCTCCAATTGATTAGCCGCGACCCAAGTCTAATGCCCTATCTGTATCAATTCGGCAGTCATCGGCCGGGCATTTATACGCTTGAAACATCGCGCGGAGGCGGTGCTATTCTGGCAGCCATTGCCAACCTGAAAATGTTGGGCAAGGAGGGATATCGTGTGCTTCTCGGACACATCGTGACGATGGCCGAGATACTGCGCGCTCGCCTGGAGCAAATCGGTTACGCCCGGATAGTGAATGACGCCAATCACGGAATGGTTACTTTGTTCCGTGTCTATCCCGACGGCGTGGACGCTAACCTAGCCTATCAGGAAGAAACGACGAAAGTGGAAAAGGCCGACCAATTGCGGGCCCATAATGCCTACAATCGGCTGGTATTCGAGGCACTTCGCAAACAGCTTGAACAAGGTGATGGCATGAATCTGGGGATGACCGACTGTTACCGTTTGGCCGCTTGCGGTGAGCCAATTGTTGCGCTCAAGTCATTCATCATGTCTCCATTTGTGGACGAGCCTGCATTGAACTACCTGATCACTTGTATCGAGCGTGCCCGTAAGGAAGTTAGGCCCTGCATTGTAGCTAATGCTAGTGCAGGACTTCGTTGTGCTGTCTGAGGTGTGAGGAGTTTTGATTATGGCTTTGAGGTCTAAAAGGTAGCCGAACGACAGATAAAGACTGCACTGGTTAACTCACAGGTTCCGAGCCTCGCGCGCAATTGGACGCTGCATTTTGTGTTACCAACCAATCCAGACCAGCGGAATTAATCCGTCGATTACGAGGCCCCATCCAGCCAGGTATTCGCGTAAGTTCCTCAGGAGTTGTACCGAACAGATAGATAGACAGTCGGAAACAAGCAGCTCAGGTGGACGTCATCGATAGTGTTTACGACAATAGTGTCTTCGGGTTTCGAATGCACAAAAGGAGTTGTCATGGGAAAGAAATTGTCGTTATTATTGGCCGCTGGATTCGTAACTTTCGGCTGGCAGCCTGCGTTTGCTCACGGTGACGAGCACCATAACAACCACGGTGTTGTCAACCGGCAGGAAAAGCAGATTCATAAACTTGAGCGTCAAGGAGCAATTTCTCCGCAACAGCATGCTGCTGCCGATGCCCAACTGCAAAATCAACAGTACAGACAAGATTCACGCCGCTACGGTAAGCGACATCATGGTTTGTCGAGGCGGAAATGGCAATCGACTTGGCTTACGCCGAACAATCCAAATTATGGCTATTATCAGACTTACAATTCCTACTGGCAACAGCACCCGCAAGACCACATGGCACTGGAACAAGCAGAACAAAAATACCATCAGTTAGTGGCTCAAGGTGTTTTAACGCCACAAGAGCATGCTTCTCTTGATGCGCAATTGCAAGCGCAACATGCCCGGTCGGATGCATTGCAGAATAATTTCAACACCTACGGCAACCCATACATCAATCAGCAAATGCCTGGCATCATTAACAAACTTCGAGGGTACTTTGGCTTTTAATTGCCTCTGGTGCGTAGAAGCCGGATGATGAGGCATCATTAGGAGGCCAGCCTACTGGTTCGGCGCGATTTAAAGGCTCGTGAATTATACGAACATGCGGCTAAAGTTCTAGAAGCGCTGCCGAATCCGCGTCGCCAATTGCGTCTACTTGATGATTGGCAGACCGATTGATCAAGAACATCTTGAACATCACTAGGGCGGGGCGGAAAAGCTTCATGAGAGGACGTTTCTCAGCGAGCTGGCAGTGACAAAAGATAATGTCGCCACCTTCGCCATTGACGCCTTGCAGTGCGCATTGCAAACCGATTGTCGGAGTGTCAAATCAGCGGGGGTGTCACGCAATGAGAACAACGCAGGATCGGTCGAGCACCTGATAGTTTGGTAAGACATGTTCTGTGACTGCTTGCAACTCAGTATTTTTCAGGGCAGTATCGATTATCCGGTGCCAGTGTTTTTCCGGAGGTAAAGGTGGAAGCTCGAATATCAATGGCTTCCAGAAGGCATTTAGAATGACGTGCAGTCTTTCGTCGCTTGATGGATTTAGAAGGCTGAAAGCCAGGCTATGAGATGTGTTGGACCAGTCTGGACAATTGAGCTGCACGCCATGCCAGACTATTCGAGGGCATCCGCAGTCACGCCTCATGGTGCAAAGCAAATGGTCTTGCTGGAAAATATTGAGTGACTGGGTAAATGCAATCAGATTCCTCGTGAAGTCCAAGATCTCTTTATTCTCGTCAATTGAGCCCCAGTCAAACCAACTGCTATTATTGTCCTGGCAATAGGCGTTATTGTTGCCGTGCTGAGTACGCCTGATTTCATCGCCCATGAGGAGCATCGGTGTTCCTTGCGCAATGAAGAGTATGGTCAAAAAGTTCTTGATCTGCCTTGTCCTCAGTTTTTGAACAGCGAGATCAGCTGTCGTTCCCTCACTGCCACAGTTCCAGCTATGATTGCAACTGGCTCCATCACGGCCATTCTCACCATTCGATTCATTATGTTTGGTGTTGTATGAAACCAGGTCGTTAAGCGTAAATCCGTCATGGCAGGTCACAAAATGGATGCTGCGATTCGGCTCTCTTTCCGGCCGTGAGTAGATGTCCGAGCTGGCGGCTATTCGCAGGGCTGCCCTTTTAGCGCTGAATTCCTCGCCTTTGACAAATCGTCGGATGTCATCGCGGAATGGCCCATTCCATTCAGCGAACCAATCGCATTTGTTCACGAAAGAGCCAATTTGATATAAGCCGGCGGCATCCCAGGCTTCAGCGATGAGCTTTGTACCAGCTAGGATGGGGTCGGATTCGATTGCAGATAGAATGCTTGAAAGCTGGACAGGTTGAGGCTTGCCGAATATATCACGGGACAGAGTCGATGCCAGATCGAAGCGAAAGCCATCCACGTGCATCTCAGAAACCCAATAGCGAAGGCAATCCAGGATTAGCCTAAGCGGCACCGAATAGCTTCCTCTGAAAGTATTGCCGCAGCCACTGAAATTGGGATAGTGAGCCAGATCATCAGCGTCCAACAGATAATATGCAGCGTTATCCAGTCCTCTAAAACTGAGGGTCGGTCCGTGTTCATCGCCTTCTGCGGTGTGATTAAAAACGACATCCAAGATTACTTCAATGCCAGCTCGATGGAGTGCTTTCACCATATCGCGGAATTCGTCGAGCGGCCCGAGAGGACTTTTAGAGGAGCTGTATTCAACGTGAGGAGCAAAAAAGGCTATAGGGCTGTATCCCCAGTAGTTGCGCCGGTCCGGCGGGGCGTCCTGGTCATCAAATTGATTGATGGGCAATAGTTCTACGGCGGTAATGCCAAGGCTTTTGAGATAGGGAATCTTGGCGTGCAGTCCGGCAAGCGTACCGCGTTTATCTGCCGGTATGCCAGAAGTAGGGCTCTTCGTAAAGCCAGCCACATGCAGCTCGTAGATTACGCTTCGCGAATATGGTGTTCGCAAAGGCGTATCATCTTCCCAGTCATATTGTGAGGTATCGACAACAACGCTTCGCAGTGCAGTGGCACAATTGTCACCCGGCTGAGAAGCGGCAAGCCGCGAATAGTTCTTCGTGTTAGCGACAGCACGCGTATAAGGGTCAAGCAATACCTTTCCCGCATCAAACCGCAGTCCCTGGTCGGGCTGATAAGGACCGTGCGCTCGGTAGGCATAGATTTGGCCGGGAAGTAAATCCGGTACAAGAATGTGCCAGTAGTGGAAGGTCTTGTGTCTTGTAGAGTCTAGCCTTATTACTTTTGCTGGTTGTGGTGACTCTGGGGCATCGAAAAGTAAAAGCTCGAGATCGTCACAGGTGGAGTAGACCGAAAAGTTCACACCTCCTGAAGTTACGGACGAGCCGAGCGGAAAGGCACGTCCAATGCCCAAGTTTTCTTGGCCGGGGTGCCACGCGCTACCGCGATGTATCGGACAGGAAGAATCCTCTTCATGGCAGCAGGTCGGCTGATTTTGCCTGGCGCGACGACTAGTCAAGTGAAGCTCTCCTCTTCTAACTAAGTGTGCCGCATCTGCCAAGGTAGGGAGCGAAGCTCAGCTTATGCGTCGCATCATCGCCGGTTTGGCGATGGTTATCGTCTCAAGGTTGCGCAGCGTCGCCAGACCATGTTTAGCAAGTCTTTCTCGTGGAAGCACAACTGGCAAGCGCAAGATGCATTCGCGAGGCGGCCAATGCTGAGCGGGGGTTATTACATCCAAATCGATCAAAAGACTCTTAATCTGCTCCAGTGTGCAATTGCACCAAGTATCAGCGTCCATATAGTGGCTGAATTGGCTGGACGATTTTGGCAAAAACCCCATATATGGCGGGTCGAGATTAATCACGAGAGTGCCTTCTATCATGCTGAGCTTTCCTGGCAAGCAAGGGATCATCATTGATATTGCCACTTTAGCCAGGTTGACGCACCAGTCTAACGGCCGATTTGTCTTCTGCCGGCTGGCGTTGGTTATCATTTCCTGCCGCCGGACAGCCAGGTCGGGTCAGTCATCTCCGACACCCGCCAGTCTTGAGCATTCGCCGGACATGACCCCTAGTTTAGTTAAAAGTTAAGAGGAATTGGAATCATTGAGTAAAGGCAAGCGTCGTTAGGGGTCAGGAGCACTTTTTGAGAGTGCGGACATATTCCTTTGAGGTCTATCTACTATGAAAACTTTGAACATAACTACGATGTCGGTTTTGGGCGTATTGATATTTGGTGCGCCGGCGGTTCTTGCACACGGCGACACCAATGACCAAATCGCACATCAGCAGCGGCGAGTAGCAGATCATCAAAGGCATGATGCTGGTATTTCACGACAGCAGGATCGTCAGATTCACCACCAAGAACGACAGCTACACAGGCTCCGACACGGCACGAATAGCGGTTACGGCAATAACTACCTTGGGGCACAGGGCTATAATAATGGCTATTCAGGGTCAAGTGCGTACCAGCAGATTCCATATGGTGCCTATCAGCAACAGTATCCCTATTCGAGTACCGGTATTTATCAACAACAATATCCGTATTCAAATTCCGGGATTTACAACAGCTATGGGCAAACCGGCATCAATGGTCATTCCTATTCGCCTGATGGGCATCGCTTTGATCATCATGGCAATCATGACGACGGGCCAAATGATCGCTAAAGAACGCCCGCGAGCAAGTTAGCTGTAGGTCTGAGGTTCGCTTCCCTTAGCATTGCGATTGTGCGATCTGTTGTCTTTCAGGGAAAATGGCGGCTGACTTGTGATACCTAATTATGGGAGCGGACCTGTCAAATTAGTACCGCCTACTGAGCTCTGCAATTCCCGCTTGAGCTCAAATTTGAATGAGGCTGCCTCATCTACAAGTTTTTTGTATGCCTCCAGAGAAGGTGAGCTTGTAGCTCTCAGTGACTGTTGCTCCTCCTCAATTTTTGCGAGTCTAGCTTTCAGCTCCTGAGACTTGGTCGAATTTGTCAATTTCCATTTTTGGTGCAGCCCAATTAGTGTATCAATGTCACGTGTTAACTGATTCAACTGATCATAGGAAAGTTCGATGGCTAGCGTGCGACACGCATTGATGCAATTTTTCAGTTTCTTGTCATTGATAGCCTCGCAAGCGGCAATGCATTGGTAGCATGCATCGATGCAGAGTTGGTTAGCTGTGCAGTGAAGCTTAGAGCCAGGTCTTGTCAAATCCTTGGACATCTCGCAGACTTGGAGGCAGTCTTGGATCGCCTGCGAAACGCTGGCATATTGGGTGCCTCGTTCGTTCACGTAGGCAAGTGTCTTCCGGCAGATGGTGGCACAATCGCTCTTGCATTTAATGACGACCTGGTTCGCCTGTGTTTTCGTGAGTGTACCCTTCAGCTCCTGCCCTAAACTAAACTGGGTAGGAAAGAATGAAATCAGTACCGTAAAGGCGATCATGGAGCAGCTGCGCATCAAAGCAAATGCTCGTGTCAGGTATCGTTTCATAAATAAGAACCTCTAACTATTCAAGATTGGCATGTCGCTTTCTGATCGTGGCTAAGGCGGGGCTAACGACTCGTCATGATAGCACTGGCGCCTGTGCAGGCGCTTTTCGTCCAATCAGCCAGAACTTGTGATACCTAGAAGAGCCGCGAGCTTTCGCGGCGAAAACTTGTGATAAAGCGAAAGAGTATGCTGTACGATTCCACTGAAACTCTTGTGATACCAGAAGTTCACCATGAACGGTCAGTTCCCTTTTCCACAACGTCAGTTCCTTCGATTGAACAGTTATATAAATCGGCAAAGTGCTGACATTCATTGAGCATTTCATAGATCTGCTTGTCTAAATCAGCGTCTCCCTCGTACGTGAAGATGACTTCGTATTGGCATTCGGAAAGCGTCTTTACATCATAGTGAGACAGGACAAACGATTCGATGGCTTCCAACGAGCGCTTCCGGCCACGCCCATATCTATTATTGTTCTCCACGCGCAACCAGAGCGTTACTGTAGTTGTTTTCTTGCCGCTTGCTGCTAGCGTTGACGCTGAAGCTGCCGACAGTCGCAAACGATGCCGTTTAACGATGTCTGTGACCGTGCTTTTGCTGATTCTCAACTTGTCCGCGATTGTGCGATACGAATTGCGTTCCTCGACCATGCTCAAGACTTTTGGAGCGAGACGATCAGACTTTATTCGTTGTCCCGGCTGCCGTCCGATCTTTTTGCCTCTGGCTTTGGCAGCCGCGATTCCTGATTTGACGCGCTCTCTTATAAGGTCGCTCTCAAACTCTGCCAGAGAGGCCATGATGGTGGCCATCAGCTTGCCTTGCGATGTTCCAAGATCGAATTGCAAGCCTGATTGCGCAATGAGAGAGACACCCCAGCTCTGAAGCTCCTGAAGAGTGTGAATAAGATCGATTGTGCTGCGGCCCCAGCGCGTCAGTTCAGTGACCAGGATGATGTCGACCTTGCGCGCCTGTGCCAGTGCCAGGATTTCCTGGCGCTGTTTGCGGCCATCCTTTGCACCGGATGCTGTTTCTTTCCAGACGCCTGCGATCTGCCAATCGGTCTTTTCTGCGCAGGCGCGGAGGTCGCGTTCCTGTCTTTCACAAGATTGATCGGCCGTTGATACCCGGCAGTAAATGGCAGCTTTCTTTTGTACCAATTAAACCCTCCAGGAAGTTGGTCCGCGAAGCCGGACAGACTCAGGCTGAATTATTGTACCAATCAGACTGTACTCCAAACAGTACAGAGCTACCAGACCGGCGATTCCAAGAGGCAAGGACCGGATATTAAGAGAATCCGCGCGGTGGCTACAAAGCAACAAGGCCACGAAAAGGCTTACTGGAACGGGAACACGAGAATTAAGGTCCAGCTGCAACTATCAGATTTGTCACACCGTACATATCGAAAAGGCTTCTCAAATCAGAGGTGGCTTGCGTAGCAAAGCGATTGCGCAATTGCCCCTGACTTTGAAGCTGTGCCTGATATTGACCGATCGCAGCATTCCAACTTGCCAGGAGAGCATGAACATCGATATCGTATTCAGTAAGCAATACACGGACCTGATCGGGATTGGTTCCTACAGCCTGGATGGGATGAGCCGTTGTCAAGGAAATCAGGTTTCCGGCACCACCCAACCGGAAAGCATAGTCTTGTCTATCAAATCCTTGATTGGTCTTTTCAGCCTGAGTCGCCCGCCGCTTCGAGTAGAGACCAAACGAGTGCAGAAGGGCATTACGCAATTGATACAGCACTTCGCTGTCTATAACATTATTGTTGCTTATGTACTCGTTAGTGAAATCTCGAAAGCGTTCACTCACAGCGGATAGATCTGTTCCTGCAAAAAATTTGGCAAGCAAATCAATGCCCGCCATTATGCCCATAACGCCTGGCCAGACTGCACCACCGCTATAACAGGTATTAATGTCTCGTCGCAGCAAGTACAGATTGCTAAATAGGTTATCGCCAACGCGAAACGTTGGCTGCGAAGCCGGATCTCTGAAGAAGAAATCAAGCTGTTGGTCTAGATTCATGGTTTGTCTCCTGTTTGCCTATCTAGCTTGTACTTTTTCATCAATTCAGAAAGACTTGATGCACTCGAAGATGGCGTGGAAAGCGAGTCCAGTCCTTCTTTCCTATCAAATAAAGATCTTGTCGCTGGAGTTGTTGTTGACGGTGCCGAATAGTTTTTCATGATTTCGGAGAAACTTGGCGTGCTTGTAGACGGTGAAGTGGAGGGACCAGGCAGTCCCTCTGGCCCAAATCTCCTCCTGAACGGTAACGGGTTTGCAGATGGATTTAGCAACGTACTGTTAGGGTCAGCAGGGGCAGCAAATGGCGATGAGCCGCCAGGAATCAATGGAGCAATTTGACCATTTCCGGTTATAGGTGACACCACTGAAGGTGTTAACTGAGCGGGCATCTCTCCAGTAAGTTTCGCGAGTTTTTCCCGTGCATACTTGAGCCCATCCTGGCCTTCAGCCAAATTCTTTTGCCGGAAGTCTCGCATATCGCGCAGTTTGTTTTTCTCATACTCACTAACGTTCGGGTCGGCGATCTGCATTTCGAGCTTGGTTAGCTCGCTGTTGCAGTGCTCGATTACCTTTTCGTATTTGTCGATTTCAAGCCTTGTGAAATATACATCTTGATCGTGTTGCTTCTGATCACGCTCTTTCTGCTCCTTCTCACGCTGAGCCTGCTCTCGTTGCCAGGTTTCCTGGTTGCCGCCAGGCGTTTGATAATAGGGCGGAATGTATGTACCTGTTGAAGTTCCTGTATTGGTGCTGGTGTTGGTGTCACTGCTGGTATCTGGCGGCTTACTGGAAGACTGTTGATTCTGCCAATTCCAAGTCATATCCTTCCACCAGGTTTTGGCTCCAATAGCCATGGTTCCGAAGATTTCTAGTGCAACAAAAGCAATAATAAGCCCAATCGAGATTTGCCATCTCAGCTTTTCGTCTCGCAAAGCGGCTTGCTGCTGCATCGCTGATTCCATGCTTTGCTGGGTGGATTGCTGCTTGTACTGTTCTTGTTGACGCTTCGCGTTAGCTTCTGCCTGTTCCCTGGCTCTTCGCTCCGCGTCCCGTTTTTTGGCAGCCTGTTCCTCCTGGTATTTATCATCAGCGGTCTTGCTCCGATGATAGTTCGGTCCAGGACCACCACTACCACCAGACGAGCTTCGAGAGCCCGCACTGGCGGCAGCTCCAGCCCCAGGCTGACAGTCGCAGCCAGTTGCCCTGTGTCCTCCATTCGCGCCAAAATGCTTGGTCAAAGCATCTTTGGCGTTGTTGATCTTCTTAAGCTCTTCCTCGGCAAACTCCTTGTGGTCAGGGCTTGGCGCCCTGTCAGGATGCCAAACCATGATTAGCCTCTTGTACCTTCGCATAATCGAATCCATCGAAGAGCCCGGCTCTAAGCCAAGAACGGCGTATGCTTTGTGCAATTCGTTCATTTCATTTGAACACCGCCGTCATGATGCTGGAACCAAGCGATAGAACACCAAGCGCACCAAGCCCGACGAGCCACCAGGGCGGCGCGGGAATCTTCGTATCGGCAGGTTGGCCGCGGTCGGTGCCGGGGCCAAGCGCTCCCTCAACCCTGTTAACCAATCCACTCACAATGTGGTCACAGGCGTACCACTGCGCACCTTCGACACGCGGATGAAAGTCAAACTGAACAATAGTTGAGTCATTTCCAGTGTCCTTGAATTGCACTTCCATCTCCAGAAGCCTCTGTACACGCTCCTTGCGGGTATGGATGTTTTGAAGGTTTGTGCCTTCAATCTTAGTTTCTTCGTCGGTAAAACGAAGCGAAGCCAGGATACGGCGCTGGTTTACGTCGGCGGTGGATACGTGCCACTTGTCACCGAAGTTATAGCTGACATCGGAGATGATGTCTCTAATTTGAGCGAATGCCTGCTTTATGGGCGTTTTGTACTCTTTTGGAACAGGATGTAGGAAGTTGTAACGAGAAACTCCTGCATGATGGAAAAACGGCCACGCCGCCCAGACAGCGGCGATAAGACCGGGCAGACAGCCTGCGGTATTGTCTGGCTTGGTGATGTATTCGCTGGTGTAAGCGCTCACCAGCAAGAAAATGAATATCCCTAGTCCTATTCCTACAGCCGCCATACATCACCTGCATCTGGAGCAATATCGTCATCTTTGTCCGTGGGCGGGAGCTTCCTTTTGAGATCGTCCTCTTTTGCTGGTTTGTCTACCTTTGAGGTGCCGCGTTCTCGCTCGTTTCTACCAGTATCTTTCGGTTTATTAGGGCGAGGTTTCTTCTCTGCCGGCGGCGATCTATCCGCTGGCTGATTGTGCTGTTGCTGCCTTGCCGTCCGCCCCCTTGTGCGCACGAACTCGCTTACTTCATGCCGCTCTCGCTCCGGTGGCGGATACTCCAGAGCCTGCTCGTAAGCGACAGGAGAAGTTAGCGCCAGCTTCAACGGCCATGTGTCCGGAGTAAAAACGATGACCTCATTTTTGAGATTTATGAGTTCCTCCGGCGTGGCTAGTGCCCGCCCCTGGACAAATTCTTGCACCCTGCCGCTGTCAGTCACTGTCGTCTCTTCTATCGTCATGCGCCCCAGGGCGTCGCTCAGTTCTTTTGCTTCACGGTAGTTCTTTTGTTTGAAATAAACCTGAGTGGCTGGCATATCGAGGATTATTTGCGCTTCCCGACGACTGTACACCTGAGCTGCGCAACAACAAGAAAGAGCGCCTGCCTGTCGAGGACTACCAGCGGCTGCGCGGCTGGATTGAGAACCGCAATAAGCAGTTCAGGTCGGTAAACTACGAACTCAAGCCAGCACATAGCGTATGCGGCTTGCAATTGGCGGACTT
>JAIEPM010000672.1 GCA_019748395.1 Candidatus Obscuribacterales bacterium
CAGAGTATACCTTCTGCCGACATATTCTCTGCAAAAGCGCGCGCATTTTCAATCACCTGAGCTGGACTCGTTCCGTAGGTCCTGTCTTTTAGAGAATTTTCGTTCTTCTCATCCACAAGCGTATCGAGCACCGGAGCCAGGTTCACATTGAATCCAAAAAGTCTCAAAAGCTTCCCGCTGAGACTGCCATGTTTTTTTATCAAAGAAAGATCACCGTGCTCGGTCAGTTTCTTGGCACTGGGAGGCTCAGTCATGAACTCTTTCAAGCGCGAGACTCTGCCGCCTTCCTGATCAATGGTGATAATCGGCTCTTTTTCAACGGATGCTCTGAGCTCGTCAGTGAGCTTTCTCAATTGCTCGGGACTTTTGATGTTTCGAGCAAATAGAATGAACCCGGCCGGTTGAACCTTTTTGATAATCTCAGCAGTTTCCCTGTCCAGACTCTCGGAAGGTACACCCATCACAATGAACTCGCCGCCGGTAAACTCTGTCATCTAAGGCTCCTTGTTTACGTCCCTGAATGGCGAATCATTATATATAAGTCTCTGATTAAATGCCTGAAGACTGCGAATTCAAGAGCCGGAAATGATCAGGCAGTCAGTCAGTCTTTTTTCGCTTCAAGAGCTTTGATTCTAAGGAATACAGTTTCTGATTCTTTTTTCTTTCCCGCCCGCTCCAGAGCCTCTGCATAAATTAAAAGAGTGCCGGCTAGCTGCGGGTGCGCAGGACCCATTTGCGCCTCGTTCAGCTTCATGATTTTTTCGGCCACAGACAACTCGTCTTTGTACATTTTCTTTTGATCGAAATAATAGAGCTTGGCTTTCAGGGCTGCAATCAAAAGAGGGTTAATTCGACCATAAACCGGATTAGCTTCGGCGTATTTCAAAGCCGTATCAATCAAGCTTTTAGCCTTGTCAAATTCGCGAAGTTCCAGATAATTTCTTCCCAGATTAATCGAAGCAGCAGCCCTCTCTTCTTCACTCTTGCTTGAATCATAAACCCTCTGAAATAGCGGCAGAGAATCGCTGAAGCGCTTTTGTCTTGAATAAATCTCGGCAAGCAAACTGCAAGCAATAACTGTTTGCGGGTTATTTTTGCCAAGACAGGCTTCCCGCAATTTCAAAAGTTTTTCGTAAAGCTCAGCTTGCTGAGTACATTTTCCTGAAGCACATTCACCGGCAATTCGCCCACTCAAAGCTTCCATCTCTCCGCAATTGTCACCGCTTTGCTCGTAGAAATTTCCGGCTTTGCTCCAGGCGTCAACTGAATTTTGGAACTCTCGCTTGCGAAAATAATATTGCCCGAGACGCTTGTTGGCTTCTGCATACTCCTTGCTGCTCAGTCCATAGAGTTTTGAAGAAAGAGTGGCGATTGTTTTCAAAAGAGACTCGGATACGCCCTCAGGGTCTGTGCTTTTCAAATCTGCTAAGCGGCAGAGCTGCTGCAACTTTTCGGCTTCGGACAAAGCTGCCAGCCTTTTTTCAATCAGCTTCTCTGCTTCTACTTTTTTGCCGGAGCTGATTAAAGAATCAAGATCTTCAGTTTTTTCAGCTGCATCTTTGCTGCATGCAGTTAAGCTGAGAGGCAGGAGCAAAGAAAGGCTCAGCCAAAGAAAAACTCTTGCAGACAAAACTCTAATGACGATTGTTTTTGGCATAAATTCGAACCGAAAAAAATGGGTCTTGACCTAACGGCAAGAAAGAGCGATTATATATGAGGTGAGATTAAACCGATCTCATTTTTCAGGTGGGACTTAAATTCGCAGAAGTCGGCAGCGCAACCTCAAGCACTGCCCGGGTCACCTAATTTTTCAGAGGATAAAGAAGATGAGCAAACGGTCGCATCTAGGCGGCACTACCGCCTTAGTAGTAGTCCTGACTCTAATAGTCATTCTGGTCGGCAGCGGCTTCTTTATCTGGATGAAAATAATAGGTGGCGGCAAAGAGCTGCAAAGCGCCACAGATGCAGGCAATCTGAACGTAGCCAAACAAGCTCTGGTTGCACCATCAATTCCACTGAGCGGAGCAGAAGCCAACGAGTTCGGCGACCTGGTCGACCCGGCCAACGGCCAGGTGGATTTACTAAGTTTCGACAGACTGGTCGGCAAAGTCATCCTGGTATCACTGAATGCCAAAGCTGAAGGTACAAAAGAAGCTTCAGACAACGCCAAGTCACTTTACGATATGGTCGAAGGCTCCAACGGCATCGGCAAAAGATTGAGTGACCAGTTATCTTCTCATTCGCAGCTGCAAGGATTTTTCAGCGCCGTCGCATCTTCCAATTCAACCAGAATGTTGAAGTCGGACGGACAGATCAATCCGGAATCGAGCGAAACTGCAGTTTCTTACATGGCAAGGAGCAAAGCCAGCAACGTTTACTTGAGTTCAAACCAGTTACCGCCCGAAGTCCAGGGTTTTCTAACAAACAGCAGCAACGTCGTATCAAAAAACAGCAAGCAATATCTTGCAGGCTACCAGCCTCTCGACACCGGTCTCGATGAATTCAGCGCCCAAGCTGTGCCGATGCGTCCGGGAGAACAACCTCACCTTGTCGGCATCAATGACTTCCAGGCAGCCACGCAATCTCCGCTTGGAAGCGGCTCAAGCAGCTTGATTCCACCAAACGCGTTCCGCTCAGGCGGCAGCGGCATCGAGTTGAATGCCACCAATGCCAACCTGACCATGCACTCAACTGCAATTATTGGAACTCTCAACAAAGATTTTGCAGTCTCGATTCCGCGTGGATACATGATCATCGACAACACAGGCACACTAGGCTTCACAGGCAACACAGGCGGCGGTCAAACGGCTCTGTCTCAAGTCTTGATGCAACCAAGTTATATCGGTCTGGCTAAAGCACCCTTCGGAACTGTATTCGGCAAGCCAGGCAAAGTTGAAGCAGTGGTCAATTATGTTAACCAGCATGCAAACGATAATCCCAGACCGAATGTACCTGCAGACATATTAGCAGGCGTCGATTCACCCTCGAATCTGAACAACTCGCAGGCTTATCAGATGAAAAATCTGAGCATTCATCAATGCGACAATGTCAGCTCAATTACAGGCGGACCAGGACCGCATGATCAAGATTGCATCGACAACTACAACAACTTCCTTGCCTTCTACGGCTCGCAGGTGCCACCCACGACCACATCAGCGACAGATCTTATGGCAGTCGAAGCATTCAAATGTTACGTTCTAAAAGTCCGTTCTGCTGTCGGCTCAAGCGGCTGCGGTTCAGCAGTAGCCCCGGCCGAATGCACAGGTCTAAAGAAATACGACATAAACGGCAGCTACTGCCTGCCTTGTAATTTTGCCAGCGCCGGCACGCTTACGGAGCTCCTCTCTGAAGTAACGGGAGCCTCATCTTTGGCCAACGATCTGAAAGTTAGAATGCGCCAGATCAAACCAAGTGCAACTGACAGCGAGCTAGACAGCGTACTGGCAAGCACAGTCGCTTTCGGCCAGACCAGTTACATTTACATGAACGGCGGAGCCAACGGCACCCTTGTACTTTCGACCACACCGCCGAGCTTTCCGATTAACAGTTCGGCCGCACCGGACGGCAAGCTTGTGACCTATCAAACACCCAATGTGAATTTGAACGGCACAATCATAAACGTTCCAAGTTGCGAAGGTTACCCCAACCCCTGGGACTGTCCGGCTGTTCCGGCCAGCGCACAGAACAAAGCCCTCTGGACACCAAGCAGCGGCTTCAACAATCTGCTCGGCGTGCTGCGCTTTATGAACTGCGCGGGCGGCGGCGGCGAATGGTGCTGTCCTTGTTAAGCAAGAAAGTTTCAATTCTTACAGTCATTATTTTCAGCTCCGGTATTCAGCTATGAACAAACAATGCTTACTTTCATTCATCTTGCTTTTTGCCTGCCAGACTGCAGCTACTGCGCAAGCAGCTCGAAACCCTTATAAAAGACCGCCTCAGCCGCTTTCGAATATGAGCCCGAAGCCATCGCTAGCAGCCCAGCAAGCTAATTCATACTTTGAAAAGCTGCAAAAGCCGATTAGCTTGCCCGGAGTTCCGGACCTCGGTTCAAGCGGCGTTTTTCGCTTTGGCTTGAAACGTCAAGAAAAGGGAACTGTGAGTGTCGGACTTCGCTACGGCACAAGTTCAAGCCCACAGCAAACACTTGATTTTTTCAAACAATCTCTGCTTGCTGAAAAATGGTCATTGAAATCAGCTTCAAATGCCAGCCTTCAGGCCAGCAGAGGCGATGCAGCTTTGAGCATCAAAATCATGCCTAAAGGCAGTCCTGAAGTACAAACCGACTTTATGATCAACTATACAGGCAAAGATTATTAGAGCATTGAGAAAATCCCTATTCCTGCTTTTAGCAAGTACTCAAATTCAGACGGCAGCAGCCGCCGGACTTGAGGATGCCGAGAAATCTTATGCTGCACGCAATTATGCCCTCTGCCTTAAAGAGCTGGATAGCATTCCGGCTGGCAGCAGAAGCCCCAAAGCCGATTATTACAGGGCTTTGACTTTGCAGGCCTTGCATCGCAAAAGTGAGGCGATGCAACTATTTTCAGCCCTTGCTGCCCAAAAGAAAGACAGCCGGATAGCTAATCTTTCAAAACAGGGCTACTTCAGCTTGCTGAAGAATACGGGATCTGAAAGCAGGCAAATAAATCAGAGTAAAATCAGTTCGGTCCAAGGAAACACCTCGGCAACAAATCCCAAGTACTATACTGACAACACCTGGAAGATTCAGAAGCCCGGATTTGGTGGTCAAGGTATTAACAGAGACAGCCTGCCGGAAAACTGGACATTTGTTAAAACCAGCGAAGGATGCGGACGTCATTGAGCATGCAAAATTCAGAGCACAGGCAGTTAATCACTTTCTCGATCCTGACCTTGCTTATCGTTTGTTTCTCCTCAAGAGCAAATGCAGAAAGCCCTGAAAAAGCAGCTTCGTCTTTAAGCGGGCCTGCTCCAAAAACAAACTACAAAGTCGTCAAAATCGAAGGCGAAGTTGTGGATGCATGGTGCTGGAGCTCCGGAGTAATGGGTTCAGGACGGGGACCTGAGCATCATTCATGCGGACTGGCATGCGTTATGGGCGGAGTCAGCTGCGGAATTGTCGACGACAACGACAAACTATACATTGCAGCCAAAAGCAAAGCCTATAAAGGCGCCAATCAAATGCTGGCAAAATATGTTGCACATCGAGTCATCGTAAATGGCTGGTCCACTGAACGTGGCGGCTGCACCTTGCTCAAAGTCAACGATGTTAAAGATCTCGGTCCGGCAGAAAAATTCTACAAAAAAGCAGCGAAGAAAAAATAGCTGCGACTTGCCGGATCAACTGTTCGATCCAACTTAGTAATTTGAATTTCACAAGTCGTTAACTACGGCTGCTGTTTCAGCAGGTTCAGGCACTCTTTTGAGCTGTCTCTGCTGGGCTCTTTTGAAAGCGCCTTATCAAGAGCTTTTAAACAGGAAAGAAGGGGGACTGAGAATATGCTTTTGAAGCATCAAAAAGTTCGCAATCAAAAAGGTTCAATGATAGCGATCGGCATATCTTTGCTGACTTTACTGATTCCGCTGGCAGCTTTTGTTTACGATCTAAGCATGATCCGCCAGCAATATAACGCTTTGAAGGCAGCCACAGACTCCGCTGCTCTAGCGGCTGCAGCCTGGCTTGCCGAATCGGACAACAGAGAAGGCGATACTGAATCACAAAGAGCTAAAGCTCAAAAAATTGCTCTCCCTTATTTCAGAAGCAATCAGCTCATGACCGGCACAAAGTACAACGGCAGCCTTGCACTGACTGAATCAGCGAACACTGATATCAGCAAGGAAACTCTAAGCAAACTCGGGCAAAGCAAACTTTACTTAAGTCTTGACGCAAACAGCGGTCGAGTCACGGTTCTTTCCGAATTCTGCATTCAGCCGACTCTGCTCAGTATATTCGGACTTTATACATTGCACGCTCGCTCAGTAGCAGGTCCTGGGAAAACCGGCAGCGCAGGCGATGTTTGTTTCGTGCTTGATCTTTCGGCATCGATGTCTTATTCAACACCACGTTCTCGCAATGTTGCCCATGTTCATCCTCGGCGCAAAAATGAACTGAAAGAAAAAAGATTGAAAGAATCGCCCAACTTGATAAGACGCTTTGCTGTGCCGGCTTACCTGGCATTAACTCAAGGGGATCCAGCCGAGCTTGATGCTTATCCAAATACGATTGTGAATCATAAAGGCACAAATGTCAGACCTTTCGGAGCAGCCGGTTATGTCAGTTTCAATAACCATCAGATTCCAAATCCTCACAACATAGATTTCATTCCCAGCCCAAATCCAACAAATTATCACCCAGCCGGAACGGTATTAAAACCGATAATTAAAGACTCAAGTGCACCCGGCCTGAAAATAGATCAAAGCAACACGCCGCTGCTTTATGCGCTTCTAAATGATTTTGCCAGCAAAGATCCAAACGTGCCGGTAACAGTAAATTATCCCGAGTGGCCAAGCTGGCCGCCAGTCAATCCGAGTCAACCCTTTACTTATTTCGATGCACGGGGCGCCGCCGCTCCTGCAAGTTCAGCAGAGCTGTTGGCCGGACAGAGCTATGACGGCAGCGATCCAAGCCACATGCCTTATGACGAAAGCACTCCGGTTCGCATCAAGAACTTCAAAACATACACAATACCGGAAATGATGACAATCGTGCTGCTTGCAGCTAAACGAGGCTATCTCGAGAGCCGTACTGAATTCGAAAACGCTCCGCCTGAATTTACTTTTGCACTTCGTAACTATTTCCAGAAACTGGGCTCAGCGGAAATTCCATTCAGCCCGGGCTATCAAAAAGAATATAACAAGCTTGCTTTAACTACTGTACAGGCGCTGGAAACACAAGTATCGATCGTGCACGACGTTGTGGATAACATACAGAAAGGAAATCCCGATGCGCACTGGTCACTGGTTGGATTCAATCAGCATGGACCCGGCTTAAAAGACAGGCATCCGCCTTCCAATGAGCAAAGTGCCAGCCCAGGGGGAAATCAGCTTCCTTATGACTGGAAAACAACTAGAAAAAACGGCAAAGCTATGAGTGCAAAATTCTACCAGATGCCGCTTGTGCCGCTCGACAGCAATAGAAACAATAGAGAAGATGTTTTGAGATTGATGGACGAAGCAACATTGCGTTTCGGTACCAATACCCCGCAAGGTCTTGCAGAGGGAATCGAGCAATTAAACGGAGCAGGACATCGCTCAGGGAAAAGTAAAACTCTGATTTTAATCACAGACGGTCGGCCGACTCATGCAGGCAGCATCAAAACGGTTAAGCCCAGCCGTCGCAATGGTCACAAAGGACTCGGCGATATAAAACTAATTATTGTCGGCTTGTTCGAAGGTAACTATGCCTGCCCGGGAGGACCACGATTCTGCAAAAGATTGCAAAAAGCAGCAGGAGCAAATGCCCTGCTTTATCCGATGAACAAAATGACTCGCAACTGTGGAAAGCTGGCCGGAGATCCGGACATAGACCTGGCAGCAGACGCGAAATCAATCTCAAAATTCATACAGGACAGTATCGGTGATGGTGGCAGCATAGGACTAATAGAATGAACAAAATTCCGGAGCAAAAGAAACGCAAAGACCTAAGCCTCAGAACTAAGGAAGGCAGCGCCGTCATTGAAATGGTCGGAATCGTCATGGTCATGATCCCTGTGGCTTTACTTGCCCTAAATATCGCTTTTCTGGCACTCGGCAGCTTCTATAACGATGCCGCCTGCCGGGAAGCTGCAAGAGCAGCCTGCCAGCAAAGCAGCAGCGACTCAGCAGAAGCGGCCGCCAACAACGCGCTCAAAAATTACCAGCTTGCAGGCAATTTGCTCGGCAGCCCGCAAATCAGCTCTTTCAAATTCAACTATCGAAATACAGCGGCGGAGCCGCTGGTACCAAGTAATTTGTCCATGCCGATTGAGATTCAAAGCATCAAGGCCGAGGACAATCTGAGTCTTGCAGATGGCGCGGGCGATGCCGCCAAAGGCGGTAATGCGCCTAATGTTGAAGTTGAAATGACAATGAACTGTGCTGTGCCCGCTCCATTTTTAATAGGTCAAAACGGACTGACCGATTCAATAGCCCTGAAAAGCCGTTACGTATTTCCTTTGTTTGCCGGACTTGATGATACAAGCGATGACAGTGACGACAGCGGCGAAAGTGACGATCCGCCTCCGGCGCCTGACGATCCGGAAGCTGAAGTTGATGCCGACCCGGAAGCATAAGAATTCCGCTTCAGAGTATCGACAGATCCTTCAATAAAAAATCACTCAAAAGGAATTTCCAGATGAAGAACAGAAATGCAAAAGGCAGCCAACTAATCGAATTCCCGATCGCTTTGTTTGTGCTCTTGATTCTTGTTTTTTTCAGCCTGCTTGATCTGAGCAGCCTGCTTCTAGGAGTCAATAATATTCACAACGCTGCCAGAATCGCAGCCAGCGACAGTGCTCGAGCCGGCAGCTTTGCAGAAATAAAGCAAAGAGCAGAAGAGAAAGTCAACGCCGGCGTCGGAGCTCAGCCGATTGATGAGCTTATGGTTTCAGTTATGGAAGTGCCGATTCAGAGCAGCATTCCGGACCCGGAAGATGAGAGCAAAAGCATCAATCTGGAAAGCAGTCAAATACTGCCCGGACCTTCACCGATAATAGACACCAGCCTTTATCAATATCAAGTCCAAGTCAGAGTCACCGCATCAGTATTGCCGCTGGCCAACTTGAGCGCTCTGCGCAGTTTATTCGGAGAAATACCAGGACTGACCGCCCCTCTTAAAGTTGCCGCCAAATATTCTTCAATAGCCGAACATCCACAAGATCTGGCTATCTGATCAGTTCAATCCCGGTAAATTCAAACCCAACTGCAGATTCTCAGCCTCGATTAAATCGGCGTCGTCGAACTTGACTGAGTTTACGCGCGAGGAAACCTCATGCATTTTCAAGAGTTCATCCGGACAGGGACGCAATAGAGGAAGCAGTTGAGCCGGATCATTCCGCTCCGGGTCCAACCAGAGTTGCTCGGCTTGAGGCGGAAGAATAACAGGCATGCGATCATGAAGAGGCGCCATGCTACCGTTTGCTTCAGTCGTTATGATGCTGAAAGTTTTAAGCAAGTGCCCGGCTTCGTCTTTCCATTCATCATAAATTCCGGCAAAAGCCAGAAGAGCATGCTCTTTCTCGTAAATATAGAAAGGAGCTTTTCCGGCAGCTGTTTTTTTCCATTCGTAAAAGCCGTCGGCCGGAACCAGGCAGCGCCGTTTTTTGAGTGAACTGCGGAAGGATGGCTTTTCGCAAAGAGTTTCAGAGCGGGCATTAATCAGCGGCTTTGCTTTCTTAAGATCCTTCACCCAGGAAGGAATCAAGCCCCATTGAAAAGCATCAAGACAAATTTGCCTGTCGATATTGATAATGACAGGCACTTTCTGAGTAGGAGCAATGTTGAAGCGTGGCGAAAGATCTACAAAAAGCTGCTCTATGCCGAAGCGCTCGGAAAGCTCTTGCTGGCTGCGAGCCAGAGTATATCGTCCGCACATAAAGAAGCCGCATCCTCAGGATTGCGCGGTCAGCGCCGTGCTTTGCGTATTGGCAGCAGAAATTGGTCGCTTATAAGATTGAATAATTCGGACAAGAATATCTGCGGCTTTCGAACACTCTTCCTCGCTGTTGAATTTACCGGCAGTGATTCGAACAGAGCCGAGCGCATCAGACTCGCAATAACCGAGAGCTGAAACAACATGCGAAGGCTGCACAATTCCTTTCTTGCAGGCAGAGGCGGCAGAGACGCATAAACCTCTGAGATCAGCCTGCAAAACTACAGACTCACCTTCCACACCGGGAACAACTATGCTCACGTGGCCTGGTATGCGCTTCTCCTGACAAGCAGGACCGGTTAACTTGACTCCATCGAGACCGAGCAAACGTTCAGTCAAGATCTTATGCAGTTTGCGCAAATGCTGCACTGTAGATTCCAGTTCTTTTTTGGCCAGCTCGGCAGCTTTGCCCAGAGCAATTATGTTCGGCAGAGGCTCGGTGCCGGGGAAGAGCCCCATCTCCTGCCCACCGCCGAATGCAATCGGCATCAGGTTGGAAGCACGACGAACAAATAAAGCGCCGATGCCTTTTGGTCCATAAAACTTGTGCGCGGAAATCGAAAGTGAATCAACAGGCAATTCTTTGAGATTGATTCCAATTTTTCCGGGAACTTGAACCGCATCTGTGTGAAAAAAAACACCGGCTTCCTTTGCCAGACGAGCACATTCAGCAATGGGCTGCACTGCGCCGATTTCATTGTTTGCCCACATGATCGAGATTATGCTGGTGTTATCTTTGATTTTTCTCTTTAGATCGTCCGGGTCGACCAGACCTTCGTGGTTCACCGGCAAGTAAGTGACTTCCCAGCCGCAAGACTCCAGATATTTTGCCGGACCCATGCAGGAAGGATGTTCGATTTTTGTGGTAATTAAATGTTTGCCCTTGCCGTTAGCATCGACAAAACGAGCCCGTCCAAGAATCGCGACATTATTTGAATAAGTGGCACAGGGGGTGAAGTAAACTTCATCCACTTCACAAGAGAGAAGCTCAGCCACCGATTTGCGGGCTTCATCCATAGCCCTTTTTGATAGCGAGCCCATGTAATGAACTGATGAAGGGTTGCCCCACTTATCGTCGAGGAAAGGAGCCATCGCCTCTCTTACTTCTTGACGAACCGGTGTGGTAGCACTGTTATCCAAATAAATCGTCCGCAACATAGCCCTTCTCCAGCAGATCCGGCGAATGAAAAACCCTAATGGCAAACATGTTAGCACGCCCGGCTTGCGCTGGGGCAGGAAAACCTGAGAGAATCAGGGTTTTGAAGGAACTCTAAGCTTAGTAAAATGAAGGGTCTTTTGTTCTTCAGATTCCTCTTGCTGGCAGCAGCCCTGATCGGGATCCTGCTTCTGAATTTATGCCTGGGTGAAGTGAATTTCTCGCTTGGCGAAGTGCTGCGCCTGATTCTGGACTTCATTCAAAAGCAGAACAGTACTGAAAGCACGATGGCAATTCTGATGGACATCCGCTTGCCCAGGGCGCTGGCTGCATGTCTTGTCGGGGCATCACTTGGAATTTCCGGCTATCAACTGCAAGCTCTTTCAAACAACGGACTGGCAGACCCTTACCTGACAGGGGTTTCCAGTGGCGCGGGCTTAGCAGTAACTATAGCAATAGTCCTGGGCGTAGATTTTGCTTTTATTCCGGCTCTTTCTCTGGCCGGCGGACTGGCTGCCAGCACGGTGGTTTTACTTCTTTCGAAAAGCAATGAAAAAATATCGGTTTCGCGCCTGCTTTTATGCGGAGTAGCCCTGTCTGCATTTTGCGGCGCAATCATAACTATGCTCATATGTTCAGGCCAGGGCTCAGTCCGAACCCAGGGCATCTATTACTGGCTTGCAGGCAGCGTCAGCGGTAAAAGCTGGACTGAAATAAGCAGTGCCGGAGTTTATATAGCAGCGGGGGTAGTTCTGGCACTGCTGACCAGTAAGCCGCTACGTCTGCTTTCACTGGGCAGCAGCACGGCTCAGTCTCTTGGACTGGAAGTTTTGAAAGCACAAATTGCAGTTCTATTTTCGGCGATTCTGCTCTGCAGCGCTTCTGTTTCTTTAAGCGGCATCGTCGGATTCGCCGGTCTGGTCGCACCTTATTTCGCTCGCCAGTTTTTCGGCAGAGATGAACGCTCACATATAATTTCTTCAGCAGGAATTGGTGCCTGCCTTGTTTTATTGAGCGATCTGGCGGCTCGCTGCTTGAGCGGCGGACAAGAGCCTCCTCTTGGAACCCTGCTTTCACTGATCGGCGGTCCATTCTTTCTTTATCTGCTTTATAAACGCAGCGAAGGAGTTTATCGTTTGTGAGTCCCATGGAAAATTCGGGCATTTTATTGAAAGATCTTTCGGTCGGTTGGCGGAAAGACGCAGCTGTTTGTTATGTGCAAGAACTGGAGCTGAAAGCAAAACAAATCACCGTGCTTTGCGGACCAAATGGGGCAGGCAAATCAACTTTGCTTAAAACCATTGCCTCACAATTAAAAAAATTGTCCGGCGAAATTTTTCTTGACGGAAAAAATCCCGACGAAATGAAAGCTTCCGATTTGGCTAAAAAGCTGGCTTTCGTTCCTCAATTCATCGATACAAGAAAAAGTTTGACGGTTGAGGAATGGGTAGCTCTGGGGAGGAATCCACATCAAGCCTGGCACAGCTGGTCGAATAGTTCCGCTGATCGAAAGAAAATCGAAGAATCGCTTGAACGAAGCAACTCAGTTTCATTGAAACATCAGTTTGTGGAAACGCTCTCCGGTGGGGAGAGACAGCGCGTTATGATCGCCACTGCCCTTGCCCAGGAACCCGCTTATTTACTTCTGGATGAGCCTACTGCGCATCTGGATTTCAGGCATCAGCTGGAACTTTTGCTTTTGCTGAAACAGTTAAGAAACGAGGGACTGGGAATTCTTCTGGTTTTACATGATTTGAATCTTTCAGCCCGCATCGCAGATCAAATTGTGCTTCTGAAAAAAGAAGCTGACGGCAGAAGCGTGATTGCTGCCAGCGGCGACGTGGAAACAGTTCTAAGCCGAGAAATTTTGAAAGAAGTTTACGGTGTCGAAATGGCAATTTTAGAAAGCGAGAGCGGCCATAAAATTTTTGCACTGGAAAACATTTCCGGAAACGCTAAGTGAAGTCCGGGTTTTTCCCAGTGTTTTCATAAGATCTCTTACTCATAATGAAAGCTCCAATTTTCACAACGCAGGTTTCGACCCGGATTTAAATCGAGACCGAAACTGCTTTTGGAGGAATAATTCTATGCAAGCACTGCTGAAGTCGCTTTTTCTGGGAACAATGAGTCTGCTGATTGCAAGTCCGGTTCTGGCTGAAAACGGCTCCGGCATTCCTTCAAACGCTGGCGGGGGCTCATATAAAATTGATGACAGCTTGCCCAGAGTTAAGCCTTATAACGCCAGACGACAAATCGAAATCCTCAACGAAGGACCAATCATCAAAAATCGCATGCAAGCCGAGCAAGCACCGGACACTTATGAAATCTATCTTCCGCCTGCAGGCACTATTCCCGGAAAGCATTATGTCATCGGCACTCCCGACAACGGATCGGGAACAGCCTTTAGCAGTTCGAATCCAAACTTAAATTCAAATCTTCTAGCTCCGGCATCATCGATGCACCAGTCAAACATTCCTTATCGCTCAAACACAAATCCAAATTTACCTCCCGGACAAAATACAGGTATTCACAGCAACCCGGCAGCTGCTCTTGCGCAATCCAACGCGAGAAAAGCCGTTTCAGGTTCTATGCAGCCGAAACCTAAGAAGCAGCCTGAAACTGTCGCCGGCTACAAGAACTACAAAGACAGCGGCAGCAGCAACTCCGGGATACAAGTCAAGACTGAAGTTTCGGGCACTCTTAACAGTCCACTAAAAAACAGACTGTTCAAGAAATAGTCGACAAAAAATTCACGTTCATTTCAGGTTCGCTGATTATGGTAGTAAGTGAAAACCCGAGCAATCGCCTTCGGGCTTTCCTGTATGAACTCTCTATTTTGTGCGGCGAAAGACCAATAGACTCGACGCAGCCGTAATTTTTCAATCAAACAAGATCCGCACCAAGAACGGATTTTGAAGGCATGTCCGCGTCCACAAATTTGCTCTGAAGCCCAATTTTTTTTCGAAGCTCACTTTAGGCAGTGAGCTTCATTAGTTGCACCCGAGCCGCAAACCCTTGCCCTGCAATATAAGGCGGATGACGGATAGGCGTATTTCAAGAACGCATATAGATTGGATTATATGGGGAAATCAATAGTTCGAGTTTGAAATGCGGATGAAGACTAGTTCTTACAACGCGATTCAAACTCCTGATTGATGCTGGGGGAATTTATTAATGCAGAACGAGTTTAAATTGAGAAAGCTGCTGGGCGCAGTTCTCACTTTGAACATGTTTGCCGGCTCCATCCTCAGCGCACCGGTCGCTGTGGCTCAGAGCATAGCAGTCGGTGACAACAACAACGGCGGCAGTGCGAATGCGCAGGCAGCCAGCACAAGCCTGGACCTGAGCTCCACTACAGCAAGCGTCGCCGCACCGACTTCGGCACCGGTCACAATCCAGGTCGGCGGCTCACTTTCCGGAACGTCTGTGACTGGCGGAAACACCGTCACAATTGCACCCGGACAGATGTTGACTCCAGCGCAGTCACTTGCAGTCTCTCAAGTCATTTCAGGCGGACATCAAACTCTTGTTTTATCAGCCAGTGGTGCGGCAAGCGGCGGCTTTGCCGCCATAAATTCTCAAAGCGGCAACACATTCGATTCGCTGATCATCCCACAGAGTGTTTCGATCAGCTCGATCGGCTATAACGCCAACTCGCCTTTGAACATAAGCGGCAATGTGAATGTACTTGGCTCACTTTTTACCTTGCAAAACAGCGCCGGAGTTGCAAGCGTACTGAATCTCGGCAATCTGAACATCGGAGCAGGGGGCTTACTGAGTGGTAACTTGCCGAGCTTTTCGAATTTACTCGGCAATGTTTTTGCTTCCTCCGGCATGACACTAAATGTAGTGAACTCCGTGAGCAACATGGGCACAATCACAACGCCGGGCACACTGAATATTAACGCAGGCGGCAGCATTGCCAATCAGAGCATCAATTCCATTCAAGCTGTAATCAGCGCGCAAAATATAAACTTACAGAGCGCAGCAGGCTATATATTGAACAGCGGTTTAATGTCTGCTGTCGACAATTTGAACATCAAAGGTCTCATCGACCAGAACCTTTCAGTAAACAATGGCTCGGGCGTTTTGCAATCGCTCAATACTATAAATGTAGGCGACATTTTAAGCACTGCTAAAATCAGCACCGAACTTACAGGCGGAAGCTGGCTTTCCGAGCAATTGAACATTCACGGCGGCGAAGGCCGGGTCGGCATGAATGTCCAGGAAATGAGCGGCGTTCTGAACATCAGGGCTGGTGAAGCATTTGTTAATAGCTCATCCGGCAATATGCGCCTGGGAAATATTACTTTGAGCGGCGACCCCGTTTTTGTTAACAGCGCAGGCAACGTGACTCTTTCAGGCAACATAAGCGCGGCCGGCGCGCCTTTGAGCATAATCGCCTCAGGCAATATAACGACGGATGGCAGCACCGCCAGCATCAGCACAAGCGGCAGCAACGGTGGAGATATTTTAATTGCTGCCGGTGTAAATATTCAGGATGGAACTACAGTCTGGAATTTGAACGGTGCTTCAGCAAGCGGCGGCATGGTTGACCTGACTGGCGTCAGCTCTCTAAACAGCAGCGGCAGCGCCGGCAAAGGCGGCAATATAACAATAGTTGCGCAGAACGGCAGCGGCGTAAATTCAGGAAGAGTCGTCGCCGCCGGCAGCAGCATCAACAGCTCGGGCAACGGCGCCAACAGCGGCAATATACTTGTGATCGCAGCCGACACGGACTCTGCAGCCACGAGCGTCACGCTTAACTCGGTCAACA
>JAIEPM010000385.1 GCA_019748395.1 Candidatus Obscuribacterales bacterium
AAATCGGAATGGAGTCACCATTCCGGCGCAGGTCTCTGCAGAGATCAACTCCCGAACCGTCAGGCAACTCCCAGTCAAGCAAAATCATGTCATATCTGGAAATTTTCAAGAAGTGACGGGCTTCCGAAAGCGAAGGCGCAATGTCGGTAATGTGATGCTCGTTATCAAGAACATCAGCAAGAATACCGGCTACCCCCTTATCATCTTCAACAATAAGTATCTTGGCCATGAATCAAGATTCCTTATAAGCAGACTCTGCTGCCGCCAGACTTGCTTTGCAAGCTTTTAGACTGAACCAGAACAATATACCGCCGGATTCGACAGATCTTACACCTATCTTCCCACCCTGGTATTCAATAATCAATTTGCAGAGAGGCAAAGCCAAGCCGGGTCCAAAAACTTGCTTTACAGATGAATGCATTTCGCCTCTGTCTCTTTCGAATGCAATTTCATGAAGCTCTTGCGCTGCGACTCTGTTTTTTTGCAAGATCCTGAATTCCACATCCTCATTTACGACGACTGCCGAACATAAAATCCGGTCTCCGGCAGAAACAAAATTCAAGCAATTGTTTATCAGCGAGCTAATCACCTGTACACTTCGCTCCGTGTCGGCAAGCACAGCCAGCTCCCCGTCCGGAAGGTCGATATCCAGCTCGACATCAAGTTTTTCGGCAGCCTTTTCGTGAATTTGAATTGCCTTGTCAAACAAAGATTCAACCAGAACTACTTCCATCTTCATAGAGTCGGGCGCAGTTTCGAGTTTATCGAACTCGATCAAATCACCAATTAAAGTGATGAGCTTGCGCACATTAGATTCTGTCGAAAGCATCTTGTCGCGAGCCTGCATGGGTACTTCCCCGAGACTGCCATGATTGAACAGAACAAGATTACCCAGCACGCTTGTAAGCGGCGAGCGAATATCATGAGAAGCCACAGACATAAACTCTTTCTTGCGCCGACCTGCTTCAGCAAGCTCGTCGGCCATTTGATGAAAAACAGCATCAAGCTGAGCAATCTCATCACTGCCGGAAATCGGCGGATTTAGCGGCTGCCGTTTTGCGAGCAAAACCGTATTAGCAGTCATTATTTTCAATCGACCCGTAATGCTGCGCGCGAAATAAAGCACCAGAAGCACAGCAATTACAATGTTCATTAAGAGACCAAGCAGGAGTACATTCTTCTGCTGATTTCGCATGCGGCGCTGCCTCTGCGGACTGCTCTTTTCGATATTTTTGTACTGAGTGATGAATGATTTCACCGACTTGGTATATCTTTCCAATAAAGACTCACGCTCGACTTTCAGCTCTCCAACAGCGTAAAGCGCCTGCCTTGGCTCCATACCTTTTTCAATTTGGTCGGAAATTTTTCGAAAAAGTACAAGCGCACGTGCATAGCACTCGTCAAAAGGCTTAAAAGTCTCTCTGTCTCGGGGATTGTCTTTGATCAAATCCATAAGCTGGGCGCGATAGTTAGGCACCACCGTCAAGACCTCATTGACGGTGTCACGAAACTGAGCAGACTGCTCGAGCCTACCGGCAGACAATTGCGAAGCACCGGCCACGACTTCATAAACCAGCTCGGTCATCCCACCCACAAGCTGCAAAATGCGTTTGGCTCGATATTCCTTATCGACCTCAATTTCAAGTTGAGCGGTTTGAGCAGTCAAGACCGCAAAGAAAATAATTTCAAAAAAAAGCGGCACACATACAATCAGAAGTCCTTTGGAAAGAACTCCGAACTGAAACCCCCGGCGCGCGCCCGTCGCATTTATAGATTTCCGGGTGGAATCGTATTGCATCGTTATGAAAAAAGGCGTCGCACGGACGCGGGCATGGGAGCGGAGGTATCGACTTCCAGAGTCTTTTCGTTTTCATAACGAACCAGACCAGGCTTGTCCTTGGCGACCTTCCTGACATATTTGCCGTATGTATAAACCACCCGAACTTTGCCACCAAGTCCGGTGCGCGCAAAGCGTGCTGCGATTTGCGCCGCTTCTTTCAATGTACTCTGGGGCGGATCTTTTTTATTAGGCAGCTTTATCAAAACATGAGCGCCTTCAAGTCCCTGCGCATGAAGCCAGATGTCGTGAGGGTGAGCAAGCTTTGCTATCAGAACGTCGTTCTCCTGCTTATTGCGACCGACAATAATCGTAAAGCCATCGGAAGAACGTGTGCTCATCAGCCGTTGATGAACAGGTTTCTGAGTTTCCCGGTGCGCAGAAGCAGCCGGCCGGGGCGCCTCCGACTTCTTGCCGCGGTCAAGCACTTTCTCTTTCAGCACTTGCAAGTCTTGCATGTTATCCGCAGCCTCGAGAGCCTGAGAAAATGCCTGAACTTCCGCGAGGCGCTGAGCTGCATCCTGCCGGGAAGCAGCCGCCGTTTTTTCCCTGCTTCTTGCTTTTGCAAAAAGACGATAATAATTTTGAGCATTTTGCGAAGCGGTCAAGTTTGGATTCAACTCAATCTTTAAGGTCTTGCCGTTCTCGGAGTAAAGATCGGCACAATCCAGAAAAGCTTGTCCTGCTTTTATTTCAGCCGAATGAGCCAGAATCATGTCGCCGAATTTTTTGTGCTGTTCGTGTTCTACGGAAGCAGACAAGAGCTTCTCGGCGGCATCAAGCCTTTGTTGAAGCTTATCCTGCTCGGCCTTCAATTCGGAGCGAATACGATCTTTAAGTTGCTGAACTTCGGTTCTCAGCTGAACGCCGCGAAAATATGCGTCGACCAGATCGTTTGTTGTCGGAAAACTTTTCCAGAGAGTTTCGTCAATCTCACTATTTTCTTTCCACCATGAAAGTACGGAAAAACGCGTTAAATCAAGGCGCATCGAAGCTTGATAGTCTTTGATCTTCTGAATAGCATCGACACGTTTCCAGATCAGCTCGGCATTTTCATCCGTTAAACTTTCAGCACTGATTTCGGCAGAGACTCCGCTTCCTTCGATAATTTCTTCGGCCAGATGCCTGCCCAAACCAGCAAAAGTCACAATCAACCACTGCTCGAAAGTTTTCGGCAAATCAGCCTGCAAGGCAATATCTGTCTTGTCTTTTTCGGCATAAGCCTTTCTCAGCTTCGCGAAAGATTCCTGCCATTCAAGTTGGCTTATCGAAAAGATTCCGGCTTTTTCCTGCCTTGGCGGTCGAACATATTTCAGCCCCGAAGCCACTTCTCTTTGCCTGCTCATTTCAGCAGTGACATTATGAGAAGCCCCAAGAATCTTCTGACTCTCGTTTTCCCAGAGGATCAAATTACTGTGCCTACCCATAATTTCAGCTGTCAGTGTTTTCAAAGAGCGATTACCAAGCTCATCCTGACAAGAAAAGCTCAGATCAACAATGCGCTCTCCGGGAAGTTGCTCAATGCCGGTGAGTATCGCCGACGCCAGATGTCTGCGCAAAACCTGGCAAAACGGCGGCGGGTTGTTGCTGCGTGGCGTCGGTGGCGTCAATACCAGACAAATTCGACCAAAAGAGGCCTGCGCTGAAACCAACAAATGAATTGTTCCGGCTTTAGAGCGCAGTGAAAGAAGCACCTCGTCCCGGCTTATTTGCTGGATCTTTTCGACCTTGCGATTAAGCAGGACAGGCTTAGCTTCGGCTAATATCGCCCTCATGGTGAGAGCGTCGAATGGCTGCATGGCATCGGCCCGATTAGAGAACTATGAAACCTAGAAAATAGTAACAGGCCGAGTTGAAATAATTTGCACTTTATTTCAAGCGATCCCTTTACGACAAGCCATACATCAGTTACTTTTGAGGAAATGGGTCTTGCATCTCAGGACATGACCATGGTGAAACAAATTAACAACTTGGCCGACGCAGAAAAGAAAACTGAGAACGCAGGACTTGCAAGGGCGGAGCAGAAAAGACCCTTGCGCAAGGGAAATCTGATTGTTCTGACCGGTCCTTCAGGGGTTGGCAAGGGCACGCTCACAATGCGCCTTATGTCGACAGTGCCGAACCTGCTTAAATCCGTCTCAGTAACCACCAGAGAGCGCCGCCCTCAAGAAAAAGAAGGACTCGACTACTTTTACCGGAGCCGCGCCGAATTTGAGGAAATGAAAGGCAGCTTGCTAGAGTGGGCTGAGTTTGCAGGTAATTGCTACGGAACACCGGAAGCCTGGGTTGATGAGCAAATTGCTCTGGGTAACGACGTCCTCTTGGAAATCGAAGTGCAAGGCGCCCAGCAAATTCGCAAAAAAAGACCGCAATCCCTTTTGATTTTTGTTTCTCCCCCGTCATTTGAGGCTTTGCGGCAACGACTCGAAAGTCGAGCCACTGAAACTGAAGACAAAATAAGGCGCCGACTGGACAAAGCCCGAGAAGAATTGACCCAGAAAAACGACTTCCACTATGAAGTTATTAACGACGATATAGACGAAGCTGTAAACAATCTGGTGCATATCGTGTATGCTGAAAGATGTCGTATACGCAAATAACCTGGCGGTCATTTCAAACAAATGAGCACTACTAGAATTCTCGATCAACTTCTGGACAGCCACACCAACCGTTATGAACTGGTTCTGAAAGTGGCACAGCGCGCCAAGCAAATCAAGAGCGAAACACGCGATCAGCCCCGCGCCACAAACCCGGTAATCCAGGCGCTGCAAATGGTTGCAGCAGAAGGCGACGGAACCATCCTGATCTCGACAGCCGGACCCGGCGATTTCCGCGTCTACTAAACTCAGGTCTTCAAATCATTTGAGCTCTCGCAGACTAAATTATGCGAGAGCTTGTTTTTTGCCTATGAAGCAAGCTCAAAATCGGAGCAGTTCAGCAATCGTGTGCATTTGCCGAAATCGGATTCGGCAAAAGTGGGAAGATCCCCACTGATTGCCTTAAATTCAAGAAAGATCGACCCTCAGGCGCTTGCGCAAGCCTAAAACAACAATTAATATCTTGCGCATAGACATCTACAGGTCGCACGAGCGCATGGACTTCTGGGCAATTCTTTTGATATTTGCTTTCATGGCCGGCATAATGGGCTGGACCATGACTCCATTCGTAAACGCAGTTCTATGGTACTGCGACTGGCGCGACGGCATGGACATCAACTGGGGTCTTGATACTGTCTTTACGGTCGCCTGCCCCTTTGCCTGGATGTTTGCAATATTCGAGATATGCATTCTCTACAGCAAGTAAGAATCGCTGACGCCCCGACGGACCCTGAACATGCTCTGCCAGATCGGCAAGTATGT
Organism: Candidatus Obscuribacterales bacterium; assembly: GCA_019748395.1. GTDB lineage: Bacteria > Cyanobacteriota > Vampirovibrionia > Obscuribacterales > Obscuribacteraceae > JAIEPM01. The sequence continues at coordinate 5,197 of JAIEPM010000385.1, forward strand.
TCATTGCATCTTCGACGCTGGAAATTTGAGTGAGCCTGTTTCTAAAAACAGCTCCTCCGGAAATGCCTTTGGTGTAATGAGTCATGTGCCTGCGGCTTTCAGAAGTGCCGATGCGCAAACCCTTGTATTGCACAAGACCAAGGCAATGCTTGAAAGCCACCGTGATGCGATCGATATCATCGGGAGCCTCAGTCATAATGCCGTCATCAAGAAAGCGCGTGATCCGCGGAATCAACCATGGGTTACCGAGCGTGCCGCGAGCAACAGCGACACCGTCGCAACCGGTGACTTCCAGAAGTCGAGCCGCATCCTCTGCTTCGAAAACATCTCCATTGCCGAAAACCGGGATAGAAAGAGCCTTTTTCACCTTCGCGATAAATGACCAGTCGGCTTTGCCGGAATAAAGTTGCGCACGTGTGCGGCCATGCACAGTAACAAGTGAAGCACCGGCAGCCTCGACCATTTCACCGAATTCAACAGCATTTCGTGAGCTGTCGTCCCAGCCGAGCCGGAATTTTACTGTTACCGGAATATTTATTGCGGACTTGATTGTGCTGATGATTTCGCGCGCCAGCTCAGGCTCGCGCATCAAAGCACAACCGTCCTTGCCTTTAGTGATCTTAGGCACCGGGCAGCCCATGTTGATGTCGACAAAGTCGGCGCCGCGAGCTTCAGCCATTTGAGCGGCCTGCGCCATAACATCAGGTTCGTGCCCAAAGATCTGAATACCTATAGGGTGCTCGTCGGGAGCCAGATCCATGATGTGACATTCTTTGCGATACATCAAACCGCGGCTGGAAACCATTTCAGTGGACAAAAGGCAGTTGGGGTCTACTTGCCGGACGATATTGCGGAACACAATATCCGTGACACCGGCCATGGGCGGCACATAAACCCTGCTTTTAAGCTCAAAACTTCCGATGCGAACCGACATACTCTGCCTTTATGACAGCCGATTAATAGATGAGCGCCCAAAAGCGCGCCATCCATCATTCTAGTGCAAAGCAGCCAAGAGGTCGACAGTCAATCATGTTTCCGCAACATTCGCTCTCAAAACTCTAAAACAAAAGCTCCGTTTCAGGCATCAAGCCTGTAGCCGACCCCCGGCAAATTGCGAATCAGTGATTCCTTTCCCTCATCATCAATTTTCTTGCGCAGCTTTTTTATAAAAGTGCGCAAAGAGTCGGAAGTTGCATCCGACTCTGATTCCCAGACTCGATCCAGCAATGCACTTGTCGAAAAAACCTGGTTTGGATGCCGCATGAACAGCTCAAGCAAAGCAAACTCCTTTTTTGCCAGCGGAATCTCCACACCATTTTTCGAGAGCTTCCTGGCCTGAATATTGAGCACAAGCTCCCCAGCTCTCAGTTCGTCGCCGCATAAAATAGCCGGGCGCCTCAGCAAAGACTTGATTCTCGCCAGCAATTCACGGGGGTCAAAGGGCTTCGCCAGATAATCATCGGCACCGGCGTCGAAACCATGCAAGCGGTCTGAAACCTCGTTTCGTCCGGTCAGCATCAATATCGGAATAGTACCGCCGCGCTTGCGAAAGCGTTCGCAAATTTCAGTACCGGACAATTGCGGCAACTGCCAGTCAAGGATCAAAAGATCATACTGATAATGCAGCAACATCTCCCAGCCGGACTGGCCGTCGGCGCTGTGCTCAACGCTGTGGAGTTCTCTTTCCAACAGAGATTTTATGCTCGAGGAAGTTTCAAGATCATCCTCAACCAGCAAAATCTTCGACACACAGATGCCCCCCGGACAGAACAAGCTAAAGCTTCTTATACCCCAAATTTTGCAGTCCGGACGACCAAACGTGACAGCATTGTCCTCATCTGGGTACATGCCAGATAGTAACCAAAATTGGGGCTTTCGTGTTTTCGGGCTTGAAACTAAAACAGCAAGGAATCCTGCTTGTAGCCATTCCGCTGCTCATCGAAATACTATTTCTTTTTTGCGTAGCTTTCTTTATCAGACAAGGAGAGTTGCAAGCAGTAGAAGCCCAAGAGCAACTAGATAAGATGAAGCCTGTTGCTTCAATAACGCAGCTCTATCTAGAAGCAAGCAGCTGTCTCTTTCTATTGGGTATTTCGGGTAAGGAAGCCTTTGCAGACCGGTTTGAAGCACTGCTTCAAACCGTGTCGGAACAGATTGCTTCACTGAAAAGCGGATTATCGGTGCAGCAAGGGAGACTTGAAACTCTCAATCAGTTATCTTCAATTGATTTACAGATTCAAAATCTGTCCAAAGATCTAAAAAACGAGCTCCAGCAGGGCGGCTTCGCCGCACTGGCAATATTGACAGATACTAAGAAACGCAACGCAATCATGGGCACCTTCTCGGACATTGCCCCGGTTTTGAAAAATATTTCTTCCTGGCAAGAGTCGGACCGCAGAAACTTGCTGCACAGAATCAAGGAAACTCAAAAGCGGCTAAGACAAGTGCTCATCGCGGGAATTCTGAGCAATTTGGTTTTAGCCCTTCTTCTAAACGCGATCTACAGCAAATCATTGCGCCTCAAAATTGAAGTTATTGCGGACAACTGCAAACGCTTTGCCTCAGGCAAGGCTCTAAAAGAGCCGCTTGAAGGAAGCAACGAGCTGGCAGAACTTGATCAGCTCTTCCACCGGATGGCGGCCCAGTTGCTCGAGAACGAAAAGCGTGAGCGAGCCGCAGTTGAGGAAGCCACTGATATCATTTGCACACTCGATGCAAGCGGAAAGTTTTGCTCAGTAAATCAAGCAGGCGAAAAACTATGGGGTTACAAGAAAAATGAATTGCAAGAGCTCTCGGTTTTCCAGTTAATTGCAAAAGAAAAAAGAGCCGACTTCGAAGAACTCATAATTAGTTCGCTCAGCCAAACCGAAGCACTGGTCAAAGATTTCCCGGTTTACAGCATAAGCGGCGAGATCATAGAAACGCGCTGGACCATAAGAAACGTGAGCAGCAAGAACCTGATCTACTGCAATGTGAGAGACGTCTCCGTAGAAAAAGAAACAGAACGATTGAAAGACTCTCTTGTTTCCATGATCACTCACGATTTGAGAACGCCGGCAACCTCCATAGGGCTTTTTCTGGCAATACTTGCAAAAGGCAGTTACGGCGAGCTTGAGCCCTCGTCCATAACTCTGGTTGGCGACGCCGAATATCAATGCAAGCAGCTGATCTCGATAATCAGCGCCTTTCTCGATCTTGAAAAAATAGATTCCAATTCGTTTGAAATCAGCAAGCAAAATATTGACTTGTCATCACTACTAGATGGACTATGCGACAAACTCGAAGCCGATGCAGAGCAAGCCTCAAGGCCGCTCAAACTGAACGACCAGAGCCGAGGCGCAATGATTCTTGGGGATCAGAGACTTCTTGAAAGTTGTTTAGAAGAATTGCTCATGCTGAGCATAAAGCAAAAAGGCAATGCACAAAACTTATGCATTCTGCTCAAAGAGAAAAAAGGAAATTGTATAGAGATAGAAATAAACGGCTTAGATGCATCGCTTTTTGCCAGACCATTGCAAGTGTCATTTCGAGAACTGCTTTCCAGCGAAATCAGCGACTCTACAGAGAGTTTCGAAAGCTACATTAAGCTATCGCATTTGCAAGCAATCTTGCGCCTGCACGGCGGCAGTTGCCAATTAAAGACTCTCGGCTCGCATGCAGTCGGACTTTCAATTCTGCTGCCATCCAATTCATCCTCCAACGAATTAGCGAGGGCACAGAAATGAAACTAGAGAATCTCAATCTTTCCCGGAAGGGATTGTTGATAATCGGCGTCCCTCTGATTTTCGAGCTATCTCTGGCCGCCGCCCTGGCAGGTCTAACGGCACAATCTGCCAAAGACGCAGCGCAAGCTCAATGGCGGCAAGAACAAATGATCGAAGGTGACATCGTATTCAGGCATTGCTTCGAAGCGCTTTTTCTTCTTGTTTCATACGGAATGGATCGCAACGAGAAAACTTCAAGAGATTTCGAACTTTCAATTGCTGAAATCCGAAGAAGCGAAAAGACCTTGCAGATTCTATGCAAGGGAGATAAGGACTCGAAAGCAAGATTGAAAAATGCAATCGCCGTAATCGACAGCGGCGTAGATATGCTCAGAAAAGTTAAAAGCGAGCGCGAACGAGGTGAGAAAAATCCACTCTCATTTATGAACGCCTTTGAAAAGCAAGCTTTTCTAGTGAAACAAATCAAATCCTTCAAACGATTGCAACACGATCTGAACAATCCTCATGTAGAGCAAGAAGCAATTGCTCGCAAAGCCAATCAACAAGATCGCGCTCTCATAATGCTTGTCTTAGGTCTGGGGCTTTTCATCAATATCGCGGTAGCTATCGCAGTCGCAAACTTTTTTAGCCGGAGTATCTCATCAAGACTCTTACTGATTGCGGACAACAGTCGCCTTTTAGCAATAAAGCTGCCCTTGAATCCAAAACAGGAAGGCAGCGACGAAGTTGCCCTTCTGGACAGAACATTTCATGAAATGGCAGCTGCACTTGCAGAATCCGCTGAAAAGCAAGCCGAAATCATGAAGTACTCAGAAGACATAATTTGCACTATCGATAACAACTCAAGGATATTAGTTATTAGCGACTCTCTGGAACGGCACCTCGGATACAAGCCAGCGGAGTTGATCGGCAGAGAAGTCTATGACTTTATGAGCGAGGAGTCAGCCCAAAGACTCCAAGAACATTTTGCAAGCTTGAAAAACTCAAAGGTTGCAAGACCTCCTGTCTTAAGCCTCAAGAAAGCAGGCGGCGGAAACATGGAATCATCATGGGCTTGCCACCAAGCGGACAGCGAAGATTGCATATTCTGTGTTGTGCACGATGTATCAGACCAGCAAGAACAGCAGCGACTGAAAAAGAGATTCGTAAATATCATCGGCAATCAATTACGCTCAAGACTTTTATCAATACAGACGAATCTGGATGAGATCTCAAAAGCTTCCAGCGACCGCTTAAATGCGAGGGGATTGAAGTCCATGGGAAATTCACTGGCATCATCAGGCAGAATCGTAGACCTGGTAGATGAATTACTTGAACTGGAGAGAATGGAGCAAGGACTACTGCAACTTCAATTTAGCAGTAGCGACTCATTGTCCGTAATCAGAGAAGCGGTCGCCTCAGTGCAGAGCTATGCAGAACAGAAGAAAGTTCAGATTGAAAGTCCTGAAATTGCGATTCCCATTGAAGCTGACAGCAAGCGCCTGGTTCAGATTCTAGTCAATTTGCTTTCCAACGCAATCAAATATTCACCAAGCGAGAGTAAAGTTCGTATACTGACTGAAGAGAACGAGCAGCAAGTTGTTTTCTCGGTTTGCGACGAGGGTCCCGGCTTGCCTCCCGAAGCCATCGCCGGACTATTCGCCCGATTCAAAAGACTCAATCGAGAAGTTGACAAAAGCGTCACCGGCACAGGTCTTGGTCTAGCTATATGCAAACTGATCGCCGAACAGCACGACGGCTCCGTCGGTGCAGAGAACAATGCCGATCGCGGAAGTCGATTCTGGTTTTCCATAAAAAGATCTCTCCCAAAAGAAGTTTTTGATCGGCGCAACTGACCTTCATCAAAATAAAAATAAGCGCTTCAGACGATGATATCCCGCTAAAAATCGCCACCACCGGGTCCGAAGTCACCGCCGCCAGGTCCGAAGTCACCGCCGCCGGGTCCGAAGTCGCCACCGCCGGGTCCAAAGTCACCGCCGCCGGGTCCGAAGTCACCGCCGCCGGGTCCAAAGTCACCGCCGCCGGGTCCGAGGTTTTCACAAGACGGATCATCAGCAGGTCCGCCGCCCTGACCAGGCTGATTTCCAACAGGAAGAGGAGCCTGAGTGCTTGGTCCCCAGGAAGCTGGAATTCTGGAAAGTACCGCAAAACGCGCCGGAGGCAGCTTGTACGGAGCCATGTATCCGGCAGCAAAACCAGGAGCTGGGATTTGCTGAGGGATAGGCTGATAGCTTCTCTGAACCCTGGGCAAAGCACGAGCTGGAGCATAACCCTGAGCCAGGGAAGCTGGAACTGAAAGAAGCGCAGCCATAATGCCAAAGGAAATGCCGGCTATTTTATTCATAATCAAATACTCCTCAATTGCATGTTTCAAAGATAGTTTTCTTCCGTGAACAGCGAATGTAAGACCTGTGACCTGCTTGTGAACTTGAAGCAAGAACTAACGTCCAACCCGCTTTGAACCGGGACCTTTAAGGTCTCTGGCGTAATAGACTGTTTGACCATCTCGTGTACGAGATGCAAATGTTTCAATACCGTCCGGAGTTACTGTCACGATCCCATCGAAACCATCAGGACCGCGCCCCTCAGTTTTTGAGAAATGCCTGCCGTCAAGGCTTGTATAGCGATTAACAAGCTCGCCGTTACGATTGGTATTTTTGATTTCAACAATCGCACCTTTTGAGTTGTACTTATAGATCCGCTCAGAACCATCGGCGCAATGCACTTTCGTCGGAAGCATCATGCCGTTGGGCTGCCTTTCAAGGTCCACGAAGGAGCCATCGGAATTAACGGTATGTCTTAGAGTGACTCGTTCTTGAGGGTCATACTTAAAGAATTTGCCGTCAGCCGACTTGAAAGTAGAGCTGCCGTCAGGGAACAAACATCTCTCATTTGAGATCTTTCCGTTTGCGTACCAGGTATCGGTTACGCTTCCATCATCATGCCTTTTCGACTCGTAAATCGGGCTGCCGTCCGCCCCTTTAATAGACCTGTTCCCGGATGCTTCATATGTAAAAACTCTCGGTTCTTTGTTCCAGGAAGTTTTCAACTCCTCAAAGCTAAAATCACCGTTTTCACGAATCAAAAACTTCCCTGTATGCCCCGAACGGTTTTCCGGAATTACTTGCTGCCAATGCAGACCGTCTTGTGAGCGCTGCTTGCTGACGACTCTCTCACCACCACGCGCATTCTCAACGTGTGTGAGCTCAGACAGCTGTCCTTTTGAATCGTATTCAAACTTTGTACCGGTGCCGTTTGGTCGTCTTACAAAAGCCGGACGAATTTGACCATCTGCCGCTCTGATGTAGTCCACTTCAGATCCATCAGAATTTCTAATGGTGCCCGGCTCCGTTTTACCGATTTTGCTTTCCTTATTTTCGTCAGGCTTGTCTTCGGGCTTATCACCAGGCTTGTTTCCGAGGGCTCCGGCCGCCTCGGGGCTAGACGCAGCACCGGCTTTTGCAAACAGCTCGCTTGCATTTCCTGAAGCCGCCAATTCCATTCCCAGCCGCAACTCAGCTCCGGCTTGCCCTCTATTTAGATCGAAGTCCCCCACAATCTGAAGATCCGGCAAAAAGGAAGAAGCGCGCGAAACAGCCGAAACTTGAGCATACAAAGCTCCCTTATCAAACTGTGAATCAAACAGGAGTTTTGCACTCAAATGCCCGAAATCATCCGACCCGGCAGCATTGCAATCAGACAGAAAAGCCACTGCGTCATCCATAATGCAAGTTCCTCTATTTCCAACTTGAGTGACTTTATTTCAAAGCTATGAACTCAAAGAGATCGCCCTGTGACTTCTCTGTGATTTTTCAGGGACATTCAAGCCGCTCAACTTAAAACAGATTCACATCGAGCCAGCGTCGAAAGAAGGAAACGCAAACCGAGCACTATAATGAAGCAGGATTTCAGGAAACACGATGCTGGAAGAGCACTATTTTCAATGTCCGTATTGCTGGGAAGAAATTTCCATGCTTCTTGATCTAAGCTCCGGCGCACAATCTTACGTTGAAGACTGTGAAGTTTGCTGCAACCCAATCACAGTAAGCTACGAGATTGATGAGGACGGACTGCTCATGAATTTTCAAGCTGACGCAAACTAGGACCTAATGCTAAACGCAGATTCCCGGCTCGAGAAAAACCTTGAAGTAGATAAAGAGGCGAAGCTGATAGCAGCCCGCTTCGGCTTTCTACTGCAAGAAGTGAAGCCTTATCGCGCTCAGACATATCGGGCAAAAGCGCTAAACAAGCAGGAAAAACAAGTCGAACTTTTGCTCAAATGGCAAGAGCTACCCGAGCAGGCTGAGTTGCTTAAGCTCTCGCAGCTGGCTCAAGATCGCGTCCTCAACTGTCTTTCAAATTGCGGTTATAAACAAGTTCCCAACCGCTTCCTAGCCGAAACGAAAGAACCGTTTTTTCAACTTGGCAATCGATTATGGACATGTCAATCATATGTTTTCTCGGAAACGACATATGACTGGCTTCACTTCAATGTATCGTCGCCGCATTGCTTTCTGGCAGGACAAGCACTTTCCCAAATTCACAATGCGGGCAGCAGGCTAACTCGAGAAACCCCAGATCTCATCGATATTCGGCTTGCTGCAGATAATTTGCGTACATTTCATGATGAACTGAAAAGCTCCATCTCCCGGCTTCTGTCCAGGCAGAATAACTTGTATTCGCTCTTCCAGAACCATGAAGAAAAGCCCAGCCTTGAAGTTGAAAGAAACAAATCTCTCGATATATTGATGCAAATAAAATTCGACAACGTCATCGAGAAAAGTCGAAGTCTCTGCGCAAAGCTCATTCACATGGAAAAAAACAGCCAGACAACGATCAATCACGGCGATTATCATCCAGGCAATCTGCTCTTTTCAAAAAACTCCGTTGATGCGGTAATCGACTGGGAGTTTCTCAATGTCGGCAGTGGCATTAACGATCTAACCTACGCCCTCTTCATGTTCTGTCTGAATCCGCCGAAGAGAGGACAGGCAAGTTCGCAGCTCTTTGACTCCAGAAAAACAGAAGCATTTCTTGAGGGTTATACTAGAGCTTCTTCGACTGTTAAGAACATCGAAAGACTCAGCTCTTATACTGAATATGTCCACTTACTAATGCTTGCCTGGGTTTGTAACGAGCTGTGCAGCGAAAGTTCCAAGTATAAAAGTCATGAAGCTTTTCCTGGCCTTGTCCGCTCCCTGGCCTATTGTTGCGCTGCCTAAAGAGGTTTTCAATAGGAAGCGCATCGCGCCACATCTATTGTATATTTACTTAGTTCCGGAGAGCGGCATAATGATTAAACGCGTTCTTGACTCAGTTTTACCGGCAATCCTTTTAGCCATTAGCTTTGCACAATTCACTCCTGCGCAGGAGAAAGAAAGCACGCTACTCAAAGGCAAAGTCCTGGACAGCGCCGGCAAACCTATAAGCGGAGCCAAAATCATTATCCACAACGAAGACAGCCATCAGGAACTAAGTGGACGCTCGGACGGAGATGGAGATTTCGAAATCGAGCATGCACCCTGCAGCAGTCTATCTTTTGACGTGATTCCCTCCAAGAAATCCGGATTCACTTCCGCTCACTATGCCCATGTCGGCGGCGAGAGCAGTAAGCATTTTATAGTACAGTTGCACAAAGGCTTTCAGGTAAGCGGCAGAGTACTTGCCGAAGGACAGGGCATAAAAGGTCTGGAAATCCACGCCTTCGGCCACGAGCCCGGTACACACAGCACCGTGCATGGTGGCGGCAAAACCAAAAGCAACAACAATGGTGAATTCACTTTGTTCCTGACACCGGGCAAAAAAACCATTCAAATCAAAAACGATATTTATTCAAACCTTTCACCTGTTTATCAACACGAGTTCACGATTACGGGTGATACACGTCTGCCGGATATGACATTGCCGCTGCAAAAATAAAATGAGCACAGGAGCAAGCACAAAAAAACACGCGCACTTCGACTGCCAATTTGGAGCAGCCGGAGACATGCTGCTCGCCTCGCTTCTAGATGCGGGAGTTGACAAAGAGGCATGGCTCCAAGAAATAAAGAAACTGGCACTGCCGCAAAATTCTTTCAAAGTCAATTTCAAGAAAGTGAAGCGCTGCAGTATTTCAGCAAGCAAGCTTGACGTCGAAGTACTGGAAGACTATGCCGAGCCGCATGCGCACGAGCTTCAGCACAGCCACAGACAAGAAGCGCACGGCAGAAATTTGAGCGAGATCTGCGAAATTATTCGCAAATCAGAAATAAACCCCAGAGCAAAAGACTTGAGCATCGCGATATTCGAACGCCTGGCAAAGGCGGAAAGCGAAATTCACGACCTAAAAGTAGACGAGCTCCATTTTCACGAACTTGGGGCTATCGATGCCATAGTAGACATTGTCGGGTTTGCAATTGCCTTTGTATTAGCAGAAATAGATTCAGCCAGCTGCTCTGCACTGGCTTTAGGATCGGGTACGGTTGAGACCGCTCATGGAATTTTCCCAGTCCCTGCGCCCGCCGTGATCAAGATACTGGAAAGCTCATCGCTCAAAACAAGCGCCTTCGAAATACCCTTTGAATGTTTGACGCCAACCGGCGCAGCCATCCTTGCCGAAGTCTGCAATACCTCGCAGAGCCTTGAAATCGAACGCATCACTCAGAGCGGCTTCGGCGCAGGCACGAAGGACCCAGAGGGCTGGCCGAATCTGCTGAG
>JAIEPM010000394.1 GCA_019748395.1 Candidatus Obscuribacterales bacterium
TTCGATTGCAGCTTGAGAGAGGGTAGCCAGAGCTCTCTGTCTGGACAGCTGTTCCAGAGCCTCGATTGTTAAGGTATTGCCGTCTATTTCGACAAGCGGGCGAGTAAGTTCTTTGCGGTGGCTGGAGCTCATGAATTTAATTCTCAATATGCTTATATGCGAACTTATTCTCTAACAAATGGAAACATCGAATGCTGCAAAGCGTCTCATTTTTCGTGCTTGTTTTTTATTGCTTCCGGGAGGGCTCGGCTCGGGCTAAGCCCTTGCAGCTTCAGGGTTAAGGAGCTATTTCCCAAAATGGCTCCATGGTAATATGGCAAAGCACGGATTGAATCCCGTCACAGCGCCCAAATCCGACAAATCAGGACTAGAAAATGAGCAAATGCTCGGCAGCCGGCAAGAACTTAAAAGGAAGGCGGATTTTGCCTTTTGTAGTTTTGTCTGCGTTTTTGCTCAGTTTTTCAGGAAGCTTTGAATTTGTTTATGCAGCTGATGATGCGAGCAATCTTGCCAAGCTGGAAGACAAGTATTTTCAACATGCTTTTCCGAAAGATGAAACAGCAGATCGAATCGAAAGACTGGAAAAGCTGATTTTTGGTGAAGCACGTAGCGGTTCAAACGAGCAGCGCTTGAAAAGTTTGACGGATCTTGTTCCAGACCTGAATTCGCCTCCGCCGACTGCCGATACTGCGCCTGCGGAGAGTCCTCCTGAGAGAAGCAGTGCTGCTCCCCGGCAGGCACTGAAACCGGCTTTGCCGCAAGAAGATAAAAGTGTGGACGAGCCGCCTGTCAATGACAGCAGCTACCCGGCTGTGACTGCCATGGAAAAGAAATTGCTTGCTCGAGACTATATCGGAGAAGCCGTGGGCAAGCGTCTTGACCGGCTTGAAATAAAAGCTTTTGGGAAAACCTCTGCTTCCGATGACTTGCAAGACCGGGTTGATCGTCTCAAGTCAGCCACTGGAATTGATATTGCAAAAGTGAAGCCTGCAAACAGCGAGTGGGCTGATGAAGAGGAAGACAGCGACGGTGGTGTGCAGCCTTTTACCGGAATTTCATCCGACGATCCATCCAGTCAGCGCAATCTGCGTAAGCAGCAGGCCTACAACAGACCGCGAAGTCAAAATGATCCCTATGCGGGCACAGGTACATTCGGAAGTTCTTCCACATCGGGCAACGGCAATTACTCCGGCACTTTTGGTGCCGGTTCGGCGGGCAGTTCCGGCTCTTACGGCTCGTCAGGACGCTTTGCCGACGGCATGCCGCCTTCGGCGCCTGATTATTCAAGAGCTTCTGCTTCGCCGCCTGTGCCGGCACCGCAGCTTGGTGTGAGCCAGCAAATTGCTCTTCTTGAGAAAGAGGTTTTCGGCAAAACATATGAAAAAGAAAAGCAAGAAACTATTTTGACCAGACTTTCCAGGCTTGAGTCTACGGTTTTTCCTCAGGACAAACCGGCAGCTAACAAAAGTTTGCCGGATCGAATGAGCCGTTTGCTTGCTGCCGTGCCTCTTTCACAAGCGGCACTGCCGCCCACGGCACCGTCGGCCAAACGAAGACGCGGCGGTGATCCTGATTATCCGGATCTTGATTTTGATGGACCGAGCAATCTCAGTTCCCAGCAACGCAGTGCAGGAGGCGGTGGTCTTTCCAAAATCATAAACGGTCTTGGAAATGCTCTTTCCGGCGGTTATGCAGGCAGTTATAATGCAGTGCCCGGAACAGTCGGCACGCTTGTAACCGACCCGTCCACCGGTCTTTTATATGACCAGTACACCGGCACTTTAATAGATCCGATGACTGGAGCTGTTGTCGGGCGACGCAGTGTTCAGCAAATGGGCGGATATGGATATCCTGCTTACGGCGGCTTCAACAGTGGACTTTCTCCGATGAGCCCCTTTGGTGGTATGGGCGGTTCGGGAATGAACTTCGGCTTCGGTGGTGGTGGTATCAGATTTGGTGGCTGGCCCTAAATGTCCCTGCTCTATTGTTCTGCTTAACAAGCTTAGTGATGAGCCGGTTGTAGATAGGATATGATCTGAGTCCGGCGTCCCCTTCTTTTACTAAGTCCAGATCGGCTTTGAGATGATTCTTGTCGTTGGTGCAACCGGAAATGTTGGTCGCAAGGTAGTTGAAACCTTGTTGAAAGACCCGCAGAATCAAATTCGCGTTCTGGCCCGCGGCAAAAATGACTGGGAAGGCAGCATTTTGCCTTCTTTTCGCAGACGTTCAGTCGACGTTGTCGTCGGCGATGTTCGAAGCCAGAATACTGTTTCTAAAGCCGTGCTCGGTTGCAAGGCCATAATTAATTGCTCCGGTGTCATGCGTGCCAACGCCGAAGACGATCTTGCCGCCATCAATGTAGACGGTGTTGCTAATCTGGTTGACGCCGGACAGGAAGTGGGGGTTCAGCGTTTTGTTCAACTTAGCTGCTTGGGAGCGACTGAGCATGCGACCTCCCTTTATTTCAGCACCAAATGGGAGGCTGAAGAAGTGGTCAGAAAGTCAAGCTTTTACTGGACTATATTCAGACCTTCACTAATTTTCGACAGGGAAAGCTCGCTTTTGCGCATACTTGAATTCTGGGTTCAGCGCTCTCCCCTGACAATTGTTGTGGGGAGCGGCTTAAATCGTTTTCAGCCTGTTTCGGCTGACGATGTTGCTGCCTGTCTGGTGCAGAGCCTTTATGACAAGGATACAGTCGCTAAAACCTATGAGCTTCCTGGTCCCGAAACCATTGATTTACAGTCTTTGCTCAGCACAATTGCATTAAATTCCGGGCGAACTGCCAGAATTCTAAGGATTCCAAGTTTTCTGGGTTTACCGCTTTCAGCATTAATCGGCAAGCTCAATCCGCGCAGTCCGATTGACAATAACGTAATGGCTGTCATGACCTCGGAAATGATTAGTGAGGACACAGGAATTGTGCGAAAGTTCAAAATTGAAAGACAGCGTCTATCCCGTGCATTGAAGGCTATTGCAGCCTCTCGAGATGAGGAAGAGGAAGATGAGGACTGAAAAGGTGATCACAATCCGCTTCAGTCGAGTGTAGAAAGCGGCTCTATGTGTTATTTTGAGCAAGCATCAAAGTTCTCGCGTTTTCAAGGAGCCTTCCGCTAAAATGATCAGGTTCAACAAGCAAGTAAAGATAATGGAATGGGGTAAGGGTACTAACACCACTAACCAGATCTGGACTGAAATCGGTATAGGCTCTTTCACATCGCGTAGTGTCAAAGATGGTATTACGACCCTGACCATCCAAACAAACTCCGGTCTAAATCGTCAAAATCCGGAAGAAAATTCTATCAAGCTCTGTCAGCAGGGTGAAGGAATGGCCGGCGCTTCGGAGCGTTGGGGTGAAGTTGCCTGTGGCGTAATCAAAGAAGTTTCCGGAAACAACGTCACAATAGAAATCAGTCACGCCACCAAAATTAGTGGCGCGGCAAACGCTATACAAAAATTCCTGGGCTTGCCGTAAGAAGCCGCTTTTTATTTTGAAAAGGCTCGCCATAGCAAGTGGCGAGCCTTTTCGGCTTTGATAAGTATGAATACCTGATCTTTTTTTACTTTATGCTTTGGTAGTCACCTCCCTTCCTCTTCCCGTTTTTGCCGACGACCCACTACTGTCACCGGCTTTCTGGGGGCTAGGCGAAAAGATTTGCGTCACGCGCCGAAGCGACAAGCCAGTTGATGCATCCGGGGGTGGCCAGTCCGCCTGTTACGCCGCCGCAACCCCAGAGTACGCGTTTCATTGCGTCCTGGGAGCCGGCGGCCATGTGCATGAAGCCCATAATCATTGTCGGACCGCCCCAGGCAATGCCGAGAATTTCCATACCGTTGGCGATGATATTCAATAATGCTTCCAGGTTGGCCAGATTGTTTACTCGAACAGTGCCTGCCGTGTTCAATCCGTAAATTACAGTAGCATCGCTGCCCTGTGGACCGATTGTTCCAAGCGGAGCGCCCTGCAGCATCGGGGCTGATGCCGAAGCGCCCTGCATTGTTTGAGAACCTGTATAGTTATAGTCACTGTTGCTGAATGAACCGGTGTCGGCTGTATATTGAGCCATGGCCGGCATAGCGCAGCAAGCAATCGCCGCACCGGCCAGAGCAGAACGGCTGAGAATACGAGAAAAAGAACGCATAAGGAAAGCCTCCGGAGATGCGGGAATTAGTAATTTGAATTAGAAAACTTGCTTGAAATGCAAGCGATAGTTTTAGAATAATCGCATTTGTCAGCTGCGTATATTTGTCTCAGGTCATTGGCCTAAAAACCAAAGGTCATGTGCAAGCACTTTTTCTCTATGACTGTCCTTTAGAAGGATTGATTGATATCGCGAGAATTTCAGGAATAGTTCTTGCAGCTTTGGAACCGGTATAGAGAACTATAGATAAAAATCTCTGAGCCGTCTGTTTCCAGATTTTCGGAAGAAATTATCGAGAAAGAGAATTTCTTCCGAAAATCTCGCTAAAACAGCCATATAAATTGAACTTTTTTTCCTCTTAAGGCGTTATCTATATTAGTTCTGGGTCGGAGGTGAAACCATGACTGCGTCAACTACAACTATTGGCCGTATCAGAGAATTTCTCGCAGACTACTCAACTGAGAAACTATTCACCACACGGGATCTGCTGAATTTCGGCAGGCGTTCTGCAATCGATAATGCCGTATATCAGCTCGTGAAAGCAAAGGAAATCATTCGGCTGGCCAGAGGGGTTTTCTGTCGTGCTGAGCGCAAGTCAGAACCAAGTATTTTTGAAATTGCCAAAACTAAAGCTGAATCTTTTGGCCGAAAGATCATTACTTACGCGGCAAATGCGGCTGCAGAGCTGGGATTGCTGACGGCTGAGCCGTCAGACTCAAGAACTTTTGCCATAAACGGTAAAAGTAGTGCATTTCAGTTCGATGGGCTCATCATTTGTTTTAAGCATACAAGTCCAAGAAACATGGAGCTAGGTGATTCGATTGCCGGGCAGACAATTCGGGCGTTAAAGCATCTGGGAAAATCCCGGATCTGTTCTGAAACGATCGCTTCGCTGATTGAGCAAACACCTGAAGATGAGCTTCAAAAAATGAGCAAATTGAATGCATTCATGCCGGCCTGGCTAAGTGATGCACTTAGGGATTTTTCCACTGCTATCAAATACGCGATTGAGCCGCCGGATACTTGTCAGGTTTTGGAAAGCTCTTACTCTGAGAGCCTCTGCTCGGCTTTGCCGCTAGTTGTACCACTGCGTGAATGGAGTTTGCTCGCTAATCAGGCTGACTTGAGCAGTGAGCATTTCTGTTTTTCCTGGTGTGGAGTGAGCTTCAATGACACCAAGCGGATTGATGAAAATTGTCGGACCTGTGTTTGCTGCGTAGATGAAATAGCGCCCGGATTCGACAGCGCGAAATATTGCACTGGCGCTTGTCTGGTCGCCGACCATCGAGTTGTGAAACCAGGCCAGATCACTGATATTAACGATAAGTTCACCACCATTGCGGGCGCTGCTTGATACCAGCTCCGGTGCTATCGTTTCAAAACAAATCAGGGGGGCTATATGCTTTCCGAGAAAATCCAGCACAACAGGTTTCTTGCCGGCGCTGAAACCAACTCCGGCTGGAGTGTCGGTAAGTCTTTGCAGGAATTCAGGCAAATATTTGACGAACTCCGGTGTGTATTCACCAACTGGAACCAAATAGCGCTTGTGGTAGACCTCATTCAATAGCAAGCCGTTTTTAGTCAAACCAAAAGCGGAGTTATATGGACGGGAGCCTGCGTCAGAATCTATTGAGCCGATGATCATGTCGACTTGATGTTCGCGCGCTTCTCGTTTGAGAAAGCTGAGAAGTGCAGGCGAGTCCTTCAAGTAAGCAGGCAGGGCGCTCTCGGTCCAGACGCAGATGCCGGGGGTGCAGTTTCTGAGGATTTTGCCGTAGTGCTCCATTAACTCAGGCAGGGTGTAACGATGTCTTGCCTTTTGCATCTCGATGTTTATGTTGCCTTGAATCACGGAAAGGTTCTGGTCTTTGTGAAATTTGGCAAGCTGCATTTTTTGCAGTCCGTATATCATGCAGCCTGCAAGTACCAGAAGAACTGCCATCATGCTTGTTACAGCCGAAAGGCGGCTGGCCGAAGCCAGAGATTTTACAGCGAATTTTTTGCTGGCTGTCGCGATTAAAGTAGCCAGAGCAACGTTGAACATCACAACTATGGCACCAACTCCGATACCGCCAATCAAGCTTGCAATTTGAATGAAGGCGGTTTGCTTGTATTGTGAGTATTCAATCATCGACCAGGGAACACCAAGATAATCATGGGCGTTGAGAACTCTTTCAAATGCCAGCTGCCATAGCAGAGGTAAGGTTATGAGTGCCGGCACTTTCCAGCGATCTTCTACCTTGCGCGGTAAAGCGCCGCCGCAAAGAGGCAGAAAGCGCATTAGCAGTGCGAATACAGCAAACATCAAACCTTGATGCGTACTGACAATCAGCCAGCATAATGCTGAAAGCAGTATGCTTTGCCAGTCTGCCAGTCCCATCCAGCTCAAGGGATGCAGAGCCAAATACCAGTTTAAATAAACTAGATGATAAGTCGTTCCGTAAATTAGTCCCAGGAGCCCTGCTCTTAATTTGCTGTCGGCTCCTGCCGCAAGCAGGAAAAACGGAGCAAGTCCGAACCAGGCTATGTACCACTGGTCGAAACCCGGGGCGGAGAGCCCCATGACTGCACCGGCGACTGATGCAAGGAGCAAGTCGGCAGCCGGCTTTGCTTTGGCAGGCTTGCTGTTTTCTGCTTTCTTGTCTTTTGATTTGGAGGACACTCTGGATGTTCTGCTGGCTGTTTTTGGCATTATTGCAGGTTCTTCACTTTAAATGGAACTCCGGGTCCGTCATTTGCGCAGGCATCAGCTCTGGCGCTCAGGTCGGACCCGGAATTAGTTTAGTCTTTACTTTTCTGCCGGAGCAGCCTGGACTTTGAGCTGATTTGCTTGAATCTCTGCTCTGACGCGGCCTTCAATTTCAGCCATCAATTTCGGATTTTGCTCAAGGAAGAGACGGGTTGCATCGCGACCCTGACCGATTCTTTCGTCGTTATAGCTGAACCATGAGCCGGCTTTCTTGACGATTTCCATTTCTGTTGCCAGATCAAGAATGCAGCCGGATGTGCTAATACCTTTGCCGTAAATGATGTCAAATTCGGCAATGCGGAAAGGCGGTGCCATTTTGTTTTTCACGACTTTGACTTTGACTCGGTTGCCGAACTCGGTGCCATCTTTTTTCAGAGTTTCTATTTTGCGAATGTCCAGACGGACAGAAGCATAGAACTTCAGCGCGTTTCCGCCCGTGGTGGTTTCGGGGTTGCCGAACATCACACCGATTTTTTGGCGAAGCTGGTTGATGAAAATAACAGCGGTTCTGGTTTTGCTGACAATACCTGTCAGTTTGCGCAGCGCCTGACTCATCAAACGTGCTTGCAGACCAGGGAGTGAATCACCCATTTCTCCTTCGATTTCAGCTTTGGGCACAAGAGCTGCAACTGAGTCGACAATTACCAGATCGACTGCGCCGGAACGTACAAGCTGTTCGGTGATTTCCAGAGCTTGTTCGCCTGTGTCAGGTTGTGAAATGAGAAGCTCGTCGACATTCACTCCGAGTGCTCGGGCGTATTCCGGGTCCATCGCATGTTCCGCATCTACAATCGCTGCAATGCCGCCTTTCTTTTGAACTTCGGCGGCAATGTGCTGCGCCAGTGTCGTTTTACCGGAGGATTCCGGACCGTATATTTCGATGATACGACCGCGAGGAATACCACCGATGCCCAGGGCTACGTCCAGAGCCAGCGCTCCTGTTGGAATGGATTCGATTTGACCATGTCTGGAATCACCCAGTTTCATGATTGAACCTTCGCCGAACTGTTTTTTTATGGCATCCATCGCCAGACCAAGTGCCTTTACTCTCTCTTGAGAGACGATTTTTTGCGTGTCTTTGTGCTCAGCATTTGCCTTCTTTTCGCTGGTTTTTTCAGACCTGTCCAGATTTTTTTCCAGTTTTTCCGCGTTTTTGTCAGTGCTCACTTTATCGCCGCCTGATTTGTCTTTGGTAACAAAAGCCATGCCAATTCTCCTGTAGTGTTCTTTGTTTGCTGCGCTCTTCGTTGAGGGTGCAAGCAACAATGCGAATTTGTATATCTTGCGGATAGCTGCTGAGCCTATCGCACGGATCTTCGCAAATTATAGCTGTACTGCGCTTCTCAGCGAATTAAAAAGGCTGCCTTTTGATCATTTCTGATCAGTATTTTTTCTTGCCATATGTATTGCATATTTCATGCACCGGGCAATTCATGCATCTTTCTTGGCACTCTCCTTCCAAGACTTTTGCTCATCGAATAGATTGATGATTCGGCCCTTGTGTATGTCTTTGTCACCTCCATTGTTATGCCTGTTTTTATGTTCTTGTTCAAAGTGTTGCTTCGACCTTTTTTGTTTTCTCGATTTGATATTTTTTGCATTTTGAACATGAGCATTGGAAAGCTCAGCAATTTGAATCCCTGTTTTGTCGCCTTAATCAGAACTCGTGCATTGATCTCTGATAGTCGGCTTCGGTCAAATGTTGCGAATCATGTTTGGACTGCAAAAATCGACTTAGAGCCCGCCTCTAAGGTTATGTCGGCGATAGCGGCTTTCAGTTGTTCTTAGAGCTTTACTCCGGGGCTTTGTGGGTTTCAAAGAGGTGCTCTTGGGTATAAAAAGTTGAGTGCAAGCAGAGAGGCTGTTTTAGTTCCGTCTATCTTGTATGACGACCAGATGCTGCCAAGAGTTCAATGTTTCTCAAAAAGTTTTTTGATGAGATAAAACCGAGCGCCATCCAGGTCCTCTATTCATGGGGTTGTGATGGTAGCTCAGCGTAAGGTTTTGACATTGCAGCGCAGCGAGGTCTTTGAGGCCTTAAGTCCGGGTGAAATGTCACGTCTCTTGGGCGTGGTCGAGCAGCTTGATTTGCCGCGGCATCATCAAATATTTGGACCGGGTAGTCCCAATCAATCTATATTCTTCATTGAACGAGGAAGCATCAGGGTGACTCGACCTTCACCGGACGGTAAGTCATATGTGATTCTATCCTTGCTTGGTCCGGGTGACTTGCTGGGAGACATATCCTGGGCAGAAGACAGTCATGATTGTTCGGCAGAAACTCTTGAAGATTGCCGGGTTTACCAGCTTGGTCGGCGCGATTTTGAAGCTCTAGTCAAGGAAAATCCCGGCTTTGCCCTTTGCCTTATTCAACTTCTGGCAGATCGTCTCAAGCATGCCCAGAGTCGCATCGAAGATCTGGTTTTCAGGCAGGTCCCCAGCCGGGTCGCCAAGCTTTTCATTAATCTTGCTGATAATCATGGAAAAATGACCCCTTCCGGTATTGTACTTGACTTGCCCCTTACCCATCAGGAGATAGCCGACATTGTCGGGTCTTCGCGAGTGACTGTGACTCAGGTCCTGAACCGCTTTCGTTCGATGAATTGGGTTGCTATCAAGAGTAAGCGAGTGACAATCCACGACATCGAAGCTCTGGAAGAGCTCATCGCCAGCGATGCCAATCCTCGTAAGCGGGTCCGCGATCCTTTTGCCGATAACAGCAACGGAAATGCTGCTGAAAATGCAGTCGGGCTGGATGAGCTTTGTCAGGATGAGAACGAGGACTGATTGTTCTATAATGAAGCTTAGCTGTGCCCGTAGCTCAGCTGGATAGAGCGTCGGTCTCCGAAGCCGAAGGCCTTGAGTTCGAATCTCAACGGGCACGTTTTTTTTTCTTGAGTTAGTCAGTCCCTTGAGTTCGGTACCGTATATGGTGCGGTATCTAGCGGCCGCCTAGAGCTGAATGCAAGTGAGTTTTTCTTCGGTCCTTCCGTCTATCGCGCTTGCGATTCGTGATTTGGATTACGAATCATTCAGGAAGCTGCTAAAAGCCCGCAGTTCGGGGCGTTCTCTTTAATTCAAGCTTATCAAGCCCCTGCTTTCTGCGGCTTGATATAGAATCGGTATATTGATTTGGAGCATAGCTAATGAATTTGAGCCGCGCATTGGTTTGCGAATTTTTGGGCAGCGCATTTCTTCTTGCCGCAGTTGTCGGCTCCGGGGCGCTGGCTCACAAACTGGATGCGGGTAATATCGCAGTTTCCGTACTTTCTGTGTCCTTTGCGACCATGGGCACTTTGTCTGCTTTGATATTTGCGCTGGGCAGTATTTCTGCCCATTTCAATCCGATTGTCACATTCGCGCTTGCCTGCCGAAAAGAATTTGAGTGGAAAGATCTTTTGCCTTATTGGTTCTCTCAAATAACAGGCGCCATCTTTGGCGTGCTGCTCACTAATTTGATGTTTGACTTACCGGCTATTTGCATTTCAGAAACAGTACGCAGCGGCGCCGGTCAATGGCTGGCTGAAGTGATTGCAAGCTTCGGCTTACTTGGCATTATTTTCGGGACTGCTCGCAGCAGCCCGCAGTTTTTGCCTCTTTCCGTGCCTTTTTATGTGGCTGGAGCTATTTTCTTTACTTCTTCCACTTGCTTTGCAAATCCAGCTGTAACCATTGCTCGAATATTTACGAGCACACTCTGCGGCATCGCGCCTTCAGGTGTTTTGCCCTTCATTTTCTTCCAATTTTTAGGGGCCTTGCTGGCAATAGGTCTTTTCGGATGGCTTTATAAAATTCCGCAGCATCCCGACTTGGGTTTTGAGAACAGAGATATTAGTGAAGACGAAAAACGCAAGTTTGAAGAGCGGCTACTGTCCCTTCAGCGCTGAATCCTTTTCTTGCTGTTCATTATTGAGCTTCCAGTAGCCCTGGAATGTCGTTGAGCAGGATCTTTTTGTCGGCCATGTTGACTGTCGGAACAATAGATTTTACGAAAGGAACTAGAATGGTTTTGCCGGGAGGGTCGTTTTCACGTCTGATTTCAAGCAAATCATTGCCACTATATATGATGTCAATTACTTTGCCGACTTCTTCGCCGTCGCTCTTATAAACTGTCATGCCGACGAGATCTTTAACCCAGAATTCTTCTTCTTCCAGCGCTTCCAGTTCTTCTTCCCAGGTAAGCAGTTCGGCGCCCATTAGATGTTCTACCGATGTGCGATCCGGATAGCCGTGAAAGCTCAAATAATACATGCGCTTATCGAAATAACTGCTGTCTATTTCCAGATTTACTGATGAAAAGGCTTTCGTGGGCTTGGTTTGCAGGTTCTTTACGCCTGCAAGCAATTCCGGCTTATTGCTGGAAGGCCGCACTTTGACTTCGCCGTCCAGCCCGTGAAAGCCGACGATTTTTCCAAAAGGGAAGCCGGCCGGGCTGCTTTTGGCTTTTGTAGATTCTTCTTTCTTGTTCAAGTCTTTACTCCTGTTGGAAGCGCCAGGGGACGGGCTTCTTCTTTCCAGCGTTTAAATAACGAGTTCTCAAATCCAAACTGATCGAGTACTCTGCCGACAACAAAATCAACCATATCATTGATGCTTTGCGGCTTGTGATAAAAACCTGGGCAGGCTGCTGAAACTATTGCTCCGGCTTCAGAGAGAGTCAGCATATTTTTTAGCTGAATTTGACCAAAAGGCATCTCTCTCAAAAGAATTAGCAGCGGCCTTTTCTCTTTCAAGGTGACAGTGGCGGCTCGATGAATCAAATTCTCGGTTAAGCCGGCAGCCACTGCTCCGAGAGTGCCGAGGCTGCAAGGAACTATTGCCATACCGCGGGTTCTGTAAGAACCGGAGGCTACGGAAGCCGCATAGTTTTCCAGCTTATGCATCTTTACAGGCGAGTCGGGCGGCAAGCTCAAATAGTTCAAGATGCCGCGTTGAAAATCTTCTCCGAAGTTAAGGCTCATCTCTTCGAGCATAACTTGCTTGGCGCCTCGAGAAACGAGCAAATCTACCGGCTGATTGATTTCGATAAGGAACTGGAAGAGGCGCAATCCATATATGGAGCCGCTGGCACCAGTGAGTGCCAGAACAAAAGGGAGTTCGCTTTTATCTATAATTTGGCTGCCTTAATTTAGAGCTTGCCATGAATTATGGCAGCCTAAGATTCTAACATGGCCGTTTTTCTCTCAATCTTACTCTTAAACAAGGCTTCGCCAGCGCTAAAAATCCGAAGAGGGTGTCGCTCCCGGTGTTGCTGCCGGTCCGGGCTGCGGAGGTTGCGGCGCTGTTTGAGCAGGTGCAAGGCGGCGCGGCGGCGCCTGATTTGCGCCTGCTCCGTCGTCTGTGATGGCTGGAATCTCCCCTCCGCCGCCTTGCATACTCGGGGGCGGCAAGGAGTCATCGGAGCCCAGGTCCTGATCGACGGCACCCACCGGCGCACCGGAGTTATGAGCCGACATGGAGAGTCTGAGTGGGGCTTGCAATTTCACTGTCAAAGGTGAGCCCGCATCAATCCACAAATCTTGCTTACGCAAAACCAGTGAGCGAACACGTCTGTCTTCGATCTGGTTATTCTGATCGGCGCCGTTTCCGTAAATTTCATGCGCTAGAAATTCTCGCTTTTTGACATAGTCAGGTCCTCTACCCTGGGAAATCTGCTTACCGTAGCGATTGGATCCTGGTGCTACGGCTTCAAAGGCTTCCGAAGTACCGACAAAACCGACTCCCGAGCCCAGTGGTGTTTGTAAGCGGCTTCGTCCTCGTCCGTTTTTGCCCTCTTCCTCGCCGACCAGGTTTCCGACTAGTGGGAAGGCTGTTCCGTCCGGGGTGCGCAACTGGTTAATTTGTATTCTCAATTTGCCGCGCGGTTTGGGAAATCCTTTGCGCCTTGGCTGAGAACCGGCTGAAATTGCTTCAACAACCTCGCCCATTACTTCTGAACCGGCCGGAATTACAACGTCTATGCCGTTAGCCAGAACCGGCGCCGAAAGTGTAATTGAAAATGACTGTCCGGCGTGGCTTTTAGCTGAGCTGAGTGTGCTGCTCAGTCTACCTTCAAAAGTCGTGCCGATTGGCAGCACAATCATTTTGCCTGCCATAGTTTGAGGTGCCCGATAATAAGTGTTAGGATCGCTGCGTTTTACTTTTTGCTGGCCTTTCGCCGACTCATTCGATGAAGCAAAAGTTGCTGAAAGCAGAACAATAGCCAGGAGCAGTTTCGAATTGCATTTCATATTAGAGTCCTCGGCTAAGTGCTTTTTGCTGAATTCGATTCCTTTTCAGCATTGTTTGTTTTATTCCGTTTTAGCAAAAACTGATATGTAAAAGCTACTGTACTTGAAACAAGAACTGCGATTAAGATGATCAAAGACAGCTTTGCCAGGCTGAATGCATAACCAAGAAAACCCGGCAACATTATGCAAACAGCTGTCACGACAATACTTATGCTGCCGATTAATTTGAAAGTTTCAAGATTGAACCATGGAGGCATCAGCGCTCTTCCCTGTCTTCTCTTTCCGGTTTTTTGAGCAGGTGTTCCATTCGATCAATCACAACCGGTCCGACAACTTTTCTGCCGCCCCACCAGGCAACCATGAGTGCCAGAGGCAAACCCAGAACGCGCAAAAGTCTGGGGATAACCGGATAAAAAATGAGTACAACCAGGCAAGTAACACCAATAGTAATGATCATCGCAAACTTATCAATAAGGTCCTCCTGTTCGGAGCGACTCATGCTGTTAAAGTTATTCTTGAGAATATTCTTGTAATTTGTCCAGAAACGTTTTACGCCCTTGCTCGACGATTTCCAGGCTTCTGTGTCTGTTATATCCTTCCGCTTACTGTCGGGAGGTGGAGCCTTTGTTCTGTCATTGGGGTTAGCCGGCATTTGATACTCCTTTAGTAAAAACCCAAAGCGTTCTGGACATTTTGCCCGACCACTATTATTTACTTCTTCTTTCTGCCTTTGTCCACTTTGCTTTTCAATTTTGCCAGAGTGTCTTCGACATCATGGCGAAGCGGGTCGCTGTCTCCGGCAAGTTCGAGAAAGGAATTCCCGTAGTTCAAAGCCTGGTCGTAGTCAGGCTTTTTGACTTTGCCGTAAAGGCAGAAAAGTCCGTAGTATGCATTTGGATGTTGTGGATCCGCAATCAGTGCTTGCTTGTAATGATCCAGCGCAACTTCTGGTATGGTGCGGGTTGCATCTCCCAGCTTTGTCTGTCTTGCTGCTTCACTACGCTGTGAGGTTATTTTGCTGAGACCCTGTTCCGCTCTGGGGGCGGCATCTGAAATTTGCTTGGCAAAATTAAAGGCTTCCTCCGCTGCTCCCAGGTCGCCGTCATAAAAGGCTTGTTCGCCCAGAGTCAAAAGATCATAAGCATTGTCTTTCTTGTTGTTAATTACTGTTTGAAAGTGCTGTCTGGCTTCTTTGAAGCGATTCTGAGCCAGAGCTTTCTCACCTTCGGAGAGCTCGATACTGTCTTGCAAGTTGGCGGCGCCGCCGCGCATCAGCTTGCCTTTGACGCCATGTTCTGCAATCACGTTCTGCAGCTGATCCATCAATTGCTGCCAGCCCGGCGGATACTGACCTTCTTTTCTTGCTTTACGGAAATAAACTCGCGAAAGTCCGAGCAAGGCAGACGGATCATCCGGCTGCGAAGCCAGAATCGTTCGGTATTCAGACTCGGAGACATCGAGTTTGTCCTGACGCAGTGCCAGTTCTGCGAGTTGTTGTCTCAATGCCAGATCATTGGGCAGGATTTCCAGAGCATCATGGAGCGAAGCAATGCCCAGTTCGCCATCCCCTCTCATCGCATAAAACTCAGCCATATGCTTGTATGATTCGGGACTGTGCGGCTCCAGTCTGATTGACTCGCGCCAGGAAGCAAGCGCCGCCGGACCATCGCCCTGTTTGCGGTAAATATCTCCTTCAGTCAGATACCAATCAAAAGAACGATATGCCTGTGGAATGTTATGCAGCTCCATGAAAGCATCTTCGGGTTTGCCCTGCTGATTCAAGATAAGAGCTTTTTGCAAATGAGCAGGATGATAATTCTTGTCCATCTTCAAAGCTTTATCCACGGCGTCTTCAGCATCTTTGTCTTTTGGATCTATGCGCAACAATGCCTGTGCCAGCAAAGTCAGATTTACCGGATTCTCAGCTATTGAAACTGCTTTTTTCAGCGGTTCTACTGATTCTTCAAGGTCGTCTTGAGCAATTTTCACCAGACCTAAGGTTTGCTGAGCAATCAATATTTCCGGATTAGCCTGTATTGCCCTTTTGCAAAGCGTTTCCGACGCTTCCAGATACTGGTCGCGTTTTGCAGGCGAGGCCACTGATTTTGAATGCACAAAGGAAACGTAACCACCGGCAGCCATGACATTTGGATTGTCTGAAAAGTTGCCCTTGGCTTTTCGCAGTATTTTTTCAGCTTCCAGAATTTTTGCCGGGCTGCCCTGCTTCGCCAGCGATACTGCAAGCCCGGCATAAGCATCACCGCTGCTGTCATCTGAAAGAAGCGAGCGATATGCTTCCTCAGCTTGCTTGTATTTGTTTTGAGTTAAAAAAGTATCGGCGTCTTCAATACTGAAGCTTTTGGCAGGCTCGGCTTCGGGCTGCAATGCTGCGGCAGGCTGGGGCGCCGCTGCTGCTGCGCCGGCTGAAAGGGCGCTGTTTTTGGCAGCAGCTGCCGCGCTTTGAAATGCCTGTGGCTGCCCTGAAAGCAGCAAGCTGAAAGCTAAACATAGGCAGAAATTTTCTTTTCGCCGCTTCT
>JAIEPM010000014.1 GCA_019748395.1 Candidatus Obscuribacterales bacterium
GACAATAAACAAATTGTTTAACATCACTTGCCGTGAGAACGACAAAGGGATACTCTTCAGCCTGCCTGACGCTCTGTTTTTGGTACATCAATAATTTTCCTCAACCTCGCGTCTTTATCGCAGAGAGTAATAATTTGAATGTTGCCGATACAAACCCCCAAAAGTTTCTTTAGCTTTACCATTAATTCGTCTCGGCGGCTTGCAGAAAGGTCACCAAGAAAAGCACTAAATTGAATTCGCTGCAAACCATAGTCCTTGCACGTTTCAGAAATTTTGGTGCGAATTCGGTCGTCTTCGATGTCATATATTGCAAGAATAATCATTTAGAATCACCAGGCTGAGACAAATGCTTCATAACGCCTCTGTCCTCTCAAAAATGTAGCGAGTCTGCGCGACTGCTCTTGAATAATATGACGCAGCTTCTGCTTCTTACCTTCGTAGCTTTCTACGCCATCGAGCCTCTCGATCACCCGAGCCGCAATCTCGGACCGAGTGTCTTTCGTAAGTCCCTCATCGTCTAGAGAAATTTTCCCTCCCTTGTTTAACCAGCCAAAAATGGCTCTATCAACCACCGGCTGCCGAAATTCTTCAACCATATCAAGAACAAGAGAAGGTTTCCCTGGTCTGTCTACGTGAAGGAACCCTGCAAATGGCTCGAGCCCCGCGAGGATAATAGCTCCCCAAACTCGAGAGTAGAGAATTCCATAGCCATAGTTAATTGCCGAATTGACAGGATCTTTGGCATTCTGGTGCTCTCGCCCCTCAAAACCAAGCTCTTCAGGAATTATCTGCCCTATTGAATTCCAATAAGCTTCCCCGATTCGCCCCTCAATACTAAGCAGCTGCCCTCGAATCTCATCAATATTTAGATCGGGCAATTTATCTATAGAAGACCTTATCTTCTCCATCTTCTCAATGGAAGCTTGGATGTCTTCGAATAATTCAGGAGCCGCATTCCGTCGGTATTTACCGAAGTACTTGAGCAGGTTGATTTGATTTTTGGTTTTTGCGGCAACAATCTCGCAAGCGAACTGCTTGGCTCTTTCGTCCAGGTATGCCATCATTTGCTCTCGACGTGTGACAACGGTAGCATTCAGACTCGGACTGGTGATTTTGGCATACGGCTTGCCACTTGAGGACATGAAATTGATTTGTATCCCTCGCTCCATACAGTCTTCGATTAGATCCACACTCAAACTTATCCCCCTGTTCGCAATGGTTATTTGATCAACATTGAACAGGGCATGCTCAGCGAATACTTTTCCGTCTTTCTTAAGTTGAACACGCTCGCTCTTCTTTGACAGAAATACGCCAAAATCTTCCACCATTACTTCCATGCAAATCTCCTAAGTATACTTCCAGGGGGGGGAGGAAAGTATCAGCGCAGGATATCCTACGCATATGTCACATATCCCATATTAGCTAATGAGACTGCGAAATATGCGCAGTGCTCAAAACTTTCAATAAGAGCGAACCTCCAAATTCGACCGAGAAATCCGGAATGTAAATTTCGGGAGAGTTCTTCAGCAAAATTAAATTTGGCATTCTGGCGGCAAGCTGTCAGTTTTAAATCAGCGTTGCAGATCAGAGAGCCTTGAATTAAGCTTCGCTTAGGGGGTGCTGCGGATATCCAGAAGTAACAGCAGTCCCCGGCCAAACCCATCTTTAAGTTTGCCAGAAGGCTAAGCGACAATCTCCATAGCAGAGCGAAGTAGGTCGGAATGCCCAACAGCCTAAAGACCGAACGGCAGCTAGAGAGAGAAAAAAGCTGGAAGCTGCAGTTAAGAGAAACAAACTTAGCCAGCACGCATATTGCAGCAGACAAGATCTGAGTGTTAGAGGACTTTCCTATCGGGGTCAAAATTTGGAAATCGAAAAGGGCAGGAGCTGAAGGTTTTAGCAATGAGCGGAGCCAAGGAGATTTTTCGTCCGTTGCTGGTAATAAGCGCTGCAGTCAGCCCATGCTCCTCGCGACGAAAGAGTGTGCTTACTCACAGCTCGGCTTGCCGTCTACCAATCTATATTCGATTGTAAGGGTTTTCTAGTGAGTATACTTCAAATACATCGTGCCCCGGCCAACTACAATCCACTGTGAAAATTTTGCATCTGGAGAGTTCTTGAGCTCACAAAACCAGGTAAGAATCTAGAAACATAAAAACAGAAACAAAAAATGCAATTTATGTGATTGCATCCTTTCCAAGATGAAAGGCAATGATAGCAAGGAAATGCATACAGTTGTCATTCGTTTTATGTACGTTTCCCCGGGAATGTAACATTAAGGTGACCCTTTGCGATCAATCCATCAGGCTGCACATATTTTGCAGTCAGCGAATAAAAGGACGTGATTCTGCACGTACAAAAGCACGCACAAGTATGCGAAAACCGAGGATAAAAAGGTCATAGAATGAAGCTCGTTACAGATGAAGTTCAAAACACCACTTTAGATATTCGCGTCGAACATCTTATCGCTCTTGTCGGAGGAAATCCCCTTCCAATTGCCGTCTCGGCGGAGTTGTTGCTTAAGCCAGGAGGCACGCTTACACTTTTGCACAGTCCGGACAGCAGTGCGGTTGCACAACGCTTGATTGCAGTACTTAAAAATAGACCATTTTTCGAAGCGGTGCGGTTTGACCCCAGAGAACTAGATGAATCTAGCCCAAATATTATAAGAAAAAGGGTTACCGAGGTTCTTAGCAAGAATGCTGGAAAATCAATGGGGCTTGATTATACTGGTGGCACAAAAGCAATGGCGGCCCATGCTTATGCAATCTTTGAAAAACACTGCCAGGAGAATTCGCAACAAGCTGTGTCGAGTTACCTTGATGCTCGTAATCACAGTCTCCGGACAGAGCTTCTTAAAAATGGTGTTCATACGCCGAAAAAGGTTTACTTAAGTAATAGCGTAAAGATTTTTATGAAAGAGATGATGGCATTGCATGGCTGGTCAACTCAAGAAAATCCCTTTCAGTCGAGGCCCCTACTCCCAAGTAGTGCTATGAAGTTAACCCAAATATTTGCTGATACATCGGAGATCTGGAAGACATGGTTAGTCGGGGAGGTTGAAGGCAAGTGCTTTAAGGATGGCAAAAAGCAATATAAAAGCAAAACCCACCTGAAGGCTCAAACATTGAATTTTACAAGCGAAAATGCGCAAATTCAGGAAGTGTTTGCAGCAATTACTGCAGAGCTTGGACTTACAGGAACCCAGATTTGCGCTGTCCAGGATGCAGCGGGAAGTGCAGAAAACTTTTGCGATTGGTTGCGCGGTGAGTGGCTGGAATCAGCAGTCGCTCAGTGCTTGTGTGGAATGACAGATTTGAATTTCAATGAAGTCTGTTTTGATATCAATAC
Organism: Candidatus Obscuribacterales bacterium; assembly: GCA_019748395.1. Classification (GTDB taxonomy): domain Bacteria; phylum Cyanobacteriota; class Vampirovibrionia; order Obscuribacterales; family Obscuribacteraceae; genus JAIEPM01. Next base: position 3,352 of record JAIEPM010000014.1, read on the forward strand.
ACGTGATCCGCAGATTCAACTTGATGTCGCCGCGGTTCGCGGGCACCAAGCATTTTTTGTCTCATGCACTACCGATAGCAAGAAAGATCTCACAAAGAGTAAGCTTCTGGAAATCAGATTTCGTGCAAAACAGCTCGGCGGGGATGAGGCCGCCTACTGTCTGGTTTGCTGTTACAAGGATGCCATTGAGTTGGAAGCCGAACTTCGGAAAGATCTTGAGGATAGGAAAGTACACGTTATAGGAATTGATGGACTTGTCGATTTAAGCGGCCGGCTCAGGCAGTGGATTGACAAAGAGATAAAGGGGTAGCCAGAAATGTATTTGACTCTGTGCAGCACCAGAAAGGTGCAAACTTTCATTTTTAACAGCAGCAAGCTCGTAGAAAATATTGGTGCTTCGTATCTGGTGGCACAATCTCTTTCAGGCTGGTTGAAAGAAGCTCTTCCGGCGGCAACTAACGTTTTAGAAAACGGATTACTTGACGAAAAGAAAAACATTAATTCAGGGATAGATGCTGAGGTTATATACAGTGGTGGAGGCAACAGTCTGATCATTTTTGGCAACGAGAATCTCAGCAAAGAGTTTGGCAAAACACTTTCCAGGCTGATGCTTGAACGAGCGCCTGGACTTGAGATGATTATCGTGGGGCATGAGTTTTCTGCAGAGGATTCTCTATTTGAGTCTATGAATGCTCTGCACAGAAAGCTCAAACTGGCCAAAGAATTTAGCGCGGGGTCCAGCCCTCTTTCAACAATTTCGGTGACAGCAAGTGGTAGCTCCGGAGCGAATCCGGCCATCGCAGGCGAAAAAGACTTTGATGGCAAAGAATGTCTTCTGGATGCAGAAACAATAGCAAAAACCCACGCAGGAAGAACCCAGCTGGGAAATTCCGGTCCGGCTGAGAAGTGGTTGAATGACAAAATACCGTTGCCAGGCAGCTCGTATGCATACTCCAGAGAATTGAATGAGCTCGGCGGAAAAAAAGGTGAATTCAGCTATATCGCTGTGATCCACGCAGACGCAGATGATATGGGAAACCGTATTATGAAAATGTGTGAGAAATTCAGAACCCCGGACAAAAACCAGGAACTCATTTCATCACTTCGAAAATTTTCTATGACCATAGAGGAGTCTGCTACCGGTGCTCTAAAAGAGGCGGTCGACAGGCTGGTGAAACATGCTGAGTCTCAGAGGAATGGTAAAGACAGCCCCCCGGGCAATAATACTTTAGAACTCGGGCAGGACCCTCGTTCAGGCAGAACACTGCTGCCATTGCGTCCTCTAATTATAGGGGGAGATGATATCACAATTGTCTGTGATGCCAGGATTGCTCATTCATTTGCGCAGACTTTCATCAGTGCCTTTGAAAGATTGAGTGCAAGTCTTCCCGACGGTGAGGGTGGCGCTTCGATGTCGGCAGGGATCGCCATAGTAAAATCACATTATCCTTTTGCAAGGGCATATGCGCTGGCTAAAGAGTTGACCAGATCCGCCAAGCTCGAACGGAAGAAGAGAGAGGACAGTACCAGAAAACACTCATTCCTCGACTGGGCTGTAATGCAATCTGGCGTTCTGAGATCTCTTTCTGCCATGCGCGAATATGAATACCTGACACCAGAAGGCAGTCTCTGTCTTCGTCCAGTAAGTCTGAAAAACTCTGTCGAAGCCAATGATTACAGAACCTGGGCATATGTTGAGCACTGTGTGCGTGAATTTCAGAGTGATCAATGGTCGAGTAAAAGAAATAAGGTTAAAGACCTCAGGGACTCCCTGCGAGAAGGAAGAGCTTCTGTTGAAGATTTCCGCAAAAAGTTTCTGGGTGGCGGGAAACTCCCTGAAATTGCGGGTGCTCCTGATGACTTCAGTGAATCAGGTTGGTACGGAAAGCATTGCGCCTATTTCGATGCACTTGAGTTAATGGATTTCTTTATATCAATAGACCAGCCGGGGGTTAACTGATGCCGCAAGACATGTATTTGAGTATTGATCTTTTGACTGCAGCTATGCCTGGTCGGGGCGATGGTGTGGCCGGTCTTGTGGATTTTGAAGTCGAACATGATGCAGACACAGGTCTGCCTCTTATCAAATCTCGCACCATAAAAGGTCTTTTGGTTGATGAGTGCAGCAACATCTTATTCGCTCTTCGTGCTCAGAATGCCCCGCAAGAATCCGAGTGGCACGATTCCGCTGCATTTCTCTTTGGAAAACCTGGAGCTTTCCTGTCAGGCAGTTCACAGGTTCAGTTTGGTTCCGCTCAGCTGCATGCTGATCTGCGTGATGCGGTGAAATATGCTCAGGCGGTTGCTTCTGATCACTCAAGCGCGAGCGTTTTTCGCGTGGACAAAAAATCAGTTCTGGAATCGCTCACCGGCATAAGACGGAGGTCCTCGACTGATGACAGCTCAGGTTGTCCTGAGGATGGTTCACTCAGATCTGCAAGGTTGATTTTGCGAGGATTGACTTTCTACTCTCCGGTTTCTTTTGATAGTAAACCTTCACAACGGGCACTGGCTCTTCTGGCAGCGACAATTCGTTCGCTCAAATATCTGGGAAGTTCGCGCAACCGGGGGATGGGATTTTGTGATTGCAAGCTGCTGGATAATACATTCAAAGACACAGGCGAAATTTATCTGAACGAGTTTGCCAGTTTGCTTGGAGGTCCAAAATCGTGAAAGCTATCAAATACAATGTAAGACTGCTGGAACCTCTGCTGGTGCGTGTTGAAGGTCCAGACCCGAACACTCTTTCGTGTGCTGGTTTCATTCCGGGAACTGCAATACGCGGTGCTCTTATTGCGCAATACTTGAAACTTTTGAAGAACGGTTTGAAAAGTGATGAGGAAACAGCAAGAAGGCTTTTCTTCAGCAATCAGACTTGTTTCTTGAATGCTTATCCATGCGCAACAGATGGACGCAGAGCTTTACCTGTTCCACTCAGTTTCAAGACCCTCAAGCACGGTAACGAGTCCACGATATATGATGAATCAGCGATCGACGAAGAGATCAACGAGCAACTGAAATCGCCTTCCCGGGACTTCTGTATTATTGACGCCGACAACGCTACTGTGCGCGGGCTTGGCATTTCGAGAACATTGTCAGTACATATTGATCGTGGAAGCACCGGCTCACCGGACAGTAATGATGGCACCGTATTTAATGTCGAAGCTATGCAGGAAGGGCAGATTTTATCAGGTATTTTGATCTGTGCAAATGACAAAGATCTCGAAATACTCAAACAGGTCCTCAAAGAAATTCGCAGTCTGGGGGGAAGCAAAGGCGGTGGGAATGGTCGGGTAAGCATAGAAGCAATCACCTCTCTGGATGGGAAGGATGAAAACCTGGAAGCAGAAAGTCAATCCCCAGACAATTCCAATATAGTGATCACTCTCAGCAGTCATTCAATATGGCGAAATTTTGAAGGGCTTCTTGTGAACAGTGCAACGAGTGCCGCCGGATTTCTGTCCGAGCTCCTGGGAGAACAGATAAAAATCAAGTCTTCTTATGCCCAGATTGAGCAGGTTGGAGGATTTAATCGCAAGTGGCGACTGCCTCTACCAGAGGAATATGCTCTCAGTCCCGGGACTGTCTTTGTTATAGAAAATCCGGGCGAGTCGTGTCGCGAAAGGCTTCTGGAGTTCTGCAAAACAGGCATGGGAGAAAGGATTAACGAGGGATTTGGCAGAATTTGTCTGGACATGCACGGAACGCTTGAAAAATATGACATGCCTTCTTCAGTTAAACACCCGGTAGCCAGAAACGTGAAGGTTGCCGCGGATTCTCCTGCTCAGGCTCAGGTTCAGCTGATGGTAGACCGCATGGCCAGAAAAATGCTTGAAAGAAAGTTGCGCCATTATGTTGCTGGTCTTGTTCTCAATTCCGGTCAGACTAGCTCGAGTCAGCTCAACAAGCTCAGAAATGCTACCGAATCCTTGCTCAGCCAGCAAGAAACAGGAGCGCAGGCTGGCCGACATTTGCAGGAATATCTCGATTCTATAAACCAAAAGCAACACAGTCGTGATCAATTTGAAAAAGTCAAAATCAATAATGAACGGTTCAGAGAGTGGTTCAGTAAACATATAAATTTGTTGAAACAGGGGAACGGTAACGAGCTCTGTCAGTCACTGAATCTGTCTGTGGCAGAGTTGCCTCAAATAGGTGGAGTGCAGGCTTCACTCAATCCTGAGCTGGTAACAGAAGCCAGATTGCGATTGATTCAAGAGGTCCTTGTCAGGCTGGCCAGATAACATTTAACGGGGTAAGTTTCTTATGTCAGAGCCTAAATGGCATCCAATGTCTTCAAGAAAAATCGTAACAAGAATCGTTGTAAAAACAGAATTAGTTCTCCTGAGTCCGGCTCATTTTGGCAACGGCGACTCAGAGAACGCCACAGACATGCCTCTTTTGAAGGATGAGCGTGATGATAAGTCGCCGCTAATTCCCGGTAGCTCCATCTGTGGTGCGCTGAGATCCTATCTCAAGTCTCTTGAAAACGGACATCAGAGCAAAAGGGGAGAACCTTCTTCCCTTGTTGAGTCTCTCTTTGGGAGTGATAAACACAGCAGTGAAAAGCAGCAGAGCCGGGTGATTGTAACTGACACCATCGGAAAATACAGGGGGCACGAACAGCGTCAGGGAGTCAGGCTTCGCCCGGAGTCCCGAACGGCGGAAGACGATGCTCTCTATTCATACAGATTATGGGCAACTAACACCATATTTCCTTTGCGCATCGAGCTGGTAATTTCAGAAGACAATGACAGAGATCAGTTGCTAAATGGATTTGTGCATGCGCTTGCGGGCTTATCCAACGGTGGCATAAGCCTTGGCGCAAAGAAAACCCGGGGATTTGGACGTGTATCAACAGGACCCTGGCGGATCGCAGAGTACGACATGAGGAAACAGTCAGATCTGCTTGCCTGGATTACCGGGCAGGAAAGTGGAGGCCGGACCACCAGTCTGGACAACATACTTGACTATTCAAAGAGTCAGGCTGGATTGACTGATCGACGCGAAGAGCTGGAAATTAAGGCTGACTTTGCGCTGGACTCATCGATACTGATTCGTTCCCGGTCAGGACTTTCAGCATCTGATCCAGATGTGGTGCATATCCACCGGCCACTTGCTGATGGCGCGGGCGAAATAGCAGTGATTCCGGGCACATCATGGGCAGGGGCCCTCAGGACAAGAGCTTCAAGAATTATGGAATTGGCTGCTGGCAAAACGCGCGGCTCCAGCGCAGTGGACTCACTCTTTGGGAGTTCTCCTGAAATACGAACAAATCAGAAGGCAAGCCGAATAAGAATCGACGAATCTATTATTGAAAATTGTCGGGAGGATCTTGTACAGAATAGAGTAGCGATCGATCCGTTTACCGGAGGAGCGAGAGACGGTGCTCTTTTTGACGAGAAACCTGTATTTGCCACACCAGACGGAAGGGTTCCTCTGAGACTCAAGATCATCAATCCTGTGAACACTGACATTGGTCTAAGTCTGCTTCTTCTCAAAGACCTCTGGACAGGAGACATCCCCATTGGTGGAGAATCATCTGTAGGAAGGGGGCGATTCCACGGATTGCGAGCAGAGATCATTTTGAAACAGCAGTCCGGGACAAAGAACTGGATCATTACTGAAGACTCGGGAAAGCTTGAAATAACAGGAGGAGATCGACAGCAGCTGGAATCCTACGTGTCCTCACTGAGATCAAATGCGGAGATTCTAAAATGAGCCGAACTGTCAAAAATTGCAATGCTGAACTTATAGTTGTGCCGCCATTTGAATCAGAAGATCTTCAAAAGTGGATCGAAGAATGCTGCGCCAGGGACAAGTATTCCTGGATTCTGGCTCACTTGCTGGGCGGTGTTTCCTGGGGACGATACCAGAATGCTGGCCTGCGAATGGAAAAAAGTGCAGGCAATGATGGAATCACCGGTTTTCCCGATACGGATTCTTTAAGTATGGAAAACTTGCTGCAGCTGCGTCTGTTCTCAAACGATCAGGAACTCTTTGTATGGAAAGACTCAAATAACAAATTAAGAGGAAGAATAATCAAAGACAATGCGTCTGATCCGGCAGCGCGCTGGAAGTCATGCATTGATGAAGAGCACGCGCTTTGGGGAACAGTGTCCGAAAAACAAAAGGATGGCTCGATCCTGCTCAGAGAAAGGGGTCGAGATCTTCAGCAAATCATTCCTTCAATGCCCATGACGGAAGCCTCTCAGGGCACAAAACGGCTGCAGCTGAAAGTCAGACAATATCTTGAGGAGTGTCCTTCTACCGGAAAGCTCTCAGTAAGATGCGGTCGATTGCTTGAACTGGTCGGAGGATAAGAGAATGACAGATCAAAAAACAAAGGACCTTCCCCGGCAGAGCACTACAATTCCGAAAGATAGAATGGCTTCTGCTCCATACAATTTTGTCCCTCTACCTGAGCAGATGGTCAAAGTTGCTAGGACGTCCTCGGATTTGCCCGGGCATGATTCCTGTCGATCGGATCTTCTTACAGGATATTTTGACGTCAAGCTCCATACACTCACACCGCTGTACATCCGGGCCGGGCGTTCATTAAATGATCCTTCCAGCAATGAAGACCCGAATCCAGATTTTTTTCATACAGTATCAGTAGACAAACCTGCAATACCTGGTAGTTCTCTGCGTGGAATGCTGCGAAATATCGTGAGAATGGCCAGCTCCGGGAAGATCGAAGGTGTCAGCCAGAAAAAGCTCTTCTTTCGTGCTATGGATAGATCGACTCTGAAAACTTACTACTCCAGACGAATGTTAAAGCCCGGTTCTACGATGCTTAATCCGAAATACAATGTGCAAACCGGTTTTCTCGTTTACGAGCAGGGTGAATATAAGATCTACTCATGTGAAATGCTCCGTGTAACCATCGAACAGATCCAGCAAGATCTGAACGATAGAAAAAGAATTGAATCTGGCGGATGGGTTCCTCTCCAGAATACTGAAGTCTGGTTGTCGCGCGATGGAGAAAGAATACGACAGATAAAAAAGACCGGACCTCAAAATGGATTTGAAAAAGGCATTCTGGTAATCAGTGGAAATATTCCTCGTAAGAAAAGTGAGTTTGTATTTTTAGCGCCTAGTCCGAAAAACATGGCGAATGCTCAGATTGTGCCTGAAGATGTTATACGTCATTTTCAAGACAGGGATCAGATTACTCAATGGCAGCAGAAGTCATTCCCCGCGGACAAACCCAAAGCTGGCGCAAGAGATCAAGATGGCTGGCTCCTGAAAAAATCAGGGCTTAAAGGGCTCCAGCAACCCATCTTCTATCTTGTAGAGAAAGGGCAGGTGGTTTTCCTTGGACGCGCGCATATGTTCAGGTTGCCCTATGAGCTCAGTGCCAAGGACTTTATTCCAGAAGGTCTTGCTGAGTCCAGTAATATTGACTATGCAGATGCCCTCTTTGGATATGTGCGTCAAGAAAAAGGTTCGGAGGGAGAGGCTCGCGCTGGCCGTGTATCTGTTGGCGATGCCGTGCTCTGCGGCGGACAGTCAGGTGATATATGGCTCAACGGATCAGAGCCACTGTCGCCAAAAATTCTGTCTGAACCAAAGCCAACATGTGTGCAACATTACCTGGTTCAGGATAGTATTGCGCTTGAAAGCCTAAAACATTACGGTAGCAACTGCCCGAATGAAACAGTTATTCGAGGATTCAAGAAGTACTGGCACCATGTTTCTCTCAGTCCATCAGAATGGAAAAGGAGCATTTCAGCCATACCGGATCAGATCAGGCAGGCAGAGAGTCAATATACAAAAATTCGTCCTTTGAACCCGGGTCTCTGGTTTTCTTTTAGAATACACTTCAATAATCTCACTGAAGAAGAACTCGGTGCACTCTGCTGGGCTTTGCATCCGCTGGGCCCAGAGGGCCACAATTTTCGCCACAGGCTGGGTATGGGCAAACCGCTGGGACTTGGATCAATTGAGCTGAACGCCGAGCTCAGATTGTCCGATCAGCAAAAACGATACAGCGAGCTTTTTTCCCTGGACAAATGGCAGTGCGGGGTAAACGAAAAAGCACTTCAGCTGAGCGATCGAGAACAGCTCAAAAGACTGACTCAGAAGTTTGAAGCCCATGTTCTCAGAGAAAGCGGAGAGGAAAAACGCAGCCACCTTTATCAGTTAAACCGTATAAAGTGTTTGCTTAAAATGATGGACTGGCCTGGATACAGACCTGTGGAAGAAGGTCCTGAATCCGGCATGTATCTGCCCTCTCAAAAACGTCCAAACACCAGGTATATGAAGATCAGCCCGCACAATGAGTTCAAATTGAGACCTCTATTGCCAGATCCTCTGGAAGCATTCGGTAGACTTTCTGGTGCCGATGATGACAGAGAAAATAAGGAAACAAGGAGTTCCACTGGAATGGAATTAGCATTTGCCGGAGGCAAAGGAAGTAATCCCGCGCCACAAGTCCAGAGTACCATCAAGACTGAAAATGTGACTCTAATAGAAGCACCGAACAAAAAACGAATAGCAAAGATAAGGACAGAAAAAGGAGAAGAAATACGCTGTATTAAGTGTGGTAACGCATGGGGCAAAGCAATCGGGCACATTTTTCAAGCGAAAGTAACCAGAGATGCTGAAAACAAAGCAATAGAGGCTGAATTCCAGAACTGGACACCGAAGTCCTGAAGGTTTCTCAATGAATTTTATTCTTTCGACCTGCGGAACCAGTTCATTCCGGAATGGTGCAACACCGGACGAGCTGCGATTGCTAAATAAGTATTCAAATGCCAGCAAAGCAGAATTGATACCGATAGATGATCGCCTTATGCTGGAAGAACTCGCTAAACGAGCAGGCAGAAACCTTCTGCAGAGCAACTGCGTCTATGCCGCCTTAATTTCAGCCGAATTAAATGCTATTGCAAAATACTACGACAACAACATTCAGGTCCGGCATAAGAAGGACTACCATGTGCTTCTTTGCACTGATACCTGGCTTGGCGAACAGGTCGCTATAAATATCCAGGAATGGATGCGGACTGTCGGGCTGACTGCTGAAGTAAAGCGACAGCAAGACCTCCAGACAGCAGATCTGACAGCATTTCAACTTGCTCTTTCTGGTATTGCAGAATGGTGCGAAGATACCATTCCGCAATATCAGAGTAATAATTATCGAATTATTTTCAATCTTACCGGTGGCTTCAAAAGCGTTAATGGTTTTCTGCAAGCATTGTCAATGTTTTACGCTGATGAAGCTATTTATGTATTTGAATCAGAAAAGGAGTTGCTTAGATTACCGCGGCTGCCTGTGCAAATTACAGCAACAGAAACCATACACAAGCATTTGCTTGCCTTCCGCAGACTATCCTGCAACTTGCCCGTAGAACATATCGCTGATGACATTCCTGAAACATTGTTGTTCAAACTTGAGCAACAGATAGCTTTGTCTCCATGGGGCATGCTTGTATGGAAAAGAGCAAAAAAGGAAATCTACGGTGAGCACCTGCTTTCACCTCCTAGCCAGAGGATTAGCTTTACTGCTGAATTCGAGGCAAGCGTGCAGGGTCTTACAAAGGAACGGCTGCGAATAGTTAATGAACGACTCGATGACCTTGCTCAATTTTTTGAACTTGGACAATCTCGAAACAGACTTTACTTCAAAAAACTGAAAGGAAATCCACGCCCGCCTTCCACGCATGAGATAGACGCCTGGGCTGACCATGACACAAAACGCATCTTCGGTCACTTCGAAGGCGATGTGTTCATTCTTAACCAGCTGGGAAAGGCTTTGCATTGATTTCAATCAGATCGCTGCTAGCCCAGCACCTCTCCCATACACCTGGGTTACAAGCCTGAGGCTGTAAGTGAAATATTGCTGATTAACTTCCTAGCGCTCAGGGTATCTTGAATAGTTCTTGGCATTTCTTTCAGGCTCACTTAATTGAAGGGTTTTCTCAAGCCCAAAGATCTTCTTGCCTCTGACAAACAACTTTTTCACAGCATCGTGACGACTGACAACATTCTTTCTTGCAGAACATAAGCAGCGCATGCTTTTTTACCAAGGCAACATCAGCACATAGTCTACAACGAACCCTTACTTGCACCAGCTGCATTTTAAGAAACCATCTTTGAGCCAAGAGACCCGAAAAAATATAAATCGGTAACGACAAACGATGTCAACCGTTTAATCATTGCGCATTTTCGGAAAACTAAAATGAGAATGTCAGGACTCCTGGTGACTGCACATATGTTGCACCCTGATGAGTTAAGCTAGTCGATACGGACCATTCGACATATAGAGGTAATGCAATGCAGCTCTGGCTATATGAATTTACAATCCAAGCTCTGAATACAATCGATTTTGCAGGGTTTAACGGATCTGCACTCAGAGGCGGATTTGGGGACGTTCTCAGAAAGCTGACTTGTCATACGGGCTTGCCTGATTGCAGCAAATGCCCCTCTTTTCGTGATTGTCCATTTACAAGAATATTCAACATTGCTCCTCCAGAAGACGATGAACATTTCAAATCTGAGACTCAAGTTCCTCGTCCTTTTATTATCGAAGCGATGAAAGAACAAAGCTTGACCCACGGACAGCAAGCAAAGTTCCGTGTTGGTCTTGTAGGAAAAGCTAATGATGACTTACCATATTTTGTTTTGTCGTTCCAACAACTTGGCAAACTCGGCATCGGCCGGGGGCGAGGTAATTTTAAACTTGTCTCGGTAACTTCTATAGATCCGCTCGGAAAGCATTTGCCAGTTTGCTTGTACGATGCCGCTGTAAATATGCTGTGTCCACGCAAGGCTGTTCCTGTTAATCTGGAAGACGTTTGCGAGAATACACAAAATGGAAAAATAACTGGAGTCCGGATGATTTTCGATAGTCCAACTTTGTTGAATCGAAAAGGAGAAGCCCCTCAAGAAGCTCCACAATTCGAACATATTATTCGTGGAATATTACGCAGATATAGCGACCTTGCAGCCCTGTATGGTGAAGGACGTCCTAAACTTGAGTACAAAGAATTGGTAGAAGACAGTAAGCGGGTTGAAATGACTAAGAGCAACATACATTACAAATTCAGCCGCAGTTACTCTAAAAGAAAGGAAGCAATAACCCCACTTCAGGGTATTACGGGTTCTGTGGATTTTCGTGGAGAAATCACACCGTTTATGCCTTACTTGATATTCGGGCAATGGTTGCACATTGGTAAACAGGCAACGTTTGGAATGGGGCAGTATCATCTGGAAGTGCTCAATTAGAGATAACCAACAGTCGGTTGCCAACCTCCCATTCGGTTTTGGCAACAGTTGCGAAAGGAACATTCGAAATGCCTGAAGCACTCGAGAGAACTAAGATCATCGAACACGCAATGTCGTGGATGCGCAAGCGTGGCTGGCACCGACTACTAGCAAAGCGTTCGCATTTTGAACAAAGCTTGCTAGAACACAGTCTTATTGAACTCGACACACTATTAGAACTTCTTCCGACTTTAAGCTCATCGAGCCATTATGGCTTGACTCAACAAGAGCAGGAAATCCTCTGCGTATCGGTGTTAGTGCACGACACCGGCAAAGAAACAGCAGCCTGGCAGGAATTCATTCAAGGCAAAGGAGAGAGAGTTGGACATATCAATCTCGACTTAACGCTTTCCGTAATTCCAGAAGTTTGTTCAGCATTAAACCTCAATGTAACCACCGAAACCGTAGGCGAGATCATGGCTAGAATCGCTGAATTTCACCATAACAAACCGGGCAGAAGTGACGGCGACATATTTTCAGCAATGTTGACTAATACTACGGAGCGATTTCAGTGCTTGGCGCACATTGTCAAAGGAATTGATCATTTCTGCTCAGCGAGTTCCTCAGCAGATGCAATCGCAACATTGAAGATCGACCCAGCTCTCGGTAATCATTTATCTGTTTGTTTGCATAAAACGAACATGCGCGGTATTTCGACAATTTTACTTCATGCGGCTGCCCGCGAGGCGTTTATGGACAAAGGATGGAAGCCTTGTCTCTATTTTAAAGATTCAACTGTATATTACAGCCCAGCGGAAACTTCATTGCCGGTACCAACATTACCGGAAATCGAACAATGCTTAAAAGTTAACATCGCTCGATTACTTAGCAAAGATGTGGTCGGGTTGATAATTGGCAGTCCGCAGGCAAATATATTGCCGAAACCAGATCTAGTCAACTTTGATGAATCTCGAAGTTATTTAACTCATGCTGCCAGCCGAATTGGAACACAAAGCTTCGCCAAGAAGCCATTGGATAAACGAAGGGATGTAGTTGAAAAATACTGGAAATTCGTCGGAAAGACAGGAACTCCATCTGAAGAAGAATTACGCAGTGAATCTATGAGCATCTCTGTCGCTCAGCCAGAGATGATTGTTTTGAAAGCATTCAAGGCGCTTATTAATCTGTGCTGTACTACCCCT
>JAIEPM010000059.1 GCA_019748395.1 Candidatus Obscuribacterales bacterium
CTCAAGCAATCGAATTTTTCCTTTCCCTGCCCGACATGGAGAGAAAAAGTCATGGTCCGGCTGCAAGAACAATGAGTCTGGATTCCATGCGGGCTCTCTTGAAGCGTCTCGGAAATCCTGAGCTCGGCAGAAAGACTGCTCATCTTACCGGTTCTAAGGGAAAGGGCAGCACAAGTACATTTCTTACGGCTTTGCTTGCCAAAACGGCAAAGACTTCTTTATACACATCACCTCATTTGCATTCATATCGAGAGCGCATCTGCTTCGACCTGAAGCCTGTTTCGGAAGCTGACTTTGCCAGAGGTGCAGCAGCTTTGAAGGAGTCTGTGCTTGCTGAACACGAGTCTGAGCTCGGCCCGATCAGTACTTTTGGAGCAATGACTTCTTTGTTTTTCTGGCTGAGTCGCGAGCAAAACGTCGACTGGCAGGTGGTAGAAGTTGGGCTTGGCGGGCGCTATGACGGTACCAATGTTTTTGATACGAAGGAACTTGTGATCATCACTGCAATTAGCCTTGAGCACACAAGTTTGCTCGGCAAAAGTACGCTTGAGATAGCTGAAAACAAGGCTGGAATTATTCGCCCGGGCGCGACAGTTGTGCTTGCTCCGCAGCATGACCGGGAAATCGCGCCTTTAATTCAGTCAATTTGCAAGAAGGAAGGCGCTCGCTTTCTTGATTTTGCCAGCGAATATTCCATAGAAGCCTCTGAGTTTAGCCGATCCAGTCAAAGCTTTATGCTGCGTCGCAATAATGCTGCTGCCAGAAAATTTTCAATTCAAATGCAGGGTTTGCATCAGCTCAACAACGCAGCTACTGCAATTGCAGCTATAGATCTGCTTTTTGAAGATTCCTTCTCGGAAAAGGACGCCGCCGAGGCACTGGCATCCGCTTCTTTGCCCGGTCGTCTGGAGCTCTTACAAGAGTCACCGCTTCTGGTGGTAGATGGCGCTCATAATGGTGAGTCGGCAGAGGCTCTTGTGGCTGCTCTTAAGCGACATTATCCGGGCAAGAACTTGCATTTTTTGTTGGCTGTAAATTCAGATAAGAACATAGCTCAGATTCTAGATGCAATCTTACCTGCAAGCTCAAGGCTGATTGCCAGCCGCTCTCAAAGCGACAAAGCTATGGATCCCGAGCTCATCGCTTCTGAGGCTTCTAAGCGTGGTAAATCCTGTGATGTTTATTCAACCAGCAAAGAAGCATTGCAAAAAGCGCTTGAAAGCGCTGCTCCCGATGATCTGATTTGCGCCACTGGTTCTCTTTATCTGGTTGCGGAAATTCGCGAGCAAGTTCTTGGAAACAGTCTCAAACAATTCGAACATAATTGATTTTGCAAGCTTAAGATCATTTTCGTCGATTGGCTGAAAGCTAGCGCGAAGCAAAAGCTCCCAAAAATTCCACAGCGGCGGACTTCCCTTGCGTCTGGAGTCAATAGTTTCGCAGGTCTAAGCCTTCGGAGCTGGATTCGCGTAGCTCAAGCTTTCTAGAATCCCGGAGTAATCTTCCGGCATCTTCAATTTTCGAAAATTCTTTTTCCGTAACTCTTCGATCACTAACTTTCGCCCGCAGTCTTGATTAAGCCTCGATTCAGTTTGAGAGGTTCAAGGCTGCCGACCTCTTTCAACAGGAGCAAGCAAATGTCCCTGAAGATAGCGTTTATGACCGGCAACTCACGTAAACTCGAGGAGTATCGCCGGCAACTGGCTCGTTATGCCAGAGAGGTGATTGCCCTTCCTTACAGCGATGATGACGAGCTCAGGCTCAAAACAATCGTCGAGTACCTTCAGCAAGCCGAAGCCAAAGACCGCTTTGTTCTGCGCGAAAGCAGCGACCTTTATCTTGCCGACGAGCTTGAAGCCGGCAACGAGATTCTGAGCAGCAAAAGCGAGGATGGACAGAGGGTCTACCACATTTCTCGGCTTACTGTTTACACGCTCGACGATAACGGCGAACTCTGCAGTCGGCAGTACAGTGCTCAGCTTGAAGGACATCTGTGCCTGTCTCTGCGCAGTGCCGATTCCGGAGATCAGCGCTGGTGGGACGACATTTTCGTGCTCAAGCGCAGTGAGTCCAGTTATCTGCGAGAACGGGATCTCTTTGAGGGCAAGGCTTCTGCCAGGCAGCTTGCAATCGGTCAGTTTATTTGTGACTTTGTGCACTTCAAGCAGCTCAAAGATCTCAGTTACAAACCGCACAAACCCAGCCAGGCTGTCGATTTTCATCCGGAGCTCAGCGCTGCCAGTGTGCTGCGGCGTAATGAGTTTGTGCAGATGGCAGAACTCCACTCCAGTCCCTGGGGGCTTGGTAATCTGGTCTGCAATTTGACCAACGCCGGGTCTTTCTTTCGCTCGGCCGACAGTCGCCGTTCCGGTAACTACTTCTTGCCTCCTCTCTCGGGGATTCCGCGCTTTCAAAAGCCCGATCCCTTTCACGAAACGACTTTCCAGTTTCACGATTACTGCCATCAGGCGATGCCCGACCAGCTGTACACCGGCATTTCCGGACCCGCTCATCGCCATGTTTATGTGGTCGCACGCTTGATGAGCGAGGGATTGAGCCTGGTTCTTGCCGATATGCTCTTTGTCAACGCCATCAAAGCTGCAGATTTTAAATACGATTTTTCGGCGCGCAAAATCAATCAGCTCTTCGACGCTCTGGATTTGCCCGGCAAGAGTAGGCGCGGACAGCTGAAGACTCTGCTTGCTGCTAACATCGATTTCGCCAATCTCGGTGACAGCAGCGGCTTTTGCAGGATGCTCAGGGACGGTGAGCAAGCCTCGCAGGCTCTTGAAGCACACACCTCCACTTACAAGCACTTCTTTGTTCCGGATCTGATCTGGAGTGCTGAAAATTACGACGACATGTGCAAGCGCAGCGCGGAATTCTCGGCCTGGTCCGAGCTTATCGGCAAGGACCTTTTCCAGCGTGCCCGCCTGCTGCTTCTGGATGATCTGGTTACTGCTTTGAGAGATGAAGGAGCCGATCTCAGCTCTTACCGCAGCTCAGTGAAGCCGGTTTTCGAGCACGTGTTCGAGCGCATTCTTTCGCCTCAGCTTGAAGCGGCTTCGCCTCTGGCTGACGAAGATTCCATCTCCAACGCTTTCTTGCGCTACATGATCGGGCAGTGCTTCATCTACGGCAAGTTCTGCCGCGTGCCTGCTTTTCTTGCCCGAGGCAAAGATATGGCAAGTCGCTTGCGCGAAACTAGCAGATTCACGCAAGAGCAGATCGAGCAGATCCGTCAGAGCTACAATCAAGACTTGCTCTGGCTGTATCAGCGAGGCTTGATTGGTCCTGAGGATCTTAAGACTTACGAGCAGATTTGCCCGCTCTTTGCTCCCACCTTTCTCTCTTACGATTTTTCGAAGACTCCCTACAACTCGGTGGCTGATGCTATCGACGCTGTCTTTCCCGACCAAGACAAGAAAGCTGGTGATTGATCATGAACGATGATTCGACAAAAGATCTGCGGGCTCAAACGCCATCTTTCGTTCGCAGTATCAACGGGGTTGAATACCTTGACGAAATTCGCTGGTGGCAATATGTCAGTTCGCCTGCGACGCTTGTGCCCCGCCGGCTGAGCGAACTGATGCGCTTGGGCGGTGTGCGTTTCTGGGACGAAGAAGATGCGGGCTACAATTTTGTGCGTGAACCGAAAGTGTTGGTCACCGGATTTGGTGGCTTCAAAGTCGGCTTCGACAGCTCTACGCCGGAAGGCAAGCTGAACTTTCTCGGCACGCCCAAATCGCCGGAAGAAATGCTGCAGCATTTGCGCCAGAGCATGGGTGTTGCCGGTTTCTGGAGCTACGGCAATCCCAGCAATCTGGATGCTCTTTCGATGGACTCCGTGACCAGCCGACACGGGCATTATTCCAAAACGCATCTTTTGCAGATTGACCTGGCGATTCTGGGCTATTCGGCTGCCATCGAAGGCAACTTCATGCTGCTCAGGCGCTGGTTCAATCATGTGGAACGTTTTACTAATACGCGCTGTTTGGCTCAGTGCAGCCCCCCACTTCTGGTCATGGACCCGGCAGATCTCGAAGATGCCAGGGCTTTGCGAGCGGCCGCGGAAGCGAGACTCAGTTTGCGTAAGCCACCTGCGCGAGGAGATTTGCCCCGTGACAAACATCGGGAGCTCGTTGCGGATTTTTATGAGCGCGTTAATGCACTCTGGCCGAACAGCCGTGCTCTGATTCTCGGCGTGGACGCTGATCTTTCAAACTTGCGCGGTTGCATGGGAAACATCGCTGATCTTGGTCAGGAGCGGGAAGCCCGGCAGATGCTGGCTCTGGTTAACGACAGTCTCCGCAGGCTTTTCCCTGACCTTTTCAAACACAGCAGCAATTACGGATACGATTTGCCCCGCCACTGGAGCTGTCGAGCTCAGTGGGAAATGGAAAGTGGGCAAGAAAGCAACTCCAACTCATAAGGAATAACAACATGTCGAATGGCAATTCGCATGCCGCGTCGTCGTCTGTCGAACAGAATAATGCTTCCCCCCAGCCGAACGAAGCGCAGCTTACGGCTTGCGCCGGCGAAGCGGCGGCTGCTTCCAAGGCGCAGATCATTCAACTGCCGTTTGGGCAGCAAGCCGAGCACAACGGTGCCTTTCTCATGCTCTTCTGCCGCTACGCTCAGCCCTATCTCGATTATGATCGGCCGACTCTCTGCGCCAAGAATGAAGCTTTCCCCCTGGTGCTGGTCAACTGCCGCTGGGACCACAGTTTCGGCTTCCCCGGCGGCAAGGTTGATCCGGGAGAAAGTCTTGAAGAGGCGGCGTTGCGCGAAGCGCAGGAGGAGATCGGTCTGCTCGTGAAGAGAGAGCGCTTGATCCCGATTTGCAGTCATAGCAAAGCGGGAAGCAATTTCGCTGCCCATCTCTTTGCCGTTGAGCTGAACAGCGCGCAGATGCTTGAAGCGATCGGCAACTCCTGGAAAGCTCCCGATGCCGTTTCCGAAGTGCTTGGTGTCATTGCTCTGCGCATCGACCGGAATCTGACCGGCAAGAGCTACGGCATTGTCGATTTCGTTCGTCGCGCTCCCTTCTCTTTCACGGCTCGTCACGAGCTGGTGCTGGCTCTGGAACGTCTGGAGCTGCTTGCGGCGGAGGATCTGGCTGTTCTGAAAGCTTTGCTCTGAGAATTTCTATGTCATACCTCGATGAAGTCACGAAAACTCTTGATGCGATCTTGCCGTCGCCGCCGAGGCTCCGCTTTGAGCAGAGTCGACTCCTGGCACCAATCTTGTCCCGCCAATCTGCAGTCAGCTTGATCGATTGTGTGCTTGCCGATAAAGAAGCACTCTTGCGGATTGCAGCACGCTCTTATACTCACACATTGGGTTTCCGCAAAATTGTTTTGCTTGATCAAGACTACCGGCTGCCTGACGGCAGCAAAGGTTTCGGCTATCAGTTGAGGCTGCATCTCTGGGAGCCCGACTGTAAGGAGGCGGTGCCTTTGCTTGAAGCCATGCACGAACATGCTTTTGATTTCACTTCCGTGATGCTGACTGGAGCGATGGAGAATCAGTGTTACGAGATTTTGCCTCTGAGTCCGGCTGAGCAAGCCTTTGCCGCCCGGATTCAAGTCCGGCTTGCCGAATTGAGTAATGAAGAACTCCGCAAGCTGACCTTGCAGCTTGAAATTCTTGAAGCCCGGCGCTTGCAAGCTTTCGGCTCTGAGCAGGCGAGCTGTGACGGCGATCAACTTCATTATGACGAGTCTTATCTCAAGAAGCTCTTGGCTCTTGAGCAAAGCGAGCTTGATTTGCTGCTTTCTTTGCAGGGTCGCTACAGATCCGTACTCAAGTCGACGCCGTCCGGAGGCGGCGGCTATGTGCATCGGCTGAGCGAGTTTGTGAAGCTTGTGCCGGTCAAGGTTTTGCGCCTGGCTGCCGGTGATCTCTATCATCATCCGCATCCGTTTGCACATCGCCTTTATGCTGCTCCGGGACAGCGTAATTCAACTTTGATTATCACCACGCCGGTATCGCAGGATGCAGTCGGAGGCTCTTTCCAGCGCCCCAGCGCCAGTGAAGAATCTGACGTGCAGTATGCTCGAAAAATGTACAGCTGCGAAGAGCTGCACATCGCACTGTCTGCATACCGTGAAGAACTGCTTGAAGAGAATGCTGTTACGCATCAGCGGTTCTTCAATGTTGCCGATTAGTTTTACTTGAGTCCTGCCGCCGTTCAGTTCCGGCTGACGGCGGCAGGACATTTTTGGATAGTGTAAAACGCCTGTTGGAGTGCAGCCATTTGCGCCCGGTGCTCAGGTCCGGCTGATTGTCAGCGCTACTAACACACTAATATTCAAAAATCCAGAAATACGAAAAGAAATAGTAGAATTTGGTAAAACGAAGATGGATTTCTATCAACGAACTCCTTTGTAGCATGACAGCTTGTTCTGCGCCCGAAGAGGTTGAAAATGACGAGAAGCGCCGGAGAGCTTCCGGCGCTTCTCGCTGTTTGCCAGAGAGAGTAGCATAAACAGAGAAACTATCTCCGCTGCGTGCACCAATGTTTGCAGCGGAGGTAAACAACTGCTCAGGAACCGCCTGGAATACTTGAGTCTGAGGGCGTGAAATGCCTCAACGGAGGAAGAAGTAGCCAACGAGCTTTTCGAGTGGCCAAGACATCACATTTACTGCCAAACGATAGAGAGGCAGAATCCGAACAGAAGTCTCAAGGAAAGCGAACACACTAATCGCAAATATCGGAATTGTGAAAAATGATGCCATCGTCGTCATGGCTGTGATAGCGATCGTTCCGCGTCCTGCGCTGAGCAAGGCCCCGAGCACGAACCAGCATATCCCAGCAACTATGCCTGTGTTCGTTGAAACGCTCCGCGGGATCTTTCGATTATGCCAGTTTTCCTGGCTTTCGTCCCAAGAAGTCCCGCGTTCGGCCGCAACACCGCCAACAAATCCACAAAAGATGCACAGGACCAGGTTCAGTGCCGATACCAAGCAAGCAATTTGTTCGGCTGAGATCATGTTAACCCCTAGAGAGAAAGGTGATAGCTGGAACGGCTGGAGCGTTTCTTGACTCCAGGCAAAACAAAAACAGAAACCAATCCAAACGCCGAACAGAATTGCTTCTGTTCGGTCTTCCCTTTTTGCTTTTTCTGTCCGACTATTCCTCCTCGATCACCTCGCCTTCCAGGAGGCGCGGCGGCATCGGGTAACGCCCTTCGGACGGCGTGATGTCGGACTTCCGGATCAGCTCCACGTCTGGGCGCGAGAGGAACTGCTTGAGCGAGTGGTATTGCCAGGGTTCGGGGTTGGAGTACATCTCATACTGCGGATCCTCGTCCTCGTCCATCTCCCAGCGGTCGTGCAGATGGTCGCAGTTGCGCGCGTACGCCGTGGCCTGACTCAGCTTGCCGCTGGTCGTCCAGATGGAGAAGTCCGGACCGCAACAGGTGCAGCGGGTGCTACCGGGGTGCTGTCCGCGGTTGCGCGCGGCGAAGACTCTCACCGCCAGGTCCTTGTCTCCTTCGATGATGATCCAGCGGGAGAGGTCATTGGCTCTCAGAACGGTCCAGGTTCCGGACGGGTTCGTTTCGGAGTCGACGTTGTCTTCTTCTTCCAGGCTCCTGAGCGCTTCCTCGAGGGCGACTCCCCACAGCACCTCGACAGCCTGCCGACGGTAGTAGCTATCGGTTTTGTCGCCCTTCATACCTTCATCGTTCCAGCGGCCGGAGATGCGCTTGAGGTTTCCGCCGGGCAGATTGACGAAGTTCTGCTTGCTCATTTGAGATCCCCTTTTCGTTTGTTCCAGTTCTGTGAAAAAAAGTGATATGAGAAGAGAGCCAAAATCCCGGCACCTTCTCTTCTTACGCACATCGGTGCGAGTTTTCGTTTGGTGCTGGAAATCTTCAATTGGCTATTTGAGCTGATGATCAATCCTAAGAACTGCTGCAAAACATATAATCTGAGAATGGACGTTTTTGCCTTCTTCGATCAAGCCTGTTCTTATTGAAATAGCAAGCCTCTGTGGTGATAAGAACATGGTCAAACACAATTCGGACATAGGTAATATTCTATTTTTAAGTACAATTAGCTTCCTTCCTTTTTGAAACACTAGTGATGCAGTTACGAACAGGCGACCTTGTCAAAGAACGATATGAAATTCGCAAGCTACTAGGGGAAGGCGGGTTTGCTACGGTTTATTTTGCCTATGATCGAGAGCTTCGAAGGGACGTTGCTCTTAAAATCCCCAAGGATTTTGGGGCTGATTCGCAAAAAAATCTGGAGGATATGAAGCGCGAAGCCAGGGTTCTGGCACAGCTTCTGCATCCCAATATTATGAGGGTCTATTCGGTTGAAATCTTTGATCAGCAAAGACTGCTGATTGTAATGGAGTACCTGGAAGGACGCTCGTTGAAGGAACTCTTGAGTGAGACCGGGAAGGGACTGGAGTCTGAGATTCTTTTGCCTGTTTTCAAGCGGATTTGTTCAGCTCTGGCTTTTGCGCATGCCGGTGGTTTTGTTCATCGTGACTTGAGTCCGGCGAATGTATTTCTGTTGGGAGCTGCTCCTGATTTTGAAGTAAAGCTCATTGACTTTGGACTTGCCAAAGTTTTCGAGCCGCGAATTGAGAATGCCGGTCAATCGTCCACCATGACTGCAACTGGTGTGCTGGTCGGCAACCCTGCTTACATGAGTCCGGAAGCGTGCCGGGGTGAGAGGGTTGATAGGCTTGGTGATATTTACGCTCTTGGCTGTGTTCTTTATGAGATGCTTGCCGGGGTTCCTCCTTTTGAGTCATGGAACGCAATTGGCTTGTTGCATTTGCACCAAAATGAGTATCCGTCTGTGCCTAAAGCCAGTTGGGCAGACCCGGATAGTTTGTCCAAAATTCAAAACATTGCGCTTAAGTGCATGCAAAAAGAAAAGAGTAAGCGTTTTCAAAGTGTTGATCAAATATTGCAAGTTCTTGAAGGTTCCAGTCATGCGGTGAATTCGTTGATGGCTGAAAATCTTGATTGCTGGTTGGACGCCAAGCCTACCGGAGGAACTAGAAAATATCTTCGATCAATTCAATTGGGCTTGCTTTTCACTTTTTCGATTACAGCAATTGTTCTTGTTTACTGGTCCTTTGCTATGCGTGTGCAGCCGACTTCTGAAATTGAAAAGCCTGCGGATCTAAAAATTCCCGGGGGATTTAAGTACGAAGTTGACTCACTATGTCGGCGATTAAGCGCCAGCAAAGGCAACGAGAGTGCAGCGGGGTTAATCGAAGCGCTTACCAAAATAGCCGGTAGTTTGGATTATCCAAGAAAAGCGTCGCAACTCAACTATTTGTTGGACCAACTTGCAAAACAGGATTTTGAAAAATTTCCAGCTCGCAATGATACGGCGTCAAGCCTGACCGGCCTTGCTATGGCTTATTCCGTAAGAGGCCGCTTTAAGGATGCCGAGCGCATTGCCGGGTTTGCTCTTCGCATGTGCAAGGAATCATCAATCGCTGTTCCAGCGAAGTTGTTTTGTCTTGTATCGGTTTCCGAGATCTATCTTCAAAATGGAAATTCAGGGCGGGCCGAGAGTCTTCTTTGCGAGGCAGTTGAAGTGGCTAAGAAAGTTTCCGGACGAGACTGCCTGCTTTGGCCGACCCCTTTCCTTTCTTTGGCCGAACTTCGTATGTCTCAAGGAAACTATCTTGCGGCGGAGAGCTTGTGCAAGGAGGCTCTGAAGGGCAAAAACAACGAGGAAGATAGTCGACGACTTTTGTCTTATTTGGCTTTTCTTAGCGCTCGTTTGAAAAAGTATGATGATGCGGAAAACTACTACGAGCGGGCTATTTCGATTTCGGATGAGGTTTTCAATGTGAAACTTGCTCTTTTGCCATATTCAAGACACTTGCTTCGTGCGGGAATCGGAAAAATTGGCGACTTGATCTGTTTGGGCAGAATCTATGAGATTCGTCATAAATTCAGTTATGCTGAAAAGGCTTTGCTGCGGGCGCTTTCAATGTCTGATCAGCTTGGAAAAGAATCTGTAGAAAGTGGTATCTGTCTTTCTGAATTAAAAGACCTCTATTTGAAGCAGGACAAAATTGCAGACGCAGATAGCTGTGCCAAACGCCTAAAGGGCTGTCGCAAGGGTGTTCCGCAGCATTACTTTGATCGATGGCTAGAGTTTCAAGCCGATACTGACGGATTCTTTCGCTTGAAAGACCGGTTCTGAGCTCGAATTTTTGAAAAACAGGTTCCTTGGTGCCGTTTTTTTGAATGCAACAATTCAGACATAACTGGCCGATAGTTTTTGAGAATCAAGCAATTTCATTTCTGTGTCGTTGCGTTATAGCGTGTAAGCCGCAGTTTAAGACTGATTTGGATCTTGTTTAGTGCGGGCAGAAAAAGCGAGCCTAATTCTGTATTTTGATCTTCGTTTTATTCAGGAACAGCGCGCCTAAATATTCTTTCGAGACTATTCTGAATCTGAAATGAGCCGATAAGGTCCCCGCGCTCAACTGTTCTCAAGGATTTCTGTCGTTCCAGTTCGCTTTATCATCCTATGTTTTACATGTTTTGGGAGCCTTCGACTGGTGGCTGTTCCTGCTGACTGAGCCAGTTAGGGGAGCTTTTCATAGTTCCAGGAGAATTCTATGCTGACGTGCAAAGAACTAAAAAACAGATTGTCGGTGCTGACCAAACGGCGAGCCCTTTTGCTTTCTCGCATGGAGCTTCAGTCCAGCTGCGAGAATGAGCAAAAGAGCTTCTGGTTTGTTGCTTATTCGCTGCAGACGCAAATCGATTCGCTTGCCGCGCAAGTCGATAGCACTCTTGCCATGTGTTCGGACGGACCGGAGGGGATTGAGTTGGATCCTGAGATGGGTAGCGGAATCTGCCAGGTCTATCAGATTTCGCCAAAGGTGCTCAGTTCTGCCCTCCCGATCATTATGCGAGAGTTGCTGTCTACGATTCAAAATCTTCTTGAGAAATCGGAAGGTTTTTTCCAAGATTGCATCTCGTAACTATTGCTGCTTACTCTGATGTTTGTCTGACTGGAGCTCACCTGTTTTTGCGCCGGCGGCTGCCATATGCCCTGAACTCAGGTGTTCGTCCATGTCTGCTTTCTTGGAATGTAACTGTTTGATCGGTAACTCTTCTGAGGTGTATCGAAGTGAACATTCTTTTCTTGATTGCTTTTGAGTTCTGTGCGTACCAGTTCCATCTATGGTGGTTTGACTTCGTGCTGGGTTCGACGGTGCGCAACAAACCGGTCGGGAACATGCTCGTACCATTGTTGATTTATTTGCTGCTTTGGCTGATTGCGAGTGGCTCATTGTTTTGCTTTCTCGTCATGGTCGACGCAGTGAACCTGTTAAGCGTTTACCTCGCTTTTGTGTTGGGCTTCATTTTCAAGTCTTGGCGGCGCTGCTTGGCTGGCAATGGGGGCTGAGAGGATTTTTGACAAACCCTGATTGCCTTGAACCCGCGTTCGGTAGCATGCGCCCTTGCGACTCTTTTGATTGAGCAGGAGTAGTTCTCTATATGGATCAGGCGTTTTGAGGAATCTACTAAATCAACTTTTGAGGAGTATCGAGATGAACGCTCTTTTCTTAATTGCATTTTTGATTGGTGCTTACCAGTTCCTACTGTGGTCGATTGCCATTGCGTCGGAAGTGACTGAGGGCAGCAAATGGTTTGGCAACATGATCGTACCGATGGGGACGGGTTTGACGGCGTTGGGAATCTTGGGTTTCTTCTTCGTCCGCTTCTTCGTCAATCCCGAAGTCGTGAGCCCGGGAAGCATTCTGATCGCCGGCGGAGTCGGCATCTTTTGTAAGTGTTGGCGCAGCTGCCTTGCCGCCAAGGGCGTCGAGAGCATCTTCGATAGACCCTAACTGCCACCAGTTTCTATCTTGCCCACTAAGTTCCAGTCTCTTTGTGGGACCGCTTCATTACTGGGGTTAGGCTGTATTTTTCAGGAAGGTATAGCATGTTTTCGAATCGTGACTTGTCTCAGCTTCGTGAGTTTGTCCGTGATCTCGTCAAGCAGGAGGGTCTGGACCCCGATCTTCTGCTGCTCTCGGCAAACTTCAAGGAATTAGAACTTCGCCGACAATGGGAGAATTTGCAGCGAAAGGTGAACGCTGCGTCGCTCGCGTCTTTCGGGCTCTTTGTCGAGGCCGAGAAGTTCTACAATCTTGCGTGCCGCCGATTGGACGAGATTTATGGAGCTAACGATTCCCTCCAATGGTCCTTCACTCCGGCGGCAATTTTGCGGGATCTGCTCATGATTGTGAGCCCCTGCACGCGTGAAGGTCAGGACTTGCGGCAAGATCTGCTCGACCTGCGACGCCGAGTCGACGAATTTGTGGTGTACAAGCTTGTCGGCAGTTCCGATTTTTGTGCGTTCTCCGAGCAGGTTAACAAGGCGCGAGATCTTGTTCGATCCACCGAGGCCGAGCTCACCAGTATTCAGCAGCTGTTCGGTGATCTCAGCGAAAATAACGACGGCAACTTCATCGGTCTGACCGATGAGCTCTCAGCGCATTGGAAAGCGTTGGTTGACGTGGCCTCGGTTCGACGGGAAGTTCTGAAAAAAGACTTAGCGGCTGCAAAGCATTGTGTCACGGAAGCCGAAGCCCGGCTGAAGGAATTCGAGGCGCGCGCACAGGAGCCGGTGCGTAAGCTGAAGGAGCTCATCGACAACCTCCTTCGTCAGATCTAACAGGCTCATTACGACAAAAAGCAGCGGAGCCAGAGCCATGATACGGACTCTGGCTCCGCATGCAATCAATTCTCAACGTCAAAGGACCAAAAAAATGGAAGAAATTCTGGCTCGCGAATATTCTCGTTACTTGATTCTCCACCTCGTGTCTATGTTTTTCGGTGCACTCGTCTGCTCGGTGAAGCAGCGCGATGCGGACGAAAATGTGCAGTACTTGTTGACAATCCTTTTGGTGGTGGCTGCTATGGCCCTGCCCGTGTCGGTCGTCTCCATGGTGATGGGCTGGGCCCTGCCCGTGCCGGTGGGAACCGCCGCCGTTGCATTTCTGGTCGGCTACGCTCTGCTTCGACACTTTTACTTCAAAGAACCTTGCCGCTAACCCTGTTAGCGTTTTTCTCGATGCCATTTACGGCGTGGTCTGCCTTAGGTGGTGTTTGTTAGGCGAGAGAATTGCCGATTCGCTGGACCGTAAGCAGACCAAGGTCGATTGAAGCGTTGCGACTCTTTTCGATGGAGTTCGAGCGCGGACCTAAACCCCATCTGGGGTTTAGGCTTTTTCACGAAAGCCACTATGTAGTATGGTAGTAGTCTCGTTTGTAAAAAGATGGCGCCAGCTGAGCAGATGGAGTCCGTGGAAAGTGAGTCCTTGCAGGGGGCAGTCGCCCATCGCAGCGGTCGGCAATTGATTCTCGCCGACCGCCGCCTTCTATTCCTAAACGTATCTTTGGCCCTTTAGCTGCGCACTTCAAGTCGGACAGCCAGCTCATGCAGCCAGCGAGCCGGCTTACCGAAAAACATCAGGGCAGGTTTAAGCCATAAGATGATTTTGCGGGCCATACCCGACGCACAAGAGTATCCCAAATGCAAGACCACAGACAGCAGCTTGGCTAGGGGTAGAAACCCGCCGGCCAGGAGTACTGAAACCATGCAGAACAGCCAGCCTTTGGGCTGATGCGCGGAGATCAGCATTTCTATCGGCGTAAAGATACTCGCGATCACGAGACACACGACCTCCAGCGCGCAGCCGATGATTATCCCACTGATTAGGACATCCGCGATTTTGCCTTCTTCTTCGAAGATTCCATTCTCGTTTGGATTAGCTAGCCAGAAACCGATGGCACTGGCAGCACCAAAGAACATGCTGAGAATGGTGGTGAGCACCGGAATCAGTAAGGTGTCCAAAAACATAAAGAATTCTCCTTGCAGTGAAATACTGCTTTCGTTGAATTTACTGAACGTCAAATCGGCGTCGGGCGCAAAGTCAGACCGCGCAGAACCCCCTACGAATCAACAGTTGTTGGAGGGAGGAGTACTCTCAGCCACTCCCGTTTCGCTCATGAGTCAAATGGCTAAGTCTAGGATTCCGTGCTTAGCGTTGATGTTGTCGTTTGTAGCTCCCTTTATTCTGGTGATTGAATTTGCTTATGAGTTCAGGTTTACATTCCTGATCAGGAATTGATCAACATACAAAAAGCGTAAGATAGCCCTGGTCGCCACAATTTGGAAATGGACGTCCGGCTGCTTCTTGATTTTGTAATTCACGGCCGACTGAGGTCTATTTCAGCTCACTAAGCCGGCTGGCGCTGAGAGGCAAGACAATTTGAAATTGGCAT
Organism: Candidatus Obscuribacterales bacterium; assembly: GCA_019748395.1. Classification (GTDB taxonomy): domain Bacteria; phylum Cyanobacteriota; class Vampirovibrionia; order Obscuribacterales; family Obscuribacteraceae; genus JAIEPM01. The sequence goes on from JAIEPM010000059.1 coordinate 14,298, forward strand.
CCGCCCTGACTCCGATTGCTGGCAGCTATTTGTCCATGGTGAGCTTTTACAATGGCCTGACAGATTGCCAATCCAAGTCCAATGCCTTCATATCCCGGCTCTTTTCCGTTTTCATCGACGCGATAGAAACGCTCGAAAATATGCCCAATTGCCGCTTCGGGAATTCCTTTGCCGTTGTCGATAACATCGATGAATAGTTCGTTGTTTACTTGCTGAGCTTTGAGCAGAATCTTAGATGCTTTGGGGGAGGCCTGAATAGCGTTGGAGAGCAGATTTACAAGGACTTGAATCATTCTGTCTCGATCGACTTCCAGTGAAAGATCTTCATCTGCTTCGCTTTCGATAATGATGTTTCTACTCTCTGCAAGGGATTCCACGGCACGTGTTGCCCTGTCAAAAATCGTCCAGAGAAGCGTTTTTTCAAGCTTGAGGTCGAAGCTGTCGGCATCCGAGCGTGCGGCCCAGATCAGATCGTTGCTGAGATTTACCAGCCTTTCTACCTCTTCGGCGCATTGCCCAATTCGTTCTAGTCCGCTCTGGGAGCTGGCTTCAATTTGCTTTTGCTTAAGTGCGTCGAGTGAAAGTTGCAGGAAGTGAAGCGGGTTCTTCAGGTCATGTCCAAGCATAGCGACAAATTGTTTTCGCGATTGCTCGAGCTCTTTTTGTTTTTTTTCGGCACTTTTTAGCAGCTCTGCGGCATGGTGAATGCTTTCATCAAGCTTAGTTAGTTCATCGCGTCCGCCGACTCTTTCAAGAAGCTCCTCTCCCCTGGCGATTTTTTCGGTGTTTTTGATGATGACTGTCAGGCGCGACGTTAAATTTCGGGTCAGGAAAATCGCCAGGAATATACCAAATACAATGTTTGCCAGCGTAGCAAAGCAGAGCAGGCTTTGAAGTTGTTGCTTCGTTTGGGCTTTGGTTCTTGGAACTTTTTCTTTGCGTTGTTCTTCGAGATCTTTGAGCTGAGTGACTTGTTCGATAGTTTCTTTGGTGTTTTTTTCGATCTGACGAGTCAGGCGATGACCTTTCATAAACATCAGACCCTGCGGTCCTTCTGTGGCGGCATCATGCGATTGCTTTAAGATTCTGAGAGTGTCTTGGCATGATTTGCTAAGTTTGTTCACCACCTCTCTTTCAGCCTCGTTGCCGCTCGTGGCTTTCCGCAGCTCGTTCAAGCAGTCGCGTGCTTTCGTTGTATGCCTGATAAAGCTTTTTTCGGAGACTTCCGGTCCGAGTGTTGCTGCGGCGATAATATCAGACCCTGCGGCGTAGAGGCTGTGTACGAGCTGTTCAAGCAGATTAGAAACTGCATTCAGTCTTGCTTCTTGCTTGACTTCAAGTTCCGACTGGTGGAAAAGCCAGAGAGCACCTGATAAGAAGGCTGTTTCTAGTCCGATCGGTATCAGAATGAAGAGAAGAAGTTTCTGAAGCAGGCTCAGGCGGGGAATCCAGGGCATTAATTCTCTAGCCTTTCAAAAGCAAAGCGCAAATTCGTTGCTTGGTATTGGATAATCTACCTGTACCCAGACTGAGGAAGTTTTTGTTCATGAAGCGCGTTTTGCTTGTTGAGGATGATCTCAAGCTGTCGTCTACGCTTGAAGCAATTCTTCAGATGGATTCTTACAATGTCAAACTGGCTGCTGACGGCAATTCAGCTGCAAGTTTACTTCGTTCTGAGG
>JAIEPM010000626.1 GCA_019748395.1 Candidatus Obscuribacterales bacterium
TTTCTTTCTGCATTTGAATTGGCGCTTCTAAATCGCTTTCTACCGACATCATTTTTCCTCCTGGAGCAATTGATTATGGATAACGCTAAAAGGATAGATTGCGCTCATCAGAATCTTATAAAACCGCTCTTCCAAGATCTAAAGTCATGGATTCTGCTCAGCTTTAAATTGCCTATTGCTTAAACAATCTGTCGGCAGGGGAACCGATTGAGTCTTCCTCCGTCTCCTTGACGTTGTATAAGGAAAAGGTGCAGGTTATGAACACTAAGAGCATCATTCTGGCTGCCACGGCAGGCTTTGCCCTGCTCCTCGGCACTATGGCATATTTGCTCAGGCAAGATTCAAGCGCAGAAAACAGCTATAAAACAAGCAGCAATATTGACGGCGGCATGCTTAACTATAAGCCTGGCACTGCGACAGCGGTCAAGCTCGATTATGCAGAGCCTCGAGCAAGCGAAATCGTCCCAAATTCAGAAGCAGTATATCCTCAAGTCAAAGAGCAAAATCCTGATTCAATAGTTATGGCAGGCCGCGCTCCGCTCATCCAAGAGCCGATCATCGCCGCCCAGTATGAATCTGGACCTGATTACTTGCAAGCACAGGTATATTATCCAAAACAAATAGAAAAACGAGTCGTGATAAGCACTCAATACAAGCACAAATCCGGACGAGTTCATGTGGGCAGAGCAGCCAAACACATCATACTTTTTTCTGCCAAGCTGCCCTTCAAGATTAGCCCCTGACAATAGATCGTGGTTCTATTTCTAATAGCCTAGCTTGCCGCAGTTTTTTTGAGATTCGAAAAGCCGAGATCTAAGCCGGCGTTTAGCGTCTCCTGCGTCCGGAATATTGAGGCTGCATCTGCTGAGCAGGAACATATTGCTGCTTGGGCGCGGAAGCGGCTTTATCTTTAGCGGCCGAGAATTGAGAAAGCATGTCCAGAAGCGGCGCTACTTGCGAATCAGGCAAGGTGACTGAGTGCTTTTCTTTTGTTTTGGGATCAATCAGATCGATGCTGGCTTTGAATTTCCCATCTGCAGAAGGTTCAATTGAAAGAGCACTGAGCTCTTTACCCATACTGTTTACTCCCTTAATTTCGCTGACTTTGATAGCATTTTCGCTATAGTTCATTTTAGCCGCGACTTTGTCTTTGAGCTCAACAGGCACTCCGTTCTCACTCAAGTTTTCTTTCAATTTTGCAGTCGGCTCCATTTGCATTCTGAACTCGCGTCTATATGGATGATCTATGACTGTATGCTTACTGCTGTCTTTAATCAAATCGCTCATCATTGAGGTTTTTTCCAGACCGCTTTTAGATACGGAATTCCTGGCGTTCTCATTCAGGTAATCCGAATGAACAGCCATCCAGCCGCGACTGGACAGTGACTGCATTACGCCCTTGCCGTCCTGACCGGGCGCCATCCTGACTTCCATAACAGGGCTGGATCCTTCATGCCAGCGACGTTTGAGTGGACCAAGCCCGAAACCGTGTCCTTCCATACCGCTGATATTGCTCATTCGAACACTGTTATCTTTGCCGTGACTGAGGTCGAATTCCAGATGATTTGAAACTTCGGTTCGATCAGGCATGATACCGTTGATTACGGTGCCGGGCTGAACAGCACGATTAGTGCTCGGGGCATAATTATCGATAGCTACATGCAAACTCTCGCCCCGGCTCCTGATATCCGCATGACGCAAGTTTTGCAATTTTGGGCTGCTGTCTAATCCACGGGCAAGCTCGGCCATTTTTGCATCTGCCAGAAGATGCTCTTTTCTGTCTATTACCTTGCCGTCGGACACGGTGCTAATCTGATCACCGGATTTTGATTTGACAGTCGCTTTGTCGTCTAAAACAACTTTGCCGTCGACTAACTTGCTTGTGATCTCCACTTTAGTTCCGTCCGGATTTTCAATTTCGCTCTTGAAGCCTGTCGTTTTGCCTTTCTCGCTAATCAAGCTGCTTCTGAGCATGGAGCCGTCTGAGTTCTGATCAATAACTGACCCCGCCCATTTTGTATTTTGAGCAGGATTTTGTTTATCATGCCCGATCATTATATGCGAGCCGGCAGAATCAAGACTCAGTTTGCCGACAAAGGGTTGAGCTCCGGCATTTCCATAAGATACGGCTTTGCCGCTGCTGTCACGAGCCTGCCAGTAAGCAAAGCCCCTGTCATTTTCAGGTGATGTGCGGGTAAATGACTTTCCTGTTGGATATTCAAGTTTAATCAGTTCATGCTTATCGTTGTACGAAGCTTTATATGTCTCGCCCTGAGGATGAGCTTCGGAAGCTTTTGTAGTCAGGCTTGTTATATCGCCGTTTTTATCAACAACATAAGACGATCCATCTTCATTCTTGTATTCACCGGCTTCTTTTTTCTCAGCCAGAGCCCCTTCAGGCTTGCCTTTGTCTCTCAGGTCAAAATATTTGTCGAGCTGATTCTGTACAAGTTCATCGCTATTTGCAGATGCTTTCAAGGCCTCTGCATCATTTTTTGCCCGGGCAGCTATCAGCGGATCACTCGACTTAGAAAGTTTATCGGCTAAATCAACAATATCCAGATTTGGAAGAGTCTCAGCTGCTGCCTTATAGCTATCTTCAAGACCCTTGCTGACAACAGAACCGTAATCATTTAATAGACCAAGAGGATTGGAAAAAATCGAGCCCTTGCTTTTAGCATCGCCGACAGCACCCGCACTATTATCGCCGCCGGCGACTGTGGAACCTTTTTCAGAGGCAGTCTTGCTTTCAGCTTGATTATTTTGGCTCTGCTGATTGGCCGGCGGGGCATCGAACTGCGGGCCGAAATCGGGACTGTCCGGTTTAGCAGACTCATTATTTTCGGCTTCCGGCTTCTTTTCGTTGTTTTCGTCCATTCAGATTTTCCCCACCCTTTTTAAAGGTCCCCAGAAAAGCAATTTTGATAACTAGTAAATACGGGCGTTCTATATAGAAGTAAATTGAGTTTAGATAGCAATCGTTGCAAAAGTGTTCCCTGACTGAGTTTTTTCAAAATGAGTGGGAGAAACCGCAAAGAGCTGCGTAAAAGCACCAACGACATCGCGCTTCAATAGTTCTAATTTTTAAGCTAAGTGCAAGTGTGCCGTAAAAGGCCGAGCACGGACAGAAGGAGCGCTGATGAGCAAGTTGAGACTTATTCCTCTAACTTTGACGGCTTTACTAGCAAGCTTTGGTCTCGGGCAGGCTGCCCTGGCGCAAGAGTGTAATCTGGCCGGAGCACCCGCTTTTGGACTTAGAACTCCCTATATTTCAGGTTCTTCGCATGGACTTCCCTTCATGCAAGCACCGACTGACAGACCACCGGCCACAGGCGACGGTTCCTGTCCGGCACCGGTGAATCCCGGCATGGGCGGACCGCCGACCCAGATTCCATCAGTTTTATATACACCGACAAATCATCTGGGTACTTCCAACTATTATTTGCCGTATAACCCGGGCACAGAATCGATGCCGGGGACACTTGGACCAAGTCTGAGTGTTCCCCCACCGACCTCGACACCAGGTTGCGATCCGGGCATGGTTCAGGTCAAAAACGGCTATATGCCGCCGGTTTCACAAACCAATGTCAATCCGGGCGGCGGCATAAGCGGCTATGCACCGACGCAGAAGTGGGGCGGACAAACCACGACCGACTATGGTTTTTACAGATTCAGAGGATCGCGCAGCTACGACTGGGGACAGGGCATGATTGGACAGACCTCGCAAGATGGTCCCTATCAACAATTACCCGGTGCAATGCCGACGCAAGATTTATATGGCAGGCGAGGCTACTCGCATGCCGGTTCAACAGTTATGACAATTGCTCCCCATTAGGCTTCAGGAGGCCGATTCGATGTCAAATTCTAAGAGCTACTTCAACGCTACATCTTTTAGTCTCGTAATCGCTTTGACTTTGAGCATGGCGTTGCCGGCGTTCAGCCAGACAGCCTCCTCAAGTACCGGAAACGGCTGCAATCTTGTCGGTGCACCGGCATTTGGTCTGCGCAGTCCGCTTGTGGCCGGCAGTTCGATGGGACTGCCTTTTGTACCGGCTCCGGAAGGATTGCCGCCTGCAACAGGCGACGGACCAACAGGCGCGCCTGTTATCCCGGGACATTCCGGACCTTCGACTTTATTGCCCTGGGTGCCGTCGGTACCTGCAAACACGATCGGGCAAGGCAGCTCAGGCATTCCGATTCCATTTTCACCGGCAATTCAAACACCACCGGGAGTTCTTGGACCTTTAATGACTGGTCTGGTTCCGGCGCCACCCTCAACCCCGGGCTGCGACCCCGGCATGATGCAAGCTCCGATGGGTTCCTTCAATCCAGCTTTGCAAACACCAATTAACCCGGACGGAGGCATTCCCGGACGCGGCGGTTATTGCACCACAATTCCGACTGTTCGTCGAGGCGGGCAGGAAACCAGACAGTATGAACTGCGCGGTCGCAATTCAGCCTTAGGCGGAATCGGCGGCGACGGCTCTCAAGACCAGGTCAACTTGCTAGGACCGATGGCCGGTTACGGCGTTCCATTCGGCGTTGCCACAGGTAACGGCATGAGAAACAGCTCCATCGATTTAGGTGGCGGGCAGCGTTTTTCAGTGGGCGGTCAAACCATATCCACAGCCAGCACAGTCCAGGATTTCGGTAACAGTGCCACCCGTTATAACGGCATCTCGGCATTGACTGCAAACCAGGCCACTGAATTTGGTCAGGGTATGCGCAGAATTCCTGTATATAGCAACAAAACCACTGACTTTGGTTTCCCTTACACCCAGTTCTCGCCTTCCAATGTACCGAATCAGAAGCGCAGCCAGCTGCTTCTGCCGAAGGCTGTAGTAACAAACTTCTAAGCTTTAATCTTCAGTGGGAATCTTCCCATGGGGATGGGAATTACCCGGATTTCTGATCTGACTGACAGATCGTATTATTCATCCACTGGTTGAAACAAATTTCACCGTTTCTGGAAAGTGAGTTGGGAAACATGGTCTTCAAGGGACAGCACAAGCAAAAATTGAACGGGCTAAGCGCCCTTCTCAATGCTGCTTGCCTCCTTTCGATTCCGACAGCCGCAATGGCTCAGGGCATGGAAGCAGGCAGCTGGCAGACAATGAGCCCTTCAAGCGCTATCGGACCGGAGCAAGATTCGCTCCTGCCACCGGAAGTAGTGCCATTCGATCCGGCTACGGCTGCAAACTACAGTGCCAGCCAGGCGCAATCCAGAGAAGCCGCCATGAACGTTCCCGGACTTGCTCCGCAAAGCAACCCGAAGGACATGCGTCAGCAAGCTCTTGGACAACTTTACGGCAATCAGAATTCGCTTCCGCCTGCCGCAATGAATCAAATCTGGAGAGCAGGACAACAAGCACAGCAAGCTCAGTTTCCTCAGTTTCCACCCCAAGGAAATGCCCAGGGAGCTGTGCCGGGAATGGTCCCGCCACAAGCACAAGCGGGCGCTCCCAACTACCAGATGGCTAATAACCAGGAAATGCAGCAAGGTTACATAGCTCAAAGTCAGACTCTGACTGGTGGTTCGCAAAATCAACCTCAACAGGTCAATACCAAAAGAGGCGGAATCTCCAACATGCTCAACTACGCAAGCGCATTTGGAGCCGGTGCACTCACTTCAGGTTTCTGGTCCAACAACCCCTGGATGGGCGCTGGAATTTTCGGAATGACAATGACCGGCATGGGCGTCCGCAATAACTCAAGGTTTTAATCGAAATGAAAACACGTTTCTTCTTTCTAGCAATTCTGGCGGCAGTAAGCTCAATCACTTTGATTGACGCTCAATCTGCTCAAGCTCAAGAAGCTCGCGCCCCCCGCGGTGCACGCTTCGACTTTGCTCCCAACCGTTTCAAAGTTGAGCAACCGAATCTACCAAGAGGATACGATGCTCCCTCGACAGTGAAAGCAGGCGCCATGCCCCGCTCTTCCAACTTCCTGGGAGTCGACCCGAGCATGCTTGCCAGCCGTCCGGCTCCGGTTCAAGCTCCGGCACCTGTACCTGTGACCCAGGTATCACACAAACTTTTCGTTCCGAACACGGCTTTTCACCCGTCATTCGGACAGCCCGTTCAGCCCATGCAGGCTGGAGCTCCCATGCAAATGGCTGCTCTGCCTAAGCCTGTGGCTGCAATACCTCAAGTGGCCGCCCCGACAGTGGTTAAATCTGCTGCCCCGGTGCACGCCGCCAAGAGATCAGTACCTGCTCGTCATCATGTATCGACTGGCGTAAGCGGAAAACTGAGAACTCCAATCCATCCCACCGGACAAACTGCTAGTCCGGCAAGCTATGGAAACAACGTTGGCTACGTGCCCGGCGGGTATCTGCCGGCTCAAAGCGGATACGGCACTCGTGCTGATGTCCACGGACGTATCATGCACTGAACAGACTAAACCTTTACTCGTAACACAACAGATCAATCACATCCTCTAGGAGGTCACAAAAATATGGTAACTAATCTCAAGAAGCTTACTTCTTCCAGAGCTTTCCGTGTTGCCGCTCGCGTGGGTATTCTCCTGGCCCCTCAACTGGTCCTTATGGCATTCGGTGTTTACGACCAAGTAGCACACGCCCAGGGTCTTGTGGGTGCTCCAGTCGACCCCCGTTACGGACAATCAAATGAAGTCGGTCAATTAGCCGACTACGGATATGACACTGCCAGAGACATCTCTCGCGTTGTCACCGCTCTATCGACCATCCCCTCATCACTGGCAGGCATGAAGATCGCATTCGGTCAACGTGACGGTGGTGAATCCGCGATGAACGTGGCAAAAGGTCTCGGTGTAGGATTCGGCGGACCAACCGCTGTTCACCTTATCGGTACTTTCGCTATCAACAACTTCGGCGGTCTGGGCGGCGGTCTTTAATCCAAAGCTCCAAAGCGGGTCGGTATGTAAAAAACATACCGACCCCTTATTAAAAGGGCGGTTTTTCCCACTGAAGACGGAATAATAAGCCAAGAATAAGTTTCTCTCCAGGGTTCTCATAAGTGGCGGCAATTATAAGAAGAACTAACGAAGCAATAAAGCTGGAAGGCGAAAAGCCTTGCCAGCCAGTAGTCGTTCTCAAACAATTTCTGGCCGGACTTAATTTGAATACAGCGCGAAAACGAAACGCTGCATTCTCCTTAGTATTGATCGCCGTCATGCAGATTGCTGCACTGACGCCTGCTTTTGCACAAACCAAACCGGCTCAAGCCAATCAGTCTCAGGACAACGGCAGCCTCGACCCGTCGCAGGCCGGCAAGAAAACTGAAAACACAGTACCCAATCAGTATGAAGACGCGGTCGGCAACCTCTACCGCGTAGACCAGGCTGTTCCAATCAACCAGAACAATATCAATGATGGTGTCACTAAAATCCTCACCGGAAACTATGCACCTGTAGTATTTCAGGCAGCCGAGCAAGGACAGGGCGGCGATGTTCAAAAAGCTGCCAACAATATATTGAATGCCAGCCTTGGCTCTGTGAACGATACTTATAGAGGCTTGCACCAGTGGTTCAAAGACGACCTGGTCGGCAACCTTTTTTCCAATATCGGTCAACTTATCGGTAAGTGGTTGTCCGAATTAATTGACGGCTGGATTGCAGACACAGCGCAATTCCTGGCCAAATTCCTGCGTGTATTTGTGCTCAATCCGAACATTGCAGTCAACGGTTTGAACGGCAGCCAGAACGACGGCATTTCGCCATATATCCGTCAGGGCGCCGATGTGATGTACGGCATTGCAGTCGACCTTTTGCTTCTGCTTTTCATTCTTTGTATCTGGAAATTCTGGGCAGATGCTTCCTGGGGTGGCGCCGGAAACTTGATGGGACCGGTCGGTCGCCTAATCTTCACAGCCGGTTTGCTTCTTGCCTGGCCGACGCTTTATGCATTTGAAATTCAAATTTCAAATGAAATGATCAAAGCTATTTATTTCAACAGCGCCGATCAGGTGCTGATGCTCGACTATGCACTGGCTCAAGCCGTAAAAGGCGGTGTGATTGCAGCCGGCGCCGGAGCCACCAGTGTATTTGCGCCGCTCCTGGCTAACCTGGCGATTCCTGTTGCCGGTCAGTTTGTCGGCTCACTCTTTTATTTTGCTTCAATCATGATTTTCACCATTCTCGGCGGCATTTTAATTGCCGAGCTGGTTTATATCCTGATTTTGAAAGCCGTGCAAACAGCCCTTCTGACTGCACAATATATGTTCGCGCCAATCTTTCTTGTCTTTTTCGCCACACCAGACACTGAGAACTATGCAACTGGCTTTGTGCGAGCTTTTGTTGAAACCAGCCTCTGGACATTTGTTTGGGTTGGACTTCTGAAAGTTATGACAATCATTCTTTTCTCTGATTTCAACCCCTGGGGCAAAATCTTGATTGCAATCGGCGTATTGCAGTTGATGATTCAGGTGCCTAGTTTCCTTGGACGCGCGCAAATAAGCCCGATGTCCGACTTCGTGACTGCCGGTCTTGTATTTGGTACTTTCAGCAAAGCTCTTGGCGGACTGAAAGATATGAGCACTTCACTTGTAGACAAGGGAGTGGGCTGGTTCACTAATGACAGATTCGCAGACAAAGGTTTGCAGCAAACCAAAGATGCAGGCATGAACGGCTTGCCAGGTCAAACAGCCAATCCGGAACTGCTCAACTCTTTGAACAAAGCTTCGCAAACAGAACGTGACAAAAACAAGCAAGGTCCGGGAGTCGACCCCAATATTCTTTCACAGGGTCCGGGACTGAAAACACCGGGCACCGGAACTGATGTTATGAATCAGGCTCAGGGCAAAAACGTCAACGGCGTTATCGGTCCTGTAGAAAAGCCGGACGGCGACAAAGCTGCAGCCAACAAACTTGATGCCAAAGGCAAAGACAGTGTCGGACCAAACAGCAACAGCACAGTCTCAACCACAGTTCCACCGAACAAGAAAGATGCAGCCGACAGAGCCAAGAGCGTTCTAAACAACGCCGGTCTGGCCGGACTGGCCGGTGCGCTGGCAGCCGGTGCTGAAGCCGGCGGCTCGCTCAATCACGGCACAGGCAATCCGGAACTGCCTAAAGGCGGACCGCCCGACGCAGGCGACGGCAGCAAAGCTAAAGACCGCTTTGAATGGGGCAAATCGACGCCGGAAGGCTGGAACGAATCAAACTTAATTCACGTCGACACCAGAAAATTGCTCGGTCAATTGACCTCGGTTAACGGTGTCGGTTTGAGAGTCGGACAATCCAAGACTTCCGCTTTAGGCAGCACTGCCCATGGTGTACAGCGTGTTAATATCGCCGAAGGTGCCAGTGACTCAGAAATGGCACATGCCATCTATTCTGCAGCTTTTGCCAACAACGTCGCTTCAGATGACCCGGCTAAGGATGCGGCTCGAAAATCGGCAATTGCCGCCGGTGCTCACCAGCCCAGGGGTCTTGTCGAAAACATGGCAGCCAACTGGCTCAGCAACACGGGCAGCAGCTGGAACCGCACAGCCATTTCGAAAGAGCGCTTCCAGCAAGCCATGTTCGAAGCAGCGGTGCAGGGTTCGCAAGCTTATGTATCACGCCGTCAGGGCAACGCTTACACAGATTATCTGCGCGGCAGATATGGCGAGTGGGGCGACGAACAGGACGCCATGGCTGTTCACCTGATCACAAATCCGGATTCATCGGAATCTCCCTGGAACAGAAACATCGGACCGGCAACCGACTCTCTCGTATCAAGCGGTGTACCGATTGGTGCAGATACAAGAGGCGCTGCTCAGAACATGGCGATTCAAGCCATGCACCCGGCTCGCCGCAAGCAAGCAATTTTTGCAGCCCTATCCTACACCTATCAGGCAGCCAAAGGCGCTTACGGCAACGAACATCCGGCAGTATTTGCCCTGGCTCACGGCGAAATGGCGAGAGCTCTGTCTGCAGACGAAGTCAACAATGCTCTCACCATGTACCAGATTACAGGTCAGGAAGATCTCAATACAACTATGGCTCCGCAGCTCATGTCGCAGACAAGCGGACTGGCTGCCGCTACAAACAAAGACTTTGCCACCGCTTACACTTGCATGGCGACAGCCGCTCCTTACGCAGCTCGCCGCATGGGCTACCTGCCTGCAAACTACGATATTTCCGGCATCCACTCCTACTCGGATCTGGCTGCAGTGATTGTTCCGCAAGCCGGACAGTCGCATGCAGGCGCTATGGAAGTCATTCTGGAAGCAGCAGGCGAAAGACTGACGACCATGGAAAGAGCGAAAGTACCTATGACTGTGGTAACCAATCCGACAATGGCGGCTCCTGTTATGGACTTCCTGGCCGGTCATGCTATCGGCGGACTCACATCATCTGCCGGTGCAAGAGCGCTCTCGGTTGTATCGAAAAACATCGGCATTGCAGGCGCACCAGTCACCAACCACACGCTGGAAGCCATATACAGCTGGGGCAACAATGGCGGCAATATCGACCAGCTGGATCTGGTGCATGTCGAAATGGCAGCACGCGCTCAGCAAGATCGTGGCTCAGCCGGTGTCAAACCGCACACTATCGAAGTTGCGCTTAACCAGGGTTATGGTCCGTCCAGCGGCGATATTCCATGGAATGAACTGGATCGCATGGCTGTTCCTTATATGACAGGTCAGGTCACAGACTACAGACTTGCAGGCGTAGTCAGCCAGTTGCAAGGCAACAATATTCCAATCACACGTCAGAACATCCAGCTTGCAGTCGAGAGCATGTCGGCCGGCGGCGGTGAGATGAACGTAGATCAGGTACGCGCAGTGATCAGAGTTACAGAAGCAACACGCAGCGGCGCCTCCGCCCCGGCAGTTCTTGAAACATTCGCTCGTGTGCAGGCTGCCGAACATGGGTTGAACACCAGCAACATGAACTTCGGCGAAGTACTGAAGCAGCTCGAATCGATTCCAGGCTCCAACTACTCAGCCGGAAATATGGCTGCTCAGATTGTCCAGCTCTCACGTCAGGGCGGCGGCTTCTCCGACCATCAGTTGCAAGATCCGGTCACAGTCGAATTGCTGCTTGAGCAGGGCAACAGCCATCCATATGCGGCTCAAGCCATCAACGTAGTCACCCGTGTGGTCGGCTCAACTGAAGCACGCAACAACCCAAGCTATATCAACGTAGTTCAAGAGTTCCTCGACAACGACGGCAGAATGCGTGACATGGATCCCGCCAATTTGAACGCTGCCATGAAGCTTGCCGAAGCTAAAGCTCAAGGAATGAGCGGACCGCAGGCTGCCGAATGGGACAACGTCAAAATCAGCCCCTCCATGCTCAAGATGATGCAACGTGATCCGGGCTATTCGGTGACAAACAATTCGCTCAGCGATGAGCTGATTGCTCGCTTACTGCGTGCCGCAAACAAGTTTGGACCTTAAGAAAGGAATACAGAGAGACGCTTAGGGGAACAACCCCATAGGTATGGGAATTCTCCCAATTTACCCGAAGCATTTTAAACATTAAGCTTTGTTATGTGCCCATAACTAGCTTTTGGTGCTGAATGGCGAAACGGGTTATCGACGGATTTGTATTAGAACAGGCGGTGGTACTCTGCTCAGAGTGCCAGGTGCCGTTCAGTACTGAATTGCTTGTCGAATCCCGCAAACTAAACAGTTCAGACGTCATTGAAGCAGATCTGCACAGAGTTTTTAACGACCCGGAATTGCGCTCTGTGCTCTTATCCTGCTGTCCGGTTTGCAAATACTGCGGCTGGACCTCAAGCTTCAAACCATTCCATTTGAAGCCGGAGCTCTTGCGCAATGAGAAGCGCATAGAGCCGAGCAAAAAATTCGCGCTGGCTGTGAAGTGGGCGCGCGAAAAAAACATGCATTCGCTTGATGTTGCATTCATTGCTTTGAACGGATTGTGGTGCGCGCGTGAAGCCGGAGAAATGGACAATCTCTGGCTGGAGCTTGCCATATTCGAGCATGAAAAGGGAGTTGCCGCTTCGCCAGTTTGTCCGAAAGACGACGGCATGACCCATTTGATCATGGGCGAGCTCTACAGACAGCACCGTGACTTTGATAAAGCTTTATATGAATATGGTCTTGCCGAGCAAGATCAATCTGTTTCAAAAGAAATTTTGCAGCACCAGATCATGATGGCCAAACGCGGGCTTTCCGGAATAACAGCCTTGCCCTTAAAAATCGCCCGCTTGTATTTTGAAATTGAAGACCTGAACACTGCTGGAAGTCCTGCCCAAACAGATTTCCAGCCGAATCAGGCAGATAAGAAGCCTGTTTCTGGAACGCAATACCAAGAGTCCGTATCGCCGCAGGCGATAGAACCCTCCGCCGCTCAGTCTATGCAGCCGCAGAACCCAGCCACTCAAAATGCAAAAGAGCCGGTAGCAAAAGAAGAGAAAGCAAATACTGAAAAAACTGTAGCGGAGACTGAAAACAGCGAGTCAGACGCCAGTCCGTTGCTGGCAGCAATCTCAACTTTGTTCTCCTCTCAAAGCAGCAGTTCAGTACTCAAATCACTAAGCCCCGATAGCATGCAGGAAACAGCTGCTACTGATTTAAGTTCCTTATCTGAAGAGCTGGCGAAAACAGCCGCCGATACTGCTGCACTCAGCACCGAAGCAAGCAGTAAAGTCGCCTCAGAGAAGGCGACCGACGGCGCCGAAGAAGCGCCGGTATTTAGCCCATCGGAAAAACCGGCATGGCGACCGGCGTCCAAGAATCCGGTTAAAGGCATTCCGGCGCCGGTTCCGCAAGCTACCGGTGCTACGGCCGCAGCCTTTGCAGCAGCACCGGCGGCGGAGCCAATAGAAGATCCGGCACCCGCGCCTCAGCCTGTAAAAGTACCTACAGCAAAGCCAGCTTATAATCCTTCGGCTCATGCTCCGGGAATCAAACCGGCCGCTGTTCTTGCAAGTCAAACTGCTTCTAACAATAAGCAAGCCGGCCTAGTTAACAATGCTGTAGCTGCTGCCGTTCAGGCAATGCCCCAAAGCAATGCGAACTCGATTCTTGCCGGCTCCGGAAGCAACACTTTGGCAGCGGCTCCTTCAACTATTGCCGCGGCGCAAGATGAAGAACTGCTTTCGATTCCTCAACCGGCAAAAGCAACTCCGGCTTTCAAACGAGTGGCAACTGCAGAAGTCATTCCACCGCTGGCAGTGGCAGATCCGGAATCCAGAAATCAGAGCTCAAGAATTGCCTCAGCTGCAAGACCTCTTTCAAGCCCGGTCGCAAATCAAGTTCAAGCGCCAAGAGTCCAGGAAAGAGCGCCGGCCGCAAGCGCAGCTGTCGAAAGCTCCACTCAAATCAAATCTAGAGCAAGCGTAATAACAGCAGAGCCCTCTTCTACAGTTTCGCTATCGGTTACATCTATTGCAAAACCGAAAGAACAAAATACCGTCGCCGTCAGCGCAGCAAGCTCCCCGGCAGCTAATTCCAGCCCCCATAGCGAAAGCAAAGCAAGTCAGTCCGCACCGATTGCAGCAACAACAAGAAAGTCTCGAAGCAAACGCCAGAAAACAGCACGGGAAGATCATATATTCGTGCGGCATCCATTTATTGCAAATCGGCAAAGCAATGAAAACGGCTGGTTCAATGATTACTGCGATGCCGAGCTCTCAGCCCCAGCAGTAAGCAGCAACCGGGAAGAAAAGCTCGAATCACGACAGAGCCCGAGCGAACAGACATACAAAGCCCCAGAGCAAGAGGCATCTTATGCTGATGCCGCTGCAAATTCGGATTTGCCAGGGCTGGCAATTGAAGATCCAACAAACGGAAGGAGAGACTACACCGACGCGATAACTCGCGTCGAAAGCTATCTGTCCCTGTCAAGGAGAATGTATTCCAGAAACTGGATGAAGCTCTAAACCTCACTCTATAGTCAGCAAAAGAATTGAGCTCGAGTTTTTTTTGGAGCTGAATTTAAGCCTGAGCACTTGCTCGAAAGTGCTCAGCAGCAAGTCTTTGATGTCTTTTTAAAAGCTCAAGCGATATCGCTTGAGCTTTTTAGCCGGGGACCTTCAGCAGGTACTTTTTGGCCTGAAAGTCGGCATTTTAGAATTAAGCTTAAAACTTGCTGGCAAATTCGTGAAAAGCAAATGCTCAGAAAAGCCGTAAATTCAGAAAAGTGCTGCTTAATTCAACAATACGACTACGTATTTTTCCCACTTAAAGCGAAAGCCATGGGAATTCTCCCACTGAAATGGGAAAAACCCCGATGTACCGGGATTGTGAATTCGCCATAATCTTTCCTACAGACGGCACAGCGATGGTGTTGGCGAGGACCGTCTGAGGGCGAAGTCCCTGTTTCTCGAGGTACATGCAATCGTGCTAGATTTCTCTCTCAAAATCGCCAAGCTCGAATGTCCGGCATGCAGTCACTCTTTCACTTCGGCTGTACCGGCTTTCGTGTCTCAAGTCACCAGCGAGAGCTCAATTGAAACCGATCTACACAGAATTTATTCTTCCTCGGCATTTCGCGGCTCTACAGTCGGCATGTGTACTAAATGCGGTTATGCAAGTTGGTTGCGTGCTTTCAAAGTTTCAGCGGACGAGCAAAATGTCGAAGCAGAGAAGAGCACAACTGAAGCCGATCTTCGCAAATACGCCAGAGCTTATGTTTACGGCAAACAGCATAAACTCAATCACCTGGAACTTGGACTTATAGCACTCAATGCTTCCTGGTGCGCTCGCGACGCTAAAGTTGCCGATGCCGGTTGGATGAGCATTGCAAGAGAAGAACTGGAACGAGCCTTGCGCCACCCCAGCAACCGCAAAGACCGGGGGTTTTATCAGTTTTTGCTAGGCGAACTTTGCAGACAGGAATCGGATTTCAAAAAAGCGCTGCAACATTTCGATCTTTCTGTTGCCGGTCAGCGCTTGCCCGAATCTTTAATCACCAGACAGAAGGTGCAAGCACGCTCGGCGGATTCGGCAAGAACGCTCTTGCCACCATATCTGGTGGAAAACCTGTTTTGTCCGGTTAAGACCTTCAACGCTGCTTAGGGAGTTTCAATAGATGGAAGACGTTACACCTCTGAATCTTGAAGACCAACCAAAGCTTTTTGGTTTGAGATATGACCAGCTGATTGCTATTCTTGGCTCGCTGATTGCCTCAACACAACTATATTCCTGGATGAGCCCGATACCGGTCATGGGAGGACATGACCTTCGCATAGATATTGCAATTTTTGTTTTCCTTGCAGGTCCGCTATACAGCCTGGTCACACTCAGAAACTCGGCAGGCTACTGGGAAAACATCCTCAATTTTTACTTTTCCTCGCAAGTCTTAATCCCGGGTCCGGACCCCAATCCCACCAGATTCCTTCTTGACGAAACACTTGTTGAATTCAGTGAGTAATAAAGAAATGGCCAGTTCAATTTCGAGAAGCTACCAAAAGAACAGTAACCCACTGTCAAGCTTGTTGGGTCTGGTAAAACCAGCCAAGCAAGAGCAACCCAGTGGTCTTGGAAAATTGCCGGCAAATGAAGTGCCCAGACCACACGGCTCTGCTGCCGGTCTGGCGCCAATCTGGGACCTTTTCCACGACGAGAATTCCGGACTGGGTGTTGTAGTCTTGAAAGACGGCAGCTATCGTTGCTGCTTTGAAGTAGACGGCGTCCACGTCAGCGGCTTCGATGAAGTTCGCCTTGTTTCTTTGATGAACCACTTTACCGGCTTCATCAACAGTATTGATACTTCCGTACAACTGACCATTGTTTGTCATAACGTCAGCAAAAGAGAATATTTCCTTCGTCACCCCGTAGAGGTCAAACATGATGATGAATTCCTCCGATATGTCGCCAAAAGCGTCGAAAACGACGAATCTTTCCTCCTCTCGAAAAACTTCATCCCTGAGCTTAAGTTCTTTGTCACATTCTGTTTCCGCCCCCCAAGAGAAAAACCGGCAAAACAAAACTGGCTTGAAAGCACTGTCAACCATGTCGTTGACGTCTTCCAAAATTCGGCCGCTCGCCAGACCGTAGGCGCTCACACGAAAAACGTTCAAACCCTGGTCCAGAGAGCGCAAGGTCATGTGGCACAGCTTGGTGCAT
>JAIEPM010000249.1 GCA_019748395.1 Candidatus Obscuribacterales bacterium
AACCGCTCTGTTTGTAGCCGCCCCAGGGGCATTCGTTGTAAGTGAAGTGATAGCCGTTAATCCATGTAATACCGGCTCTCAGAGCCTTGATTACACGATAAGCACGGGTAACATCATTTGTGAAAACTGCGCCTGCAAGTCCATAAGGAGAATCATTGGCCATCTCCACTGCTTCATCCTCAGATTTGAACTTCTGAACCACAGCCACCGGTCCGAAAATTTCTTCTTTGACGATTGTCATTTCCGGTTTCACATTAGTGAAAATGGTTGGATTGACGTAGAATCCAGCTTCGTACTGTTTACCCTGAGGGCTGTCGCCGCCGAGTTCGAGCTTGGCACCTTCTTTCTTGCCGAGTTCTATGTACTCTTTGACGCGCTTCATTTGCACTTCGCTAACGAGTGGTCCCATTTCGCTGCTTTCATCAAGCCCCGGACCAACTCGAATTTTTTTGCTGCGCTCGACGAATTTTTTGACGAATTCATCATAAACACTTTCTTCTACAAGAAAGCGGGAGCCGGCCGAGCAGACTTGTCCAGAATTGCAGAAAATTGCAAACATGGCATAGTCCACAGCCGTGTCGATATTCACATCCGAGAATACGAGCATCGGGGACTTACCGCCGAGTTCAAGCGTGACTTTTTTCAAATTACCCAGCGCCGCCTGAGCAACGGCTTTTCCGGTTCTGACACTGCCGGTAAAAGCGATTTTGTCGACTTGATGGCTTTCAGCAATGGGCAAACCAACCGTCGGTCCGGCACCAAGAACGATGTTCACTACACCATCTGGAATTTCGACTTCTTTAATCAGCTCAGCCAGACGCACAGCCGTCAGTGGCGTAAACTCACTGGGTTTCAAAACGCAGGTATTGCCTGCAGCCAGAGCCGGAGCCAGTTTCCAGGCAGCCATCAACAAAGGATAGTTCCAGGGGATGATCTGGCCGCATACGCCGATCGGCTCCCGAACTATCTGAGTCACTGATGCGGCGGGGACTTCCACAGTCTGACCACTTGGCTTTGTTATTAGTCCGGCATAATAACGGAAGCAATTAGCAGCATCGGCCATGTCGTACTTGGCTTCACGCAACGGCTTTCCACCATTCAAAACTTCAATTTCAGCCAGTTCGTCGGCATGCTCATCGATTTTGTCTGCCAGTTTGTTCAAGTAAAGAGCACGTTCGTGTGCCGTCAAACGAGGCCAGGGTCCCTTATCGAAGGCTTTGCGAGCTGCCTGAATCGCCTTTTCAACTTGCTTGCCAGAAGCTTCGGCGACCTTGCAAAGAACAGCTCCGTTAGCCGGGTTTACAAGACTACGTTCGGATTCACCATCCTCAAACTTGCCGTCAATGAACAGTTGCCACTTGCGATCTACTTTGACCTTAGGAGCGGTCATAGTTTGACTCATAGGTAAAAACCTCCAGAAGCGCCACGATATACCGGGGCGCAAGGGACTCGGGACTCCAGCTGAAAAACATTTTGATAGTCTGGAAATGATACCACAGGCTCAGCTTCAACGTTTCGCCTTTAAATATGTGCTTGGAGCTCCGTCATCTAGCCTTGTCGCTGCCGTCCAAAAATGGAAAAATAACGAGGTAGTTTCTATGTTTTCATGGGGTAAGCAGTCATGGCTGTCAGCTTCGGAACCTTCGGCCGGTCCGCCTCAAATCCGGCATTATTGAAAAAGTTAGCTCTGGGAATGCTCTCAGTGAGCCTTCTGGCCAGCCTGGCAATGCCGCAAGCGATCGCAGCACCAACGGCAAAAGCAGCTTCTAAATCTGGGGCAAAATCAAAACTTCCGCAAGTACTCGACTTCTCTGCCGAGTGGTGTGTGCCTTGCAAGAAGTTTGCTCCTATATTCGACAAAGTTTCGGAAAACTACAAAGACAAAGTCGAATTTATCCACTATGACGTAGAAAAAGGTCCAGGCAAAAAAATATCCGAAGATTTCAAAGTCAACTCGATGCCGACCGTGCTTTTCCTAGACTCTAAAGGCAAAGTCGCCGAGCGCGTCGAAAAATTGATGACCGAGGAAGAACTCGTCAAAAAAACGGATGCTTTGCTTAAATAATGTCCTCATCAAAAAAACAAGGCATCTTTATTACGCTTGAAGGTCCCGAAGGGGCCGGAAAAACCACGCAGCTCAAACTGCTTTCCAAGTTTCTGCAAGACGAAGGCGTCGACCACGTGATCACGAGAGATCCCGGCGGCACATCGCTGGGCAAACCAATTCGGCGCATTCTGCTGAATGCCGAGTCAGTCGTCAGCCCTGTGGCAGAATTGCTTCTATATGAGGCAGATCGCGCTCAAAACGTTTCTGAAATAATTTTGCCTGGACTTTCAGAAGGCAAACTTGTTTTTTGCGATCGCTATTGCGACTCGACTCTGGCTTACCAGGGCTTCGGGCGCGGCATCGAGCTTGAGCTAATCCGCAAACTAAATGAAGTTGCCAGTCAGGGACTGAATCCCCAACGCACCATACTTTTCGATATTGAAAGCAGCGCCGGTCTGGCTCGCTTACATCCAAGCGGTCATGACAGGCTTGAGCGAGAAGCAATCGAGTTTCACCAAAAAGTACGAAATGGTTATCTTGAGCTGGCAAAGCAAGACCCGCAGCGCTGGCGCATTCTCGATGCCGCCATGCCGATGCACATGGTGCAGGAAGAACTGAGACGTCTGGTGATGGAAGTGCTTCGTCCTGAAGCTACGGGATCACGCGTCGGCTGATATCACCGGAAAGCATGGCGCAACTTTTGCGCAAATTATCTTCGTCCGCCGGATCAAGAGTGCCGCCGTTGCGAGTCCTGAAAGTAGATTCCAGACTCTGCAAATCACGCACACGTCGAGAAAGGTGCTGGTAATCATCAGATTTGAATTTTTTCTTGCTGTTTTGTTCTTCTATATAAGCAGACATATCACTGAGCATGGCAGTCACAGGCGGCTGAGTGGGCTGCGAAGCCCCCTGTTCCACCACAATTACGGGCGGCGTTTGGGTGTAAAGCGCACCGGCACCCCAGGGATAGTAATAACCTGAGGGAGATTTCCAGTAAGAACCTGAGAAGCCGCCGACGTTAAACCTGAAGAATCCGCCGTTCAAAGGCACCGGCGCACCCAGGGCCGGAAAAGACGAAACATAGGGATTGGCGCCATAGTAGCCGAAGCCTGGATTATTTGCATATGGATAAGTTCCCATCGGATAGGCCCCGCCGGGATAGCGATATTGCTGTCCTGATGGGCTGTATTGAAGTGGAACGCCGCCTGCGCCGTAAGGATTTAAAGGACGGCTGTTATTGCTGCCGTAATAAGTCGGATTACCCACATACTGCCCGCGATTTTGCTGAGCCTGAGCGGCGGCGGGCAAAGTTAAAGCCAGCAAGGCAAGAAGCACAAAAGAATCAATTTTTCTCATAAGCCGCTCCTGGCAGTAGATCTTCATTTTAGCGCCGATCAAATGAGACTGCCTGAGCGTTTCTAAAGCCGGAGAATTTTTGATAGTGAGCTATAGAGCTGAGTGACTTAATCACTTGCTGCCATTCATATAGCTAAAAATGCTTCCAAAAGAAGAAACAGCCACCGCCTGGACTCAGTAGCCCGAACAATTAGTAAAACCGTTGAGGGGGGGGAGCTCTTCGGAGGCTTACTAGTCCGGACAGCGGTAGCTGTCTTCTGTTGTATGTAGGCGGGACCTTGTGGGGGGGGATTGAGGTTCCACCTTTCGTATCGATTCGAGCCGTGGGGGGAAGGCTCTTTCTCTCGACTTATTGCAGACTGGGGGGCGCCTTGCAATACTCATAAAGTACCGCTTGACATTCCAACAAAGCCATTGGAAAAAGCAGCCGAATTGAAATCTTCTTGAATTCAGAAAAAATACGTAAAACTCAAGCCTGTCTTAGCTCTGGCTCTTTTGCCCGCTCTGGAAGAGCTGGAAATTCATCTCCTCCATACACAAATGCAGGGTAACCAGCGACCAGAATCCAATTAAACCGACTGAGGACAGCTGCAGACTATTGACTTCAGGAAGCTTGCCGCTCATTACTAAGCTGATCAGTCCAGGCAAGCCGAGAATGCTGCAAAAAATAGCGATTTTCCGGGCGACAGCCAGCAAAGGTTTGCCGTATCGATGTTTCCGGCTGGAAAGGCTGAGCGCCACTGCCAGTACTATTCCGGCCAGGCAGAATCCATGAACTGCCGCATCAAATCCGATTCGGCAAACTACAGAAACCAGGGCATTCCAAACCGCATCACTAGCGGCTGCCAGGTCAAAATGTTCGCTTCCATCCATTGCTTGAACCGCACGCTCCATTCAGAAAACGCTTCAAATGATATCGCAGCTTGGTCCAAAGATTCCCTTAACTGCTCTCATGTATGTCGTCTTGCAGGGGCGGCTGCTCGCGCAGCAGCTGCCGGCCGAGGTTTACATGGGTCTGCCCGAGATCGGGATCAATTTGCAAGGCTTTACGCCACTCATCCATAGCGCCTTTCAAATCTCCCGTTTTAGATAAGGCCAGTCCTCGATTGTTATGAGCCCGGGCATCGCCCGGCAAATAACGCAAACTCTCGGAATAAGCCTCTGCAGATTGCTTGTACAAACCGGCCCTGAACAATGCCGCCCCCATGTTGTAGTGCACTTCGGCATAATCAGGTTTAATCTGCAATGCCTGCCGCCAGACGCTGACTGCCTCTTCATATCGATGCAAAAGATAAAGCACGCTGCCGAGATTATTGCGAGCTTGCGGATATTTAGGGTCAAGATCTAGCGCTCGTTCAAACATAACAAGCGCATCCTGCAAATGCTTTTCTTTCCAGTAAACCAGACCCATCAAGTTTAAAGCTTCAGTGTTTTTGGGCTCTTTTAACAGAGCTCGCTCTAGAGTTTTCTTCGCTTGCGGCAGCTCATTGCTGTCCTTTTCGGCGCGCGCAATCTTAATAAGAATCTGAGTTGAATTATCACCAAGACGCTCGGCTGCCTTGTATTCTATTAAAGCCTGACGGCTCTGTCCGGCAGATTTAAGCGCATCGCCAAAATCTCGATGCATGATTGCAGAAGAAGGCTCAAGCCTCAAAGCTTCCTGATATTGCTCGACCGCCGCATCCGGATTGCCGCTCAAGAAAAGTAAATGAGCCAGGTTATAACGCGCGCCGACATAATCAGGTTTCAAATGAATGGCCTGATAAAAGGAACTCATCGCTTTGCCGAAATCACCCCTGGCCATGTAAGCAGAAGCCAGATTGTTATGCAGCTCGGCACGATTCGGATTAAGCTCAATTGCTTTTCGATATTCGGCTAATGCTTCTTCAAGCTGCCCCTGTTTTTTTAGAGCCACGGCCAGATTGTTTCTTGCCACCAGATTGCCTGGCTCTCGTCTCAAAACTTCTCGGAAGTCCAGAGCTGCAGCTTCGAAAAGCTGCCTTTTCATTTCGTCATTTGCTCGCAGCAACAACTCAGCGGAGCTACTCAGCGTTGAAATTGGGTTTTCCAGAGGTTTAGATTGCAAATCGACAAACTCGCCGGAAGCGCCGGAGTCAGCGACCGAGTTGTCAGCATTAACTTTGTTATGACAAAGAATGAAAGTAAAAGAGATAAGCAAAATAGGCGAAAGCGCCTTCAGAAAAGAGCTTCGTTGACTTATTGAAAATGAAAGCAAGTGAGACAAGACTGTCCTTAATCTGTAAATTGAGCAAGCAAACCGTGCATAATCTTACAATCTTGCAAAGGCAAATAGAGGAAGCCATGATGAAGAAATTAGTTCTTAGTGCTTTAACAGCAATTATTTCTATTTCGGGAGCAGCTGCATTTGCCAAAGATGAAAAGCCTGCAAAGCAGCCTATTTTGAGGCAGTTCAGTCGTGAAGAATTCATGGTAATGAATCTCAATCGAGGTAACGACTCAAGCGGGGCTCATATCAGCGAGTCACTCAAGCAGGTCAGAATCATGGTCAAAGATCTCGACCGCAGTTTAAGGCAAATTCAACAAGTAGATCGTGAATTTGCCAAGTCAAAAGGTAAGCCCGACGATCATTTCCTGAATCCGGCCATAGACAAGTTGCAGCAAGCCTTAAAGTCAGCACAGCAATTATCCCAGGATCTTGAAAGCAGCAGGGAAGAACTCAAAGATAATATTCAGCAAGCCTTGATCAATGCTCAGTAAAAGACTTTACTGCCGATGACCGATTAGTTTGTAAGTCACTTTGGCTCTCGGTTGAGGCTCGCCTTGTTTGACTATGCTTATGCGTTCTAAACCGTCAAACTGAGCACCGCCCGGTTGCAGCTGCATAACCAGAGCTTCCTGCGCCATCGTATTTTTGATCGGATGCTGATAGCGCAGAATCGCGGTATTACCCTTGGTTTGCACCATCAGTGGTGTTGACACGCCGCTGTCGGTGTTGAGAACATATCCCTGCTCTGGACTGCCCTGAATGTTCCAGGTGTTGGCTGTAGTTGCTGAAAAAATACTATCAATCCCTTGCTGATATTGAGGCTGTGCTTCGACGTTGCTGCGACTGCCTAAAACTTGCCAGCGACCGAGAAATTGCGGCGGCAAAACATTCTCCTGCACAGGCACCTGCACCTGTTGCACAGGTCTCTGCACAGCGGCTTTAAGAGCAGGCTTCACGGCTTGAGTCTGAATGCCTGCATTTAGCTTAGGCGGCTTGGGTGCTTTCACCGGCTTGGGCGGAGCTGCGTATTTCGGCACCCCGACCATTTGCGGTCTGCCGTATTGCTGAACTTCCGGAGCCGGAGTCATGTAATTTCGTTGCTCAACACCAAGCTCGAAGGGTTTGGCTGTTTTATCCTGGGCTATTGATGCAGCTGGAAAAGCAAGCACAATAAGAAGCAGCCAGGTTCCGGATTTAATGAACGCCATTTTTTCCTCCAAAACGGACAAGTCCTAAATGCCCTCTGGGTCCAGCCCTCAAACCGCATATGAACAAAGCCCATTCTAACCGAGCCCATGAAAAGAAGCTCTATTAATTCTCCTGGGATTTGTTCAGGCAGTTGATTATTGTCAACAGCGTTATTTGGCGCTGCCGACGGCTGCGATGCTTCGAGACGGGGCAGGCAGCGCGCCGGCCGGACCGGGATTGAGCGCTGCTTCCTCGGAAAAACCAATCTGCTTTAACATCGAGTAAGCAGCTTCGCCTGTTGCAGTCTTCGGTTCTGCAACCACAATATCAACCAGCGGTTGCAAGGCTTCAGGCTGCCGATTGTTGCGAATCAAAAACTCGGCTTTCAATAAAAGCGCCTGTCTTTTGAGACTTCCAAGCTTTAAGGTAGTCTGCTTCTCGGTTTCAGCCTGAGCTTTCATTGAATCTACTTTGGCAAAAGCTTGATAAATCTTCCAGTGCGCGTCGCACATGTCGGCAAGCCAGTCAAGATAGTCTGAAATCGTATCCTGAAAATCCTTCGGCTTGGCTGTAATCATGATGTTTCGCAACTCTTCCAGCCGGATTGCAGCGTTCTGGTAATTGAGAGGCAGCCGTCTGTAGTTGGCGCCTGAACCGCCGCCGAGAACCTGCTGTGCGCTCGGTCCGGGCACAGGCGCTGCCGCTCCGGGTGTGGGAACAGAGGGTCGAGTCATGGCATCAACCAACGGAGCGCCGCCGCTTCCCGGCAAGGGCGGTCCTTGAGCCGCGCCGGGCCGGGTGCAGAAAAGAACAGTTGAAAGCAAAAGCAAAGAGGGCAGAAATACTCGCTTCATCAAAACTCCCGAGCTTAAAAGCTGGCATCCGATCACTTGACTTGCCCTTCTCATTGGAAAAATGGCAAAGCTGATTCGGTCCATGATAAAACGAGTTTTGGTACTCTGTATTACTATTCCTTTGGGCATCACATTTTTCTAAGCTCGCTGGGATATACAGTCGTGCTATTGCTTGATTATTGTCACAAAGCAAAAACCGGGAGTCTGCAATTGTTTTCAGGAATTTCAAAGCTCGATTCGGAGCGACCGCTGCACTCTTTTATCCTCAAAAGCCTGCTTTATTGTTTGTGCAGCATCCTGGCTCTCGGTCCTTTAAGCGGACAGAACGCCGGAGCAGTCAACGAGAAAGATCAAGCGGATACGGTTGCCGCAAAAGAAGCACTTGACGATCACTCATTCATCGATACTTTCAACTCAAGCTTTGTGCACAAGTATCTGGCAGCAGGCACTTATTTAGGAACCTCTGAAATAAAAGCCGGTATGACCGGCTACGGACTGTCGGTTTTTCAAGGCACAAGCATACAGAAATTCGATTTTACGGTTATC
This sequence comes from Candidatus Obscuribacterales bacterium, assembly GCA_019748395.1. Classification (GTDB taxonomy): domain Bacteria; phylum Cyanobacteriota; class Vampirovibrionia; order Obscuribacterales; family Obscuribacteraceae; genus JAIEPM01. The sequence continues at coordinate 8,240 of JAIEPM010000249.1, forward strand.
GGTGTTTTGAAAAAGGTCATGTCCGGACGTGATGCCATACTTGTGAAAATGTCAGGTCCGGCTATTCAAAACAACTGCGTGATTCGCGGTATGTCGGGAAGCCCATGCTATGTCAACGGCAAATTAATCGGCGCAATTTCTTTTGGATATGATTTTTCGAAAGAACCGATTGCAGGAGTCACGCCGATTGTAGACATGCTTGATGCGCTGGCCGAGAACTCTGCCGGCAAAACCCCGATTGCTAAAGGCTTTAAGAACACGGGCTTCAATGTTCCTCTCAATCAAAGCGGACTTCAGGACATAAGCAATGTCACAAGCGGTGAACTGCGCATGACGCCGCTGGTATCACCGGTGGCACTGGCAGGATTTTCGCCCAACGCCGAGAAATTTCTTTCAAGTCAATTTAAAGACACTGGTCTTATGGTGAGTTCCGGTTCTTCCGGCGGGCTAAACTCAAGCGGACTGAGCATGTCGGCAGCATCACAAATACAGCCGGGTTCGGCAGTCAGCGTCTTGCTCACCACCGGTGATTTCACGGCTGTCGCCACCAGCACGACCACGGCTCGCTTCGGCAATAAAGTTCTTGCCTTTGGACATCCATTTATGTCTGCCGGTGCCATTGAATTTCCCATGGCAACATCGGTAGTGCACAAAGTTTTGCCAAGCTTGAGTGTTTCCTTCAAGTTAGCTTCGCCCCTTGCGGAAGTGGGTTCTTTTACGGCAGATAGACCCTGGTCTTGCGGCGGCCTAATCGGCAAGGAATCAAAAATGATTCCCTGCTCTTTCGATGTTATTGATGAAACTCGCAAAATTCAGAGAAGCTATCATTCAAAAGTAATTGATCATCCGGATTTGACGGCACAGCTACTTGCCGCGACTACAATGTCGGCAGTCGACGCAACGCATCAATATGCCGGTCCTTATGTTGCAAAAGTCGAAACTCGCCTGGAGGCAGAAGGTGTGGAGCCGCTTGTCCGGACCGATCGCTATGCGTCCAATATTGCGCCCCATTCGATTCTGGAAATGCTCATGGGTTTTATGATGGGCAATTCTATTGCCGGTTCCATCTACAGAAATGCATCCAGCATCACAAGCAACGAATTTCAAAAAGCTTCCATAAAGTCATTCAAAATCAAAGTAACTCTGCAAGATGGGCATGAGACTGCAACCATCGACCGGGTTTATGTTGAGAAAGCCTTTGCCGCACCCGGCGAGCAAGTCAAAGTCATGGCTGTGCTCAAGCCCTATAATCAGGAACAGAAAATTGAAACTTTAAGCTTCCAAATTCCAAGAGACGCACCGGACGGCAATCTAGTAATTGGTGTAGCCGGAGGAGATCAAATTGATTATGTCAGGCACCGCATGGGGCTCTCCGATCCCGAACCGGAAACTCTCAAACAAATCGTTGATGAATTGAGACGAGAAGGGCGCGGCGACGCGATCAATCTTGTTGTCGGATTGCCGGCTCAGACCATATTAATGGATGGAGAAAAAATTCCTGATCCGCCAAGCCACTGGGCCAAAGTTCTTTTTTCGAACCGGCATACACGCGGTCCAAAAATCATCAAGGGCGAGCTCAAATCAAGCAAGCAAACCGACTGGATGCTTTATGGCAGCCATATCCTGACTGTCGAAGTTCGCAACCCGGACAAAGCCGCCGCAAAATCAGCTCCATCCAGCATGCCTTCATATCTGGGCGGGGATGAGCCTGCCATGACCGAGCTGGCCAGAAAAACACTGGGTTCGGCATCTTCTCTGGGCGCTGCCAGGTCGGGCAGACCGAGCAGCGGTGTAACTGTTATACAGGGTGGTATCGCCGGCGGGGCAGTTGTTGTACAAGCAGGTTCCGGCCAATCCAGCAGCTCTTCAAGCTCTAAAGCAAGCAGCAGCCCTGGAGGTTCCATGTTCTCTTCGGCGGGGAAACTATACCCGCATATGCGCCTGCACCAGATATGGCGGCAAGAAACAGAAGAAGACTTTCATAACGGCAAAAGCGAAGGCAGCAGCATCGACAGCTGGGGTCGTGTCGGACCCGGGCTCGACGCAGTTGCAAGTACTGCTATAGCTCCCGATTCAACAATCTGGTCCGGAACATTTTCGCAGGGCAATTTCTATTTCAGCACTGATAAACATATCTGGAAATGGAAAGGCGATGAAAGCAAGCCTGAAAAAATTGCCGGTCTTGATGCCAGCATAATTCCGGCACTGACCTGTGATTCGGCAGGCACGCTCTATGCAGCAGCTGTCCCTTCCGGCGCTGTATATGCGATCACCCCGGGTTCACAGCCAAAGCAAATTTTCAAAGCTCAAGAGCCTGTGGTCACAACCCTCTGCTGTGACGACAGCGACAACATTTATGTTGGAGTCGCAGGCAACGGCAAAGTCTATAAAGTTGATAAGAACCGCAATTCCAGCGTACTATTCGACACAGGTCAAGCTCATGTGACGGCCCTATTCTATGCCAGAGCACATAAGCAACTCTACGTCGGCACAGCAGAGAAAGGCGCCGTTTATCGCATCGATGAGAACGGCAAAGCCCGATCTATATACCAGACACCTGACCACATAGTCACGGGCATCGCCAAAACAAAAGGCGGTGACGTTTATGTTGCCACAGCAAATCAAGGCAAGCTTGTCAGAGTGCTGAGCTCAGGCGATGCGCAATCTCTGGCCAGCAGCGAAGCATTCTACACTCTTCATTATGATGCCGAGCGTGACGCAGTATTTTCCGGTGACGCCGAAGGCGATATCACCATGGCCGCAATCGACAGCGTCACCGAGCAGCCGTATTTCATCCCGGTCTGCCACAGCGATCAAGAGGCAGTCATGGCCATATCGTCCAACGGCAAGCAGCTTTTTGCAGGCAGTTCAAACCTATCGGTTTTGAAGTCATTCAATTTGAGTGCCGCCAGAGCACCTTATTACGAATCAAAAGTAAAAGATGCAGGCCGGCTTGCCAACTGGGTTCGCTTGCGGACAAGCGGTCCGTTTACTGAAACAGATCACAGCGTCGCGTCTCATGTAAAAGTAGAAAGCAGAACCGGCAATACTTCAATAGCCGATCTAACCTGGAGCCCCTGGTCTCAAGCAAGTTACGACGGCGAGTCTTACTTGCTGAACTCGCCTCCCGGTCGCTTCTTTGAATACAGGCTTACCTGGACCAGCAGTGTCGAGGCAAATAACATTACGAAAGAAGGTCCTCAGATTGGTCGTGTAGACGTTGTTTACATGCCCAGAGACCTTGCACCGCAATTCTCGACAATTTCACTTAAAGCAGCAAGCTCGGTAAGCGGCAAGCAAACAGTCTCAGTAACAGGCACCGATGCTGATGGCGACAATATGCTGCTCTCCATAGATATTTCAGCAGACGCCGGAAAAACCTGGGAAAAACTCTGCACAGATCTCAGGCATAAAAATGCCAAGAAAGAGTCTGCCGCTGCCAAAGACAGCAGCAAAGACACAAGCAAAGACGGCGAAAAATCCAAAGAATCTGAAAAAGAAGGAGTAAAGGAAAGCGACGCGACAAAAGATCCGGCTCATGATCTGGAAAAGAAGAGTCCGGAAAAGAATAAAGACTCGGAAAAAAGCAAAGATTCAAAAAAGGAAGAGTCTGAATCAAGCAAAGGTTCAAGCGAGCAGCCTGAGTCAAATTCCAAAGACAGAAGCACCGACAGAGCCAAAAAGCATAAGTCCGGTCAAAGCAATCCGAAAGACGAATCGGTTGAAATCTCGCAGCTTGAATTTCTTGATTCTGAAGGATCAAGCTCTTTGAATCCTCTTGGCTTATCTGCAGACGGAAGAAGCGAGCGTCGCTTTTTGCAAGATAGCTTTGACTCTTCAAGCAAAGAAGATGACAAGGATAAAGAGGACAAGAAGGACGACAAAAAAGACGATAAAGACGACAAGAAGGACGATAAAAAAGACGATAAGGACGACAAGAAGAAGTCCGGCAAAGCCAAAAGCGCTCGCGGCGCAAGTGGTGTAAGCAGCAGCGGCAGTTCGGGCAAGGATTCCGAAGGCGCCTCCAGTGAGAGCTTCAGCTACAGCTGGGATACAAGTAAGCAAAAAGACGGTAATTACATACTAAGGTTCAGCCTTGACGATCGTCTTTCCAATCCCGAAGACAACCACCACACAATCAATGTACGTGCTGTGACGGTAGACAATAGCGCTCCTGAAATTGAACTCATTGAGTGTAAACGCAAAGACAATAACAAAGTAGAATGCAAGGTTGTCGCAAAAGATAAGCAAAGTCCTATTGTGAACGCTATGTTCCGCTTTGATGAAGGTGAATACTTCGCATTCGCGGCAAGCAGCAACAGCAGCGATGGATTGAGCTGCACTCTTGTGGCACCGGAAGTAACCTGCAGCTCGAGCGCTCACAAAATAGAAGTTAAAGTGAGCGATAGAGCAGGCAACACAGCGAATAAATCAGCCAACATCAGCAAATGAAAATTGTAGATAGCGAAACGGATTTCATCCGTAGCTTATTCAGAACAAGATCTCCCAAAGATCTTGTCGATGAGGCTTACCATGAAACAAGGCTCATGAAAAAGAGCCTTTCAGCCTTTGACCTGATTGCCATGGGAATCGGAGCCACTATCGGCTCCGGTATTTTTGCTTTAACCGGCACCGCAGCCGCAGGTCAAACCGTTATTTCCAGAAACGTTCTTGATACCCCGATCATCAATTTCCTTCTTTTATCACCACTGGGACGAGATGGCGCCGGACCGGCAATCATAATTTCATTCTTGATCGCGGCAGTCGCGTGCGGTTTGACTGCTCTTTGTTATGCAGAGCTGGCGGCGATGATACCGGTTTCCGGCTCGGCTTATACATTTGCTTATGCAGCCCTTGGGGAAATGGTGGCATGGGTAATCGGCTGGGACTTAATTCTTGAATATGCGGTGGGCAATATTGCCATTGCCGTAAGTTGGTCCGATTATTTTGTTCATTTTTTGCACGGGGTTTTCAACTTAAAAATCCCCCTCTGGCTTGCCACTGACCATGGCACTGCAATTGCAAAAGCAGCCGAGGTTGCAAAACACCCTGAATTGAACGTTTATTCAAGCCTGGATTTACCAAGCTTCTTCGGTCATTCGATTGCACTGAACATGCCCGCTCTGGCAATCATGATCATCATCACCTGGTTTCTGGTGGTTGGTGTTCAGGAAAGCGCAAAAATGAACATGGCCGCAGTCATTGTAAAAACCTCGGCAGTGCTCTTTTTTGTCTTTTACGGCGCCTTTTTTGTTAAACCGGAGAACTGGGTGCCGTTTATACCAAATGGCTGGCCGTCGGTTTTCGGAGCATCGGCTATTGTTTTCTTCAGCTTTATCGGTTTCGATGCTCTAAGCTCTGCTGCTGAAGAATGCAAAAATCCACAGCGCGATATGCCGATTGGAATGTTGGGCAGTCTTATAATTTGCTCTTTGCTTTATATTCTTGTTTCCCTTGTTCTGACAGGCATATTGCCGTACAAAACTTATGCCGGGGATGCGGCACCGGTAGCGACGGCCCTTCACGCAGTCGGAGCCAATGCCAATGGAGCCAACTGGGCCTATGCTCTTGTGACGATTGGCGCTCTGGCCGGAATGACATCAGTCATTCTAGTATTTCAATTGGGTCAGCCGCGCATATTTATGGCGATGGCAAGAGACGGACTTTTGCCGAAATTTTTCGGTTATCTTCATCCAAAATACAGGACCCCGCTCTGGCCGACAATCCTCACCGGTGCATTTGTGGGCGTTTCGGCAATGCTTATGGATATCGGGCAGGCAGCTGAACTGACCAACATCGGCACACTAGCCGCATTCATACTGGTTTGCGGTGGAGTTATGATGCTTCGCAAAACACATCCGGATTTCAATCGTCCGTTTAAATGTCCAGGCTCACCGATTTTGCCTGTTGCAGGAATACTCTCCTGCCTCGGACTGATGCTGAGTTTGCCGATACTTACCTGGCTTCGTTTCATAATCTGGATGGCGGTCGGTATGGTCATTTATTTTTGCTACGGCTACAGAGTCAACAACCGGAGAGTCGCAGCAGAAAAGGCTCTTCAAAACGAAAGATCAGACGAAACGCAATCGGTCTAGTTGATCAATTCAAAATAAGAGCATCTTGCCTTTCTGAAATCCTCGTTCAATGCTTCCTGTTCTTCTGTGCAGGATTCTTCTTAGCTCTCTTCAAGTCTGCAAGCCGTTTTTCAATTCGCCCGAATTTCTGCTCCAACGCAGTCAATCCCTGTTTTGCATCGGCGAGATCCTCTTCGATCTTCTCGCAATCATGTTTGCTTGTTTCAAGCTCCCTGCGGCTCACAACGCCTTCGGCGAAAAGCTGATCGAAAGTGGCGGCCCTGTTTCTTTTTTCGCCGGCATTTCCGGCGAGTTCTTCCACATTTCTCCGCGAGCGAGCGATTTCCTGGCTGGTTTTCTCTTTGAGATCCGCTAAGTCGGAAGCAGGCATCATCTCTACGTTTTCACCAATAAAAATCATCTGGCTGTATCCATTCATACCGCTATCGGTCAAAGTTGGCACCGAAGGTGGTGGCGGCGGCACAAGCATGCCCTGTCGCTTAACTGAAGAACTATTTTTCTTTGGGGCCGCGCTCAGATTGTTTTTTTCGCTTTTCTTTGAAGGCTCCTTCTTATCAGGCAACGCTTTATCAGGGCTCTTAGCAACAGCGGATCCTTTGCCGGGCGGCTTGCCGGCCGCTCCAATTTCATTGGAAGTTGTCGATTTCATCGCCGGGTCCGGAGCCTCTTTTTTTTCTGCGCCTTTACCTACTGTAGTCGCTGCGTGACTTTGCGGTGCCTTCAGTTGAGTCCCATCAGCTGCTTGAACCGCAGAGTTAAAACAGAGGACTAAAGCTAGCAGCAATAAACTCGAACTTATTTTTGGCACCGGCTCAGCTCCGCATTTACTTGAAGTTTCGGAAAGATCTGCTTCCTGACGTCTCATTCTAATGCTCATTTTACGGTATGCTAGTCAAATGACTGAGACTGTAAAGATTCTGTTTTTTGGAGACGTAATAGGAAAGCCAGGCCGGCGTGCCTTGAATGCCTATTTGAAAACCAAAAAACAGGAGGCTGACCTGATTATTGCAAACGTGGAGAACGCCGCCCATGGTTTCGGCGTTCAAGAGTCTCATATTTCAGAGCTGAGTAATGCCGGGGTTATGGTTTTTTCAGGCGGCAATCACACTTTTGACCGGCGCGAAATTTTTGATTTCATCGACAAATACCCGACAATCTTGAGACCGGCCAATTATCCGGAAGGTACACCCGGTCGCGGCCACATTATTGTAGAAGCCGGAAACTGCAAAATCGGAATTTTGAATTTGCATGGCAGAGTTTTCATGGAGCCCCTGCGCTCGCCGTTTCTCATTGCCGATGAGCTGATCGCAGAGCTGCATAAAGAGACTAAGATTATTTTTGTAGACATGCATGCCGAAGCAACTGCCGAAAAAATCGCGATGGGCTGGTATCTAGACGGCAGAGTTTCAGCTGTGGTCGGAACACACACGCACGTTCAAACAGCTGATGAAAGAATACTGCCGAAAGGCACTGCTTATCTCACAGATGCCGGAGCCTGCGGTCCGATGAACGGTGTAATCGGCATGCAAATCGAAGGCGTATTTCGCCGCATGGTAAAACAGTTGCCCTCAAGATTTGAAGTCGCAGAAGGGCAGGCGGCAGCCTGCGGCGTGGCTCTTGAAATTGAAAAGGAGAGCGGCAAAGCAGTTTCCATTTCACGAATCAGATATGAGGAAGCGCCGGACTGATGAGC
>JAIEPM010000344.1 GCA_019748395.1 Candidatus Obscuribacterales bacterium
CCGCCTTCTTCCTTCTGCTGCCAGAGGCGCAGGACTTCCTGCGGTCCCTGTTCGAGCGGCACATCCACTTTGTGCTTCTTAAGGAAAGCTTGAATCACCTCAAGCTGGTGCGGGCTGAACTTGCAGTTGTTGGCGCGCCAGTCGAAGAAGAAGGTGAAGATGTCGCCTGCCGCCTGCGTTTTGTCGACATCTTTGCACCAGAAGATCTCGCGCTGGCAGGCTTTCTCGGCGGCGACCCAGGCGAGGAATTCAGGCGAGCGGAAGAACTCGATGCGCTGCTCGGTGCTGATCACCGCAGCGTCGATGCTGTTCGAGTCGATCGCACCGCCGGCGATGCTGTAGATTTTGTGGCGCGCGTCTTCCAGGCAGCGCAGTGCTTTGATGCGGGCTTCCAGTCGGAATTGATTGAGCAGATGATTCGGCATGATTGCCTTTCTTTGGTTCTGGAGGGAAAAACAAACAGTCAAAGAACGGTCTTGAGCGGCAAGCTGCCGCCCAAGACCAGTTCAGTCTTGTATCAAGAGCCGCTACGAGCTGCTCCTGAGTGCATTTGTTGGCAGGCTAGCTGACTCAGCTTTTGCTCATGTATCCGCCAGCCACGCCGAAGAACCCGAGCCCGATAAGGGCCGGGATATGCGCGTGACCGATGAAGAGCATGATGAAGCTGACGATGAACGCCAGGACACCGAGCGCTGCGAAGAAGAAGAACGCGACCGCCATACCCTGCCGATCATCGCCGCTGCGCGGCGGGTTGCGATTGATGAAAAAGCGCGCCAGGTAGTACCCGGCAAGCAGGCAGCCGATGACCCAGGCCGCGCCCTGCAGAAAACCGACCGGATTGTTGAACGAGATGTGAATGTCCATTGCAGATGACTTTCTGTTGCAGTGATGCATAGGGCAGAACACCGTAGCTCTGCGCTCCGCATCTGATGATTGTTAGGACTCGCTGAACTGAGAAACGTCTGGGTTTGAGCATTGGCTCTCCCCCGAGCAGGGGCATCCGAAGCTAGCCTCGGATGCCCCTTTCTAATTTCTTGCCGCTTGCCTGCCCTTAGTGGATAACCACCGGGCTCGGGTCGCGGTCGCCTTCCTCGTGCTCGCGCTTGAGTCGGGCTTGGGCAGTGCCGTTCAGGAACTCGACCAGCATTGTTTTGCTGATCGCCGGCACCAGCTTCTTGTCCTCCTCGACGACCATGTCGGCGAAGTACTGAAGCAGAACCTTCGTGCGGCGGGTGGCGTCACGCTTTGCGAGGAAGCGCGAAACGCAGTTGCCGCGACCAGCCTTCGCCATATCGTAAGCGAAGGCTTCGTGCATACGCCCGAAGTCGTAAGCAGTCAGATGGTCCCGACCCGGAGCGAAGCAGCGATAGGCGCGTTCCACTTCTTCCATATCCACGTTGCCGTAGTTAGTATAGAAGCGAGCTTCCGCGTTCTCGCTGCGACGGTAAGCACCATGGATGGAACCGTGATGCAGGGTCGGACGCAGGCAGGCAGGCACATCGCTGTCGAACTGACGACGCTTGTTGTAGTCGACGTCGCAGGTGAATTCGTCAGCTCCGAGCTCAGGTTGTCCTTCCCGCATGCGATTGCGCAGGCTGACCGTCAGCACTTGCGCATCGACCACGAACTTGCGCGCCCACTTACGCACGCCCGTGGCACTGGCCATGACAGCCAGCAAGAGGAGAGCAACGAGCGGATGGCTTGCACCGAAGGCCAGCACGAGCGTGCCCGCGATCAGCATCACAGCCAGCGCATGCAAGCTCCCGTACTTGCAAGCGTTTTCGATCGACTTCTCGGCACGTTCCAGAGTGCCGAACATGAAGCCACGCTTGTCGGTGTAGCACTTCTTCCAGCAAAGCTGCATGTAGCGCATGGCGAGCATGCGCTGCACGGTGAGCGCCATCGGGATGACGCCGATTGCAGCAAGCAGGCTGAGAGCGAAGCCCCAACCGACCGCACCCATGCCGACCGCCGTAACTGCGGTGATCGCGGCCAGGATGAAGGTGCGCAGGTCCGCTTTGAAAACATTCGCCGTGTCTTCATGCGTCGTCGTGAGTTGACGCAGCGGGAAGGTCTCCGTTTCCTTCCAGGGAGAGAAAGCGCGAGCCACGCCTTCCATTTGCGAGCGAATACCGGGCAGGTGTCGAGCCATGGCACCGAGCATGCCACCACCGTGCTCCACCCAGTCCATACCTTCCTTGTACTCAGCGTAGGTGTAGCCCTCGGTCAGGTGTCGATTGCTCTTCACTCGGCGAGGCGCATTCAGCACGAACTGATAGAACTGGCAGAAGCCCAGGGCGAATCCCGCAGGCTTCGGTTCGACCAGGATGCCGATACCGGCGTCGACAGCGTCGACATCGCCTTCGTACTTGATTTCGAGTTCCCGAGCCATTTCGGCGTCTCCGCCTGTGAGCTCGAGGAAGGACGTCACGGGCGGTTCGCCCACCGACAGACGGAACTCGTTGTAAGTGCCGGTGCCGTCGGTGCGCTCACGGAAGATGTCTCGCTCGGCGAGGTCCGTGAGAGTGCCGTCTTGCTGATTCTCGAATTGCGTGAGCGCACGCGGGAAGTTGTGCAGCGTCAGCGCGCCGCAGGACTTGCGCACGAAGCTCCAGGCCAGCGTCTCATAGCCGTACTTCGCGACCAGAGGGCGGGTGTTGCTGTGCACGAAGTTGAGAAGATCCACGCGTTCGAGGAGTCGGTTTGTGCCGGGCTCGACGATTTCGCGCTCGCTCAGGATCATCTCGTGTAAGCGGTAAACCATGCGGAAGTGCTTGGGCACCTGGAACGGGCCGTCGTGGTGTTCCCACTTCGAACCGGGCATGCCCCAGATGATGTCCATCTCGCGAATCGGCTTCAGGAGGCGGCCGATCCAGGGGTAACGATGCGAGAGCCGCATCAGCCACATCTTGGTGCGCGGCCCGACGAAGCCGTACCAGTCGACGTGCATGCCGATTTGCAGGGCCGGATGTTGCAGCAGGTCTTCCGTCCACTGAATCGTATGGATGCGGGCAATCTGCGCGACGTTGACCTTGCGTGCCATCTGGAAGAGCATTTCGTCATCCCAGTCGGGATGGAAGTAAGCGTAGTGCTCGGCGATGGCGTTGTGCTCTTGAACAAACAGCCAGTGCAGGAAGCTCAAGAGCGGGTTGTAGTTGTTGTTGAAACCGGTTTTGTCGATACCGGCTTTCTGAGGATCTTCCGGCAAGCGCAGGTCTTCCTGCACCGTCATCTTGCCGCCTTCGAACGAACGCAAGCCCGAAAGCTCGCCTTCGTTGCTGCCGTAGATTTGACCCTGAATCCAGGCAACCGTTTTCTCGTTGATCGGCGTCGGACGACCGTTGTCGGTGACGCGGGTCGGGTCCTTGCTTGTCCGGTCGATGACGGCGACGTTGCCCGGCCAGTTTTCGTTGGGATGACGAGCCATCAGGTGCGGGCACTGAGTGACAGGGTCACGCATGGTGTTGCCGCCGAAGTTGTGGAACTGGAACTGGATCCAGCCGCCAGCCAGGTCGTTGAGGATGCCGGCCGGCTTGACGATTTCTTTGCCGTTCTCGTCGAGCATACGCCAGCGCAGCTTACCCGCTTCCCGGGCCGACGGCGTCATGTTCTCGACGTCGGGACGGATTTTCTTGGGCGGGATGTTGGAGCCGAAGCGCGTGTGCGGCGTGCCCATTTGCGGGTTGTCGTTGTCGATGGTCCAGCTGCCGTCCGCCGAGATGTAGTGCTTGGCGGTCTCCGGCTCCGGGCTCAGCGGCTTGGTGTCGTTGGCCGCGTAGTCATAGGGGTCGGTGATTGCGTTGCTGCGGTTGTAACGCAACTTCGCCAGTAGATAGAGCTGCCCGAGGAAGGGCGGCCACTTGTCCCAGCTGACCTTGCGGTACGGGTTGCGGGAAAGAACGCGGTTCAGCGTTTCCATCACCCAGTAGAACATGTTCCAGTAAACGTACTTGAACGGACCGATGCCCTGCCGGGAGGATTTCGGACGCCAGAGCCCGCCGCTGCCGGCCGGGTTATCGCCGCTCTTGTCGCTGCCGCTGCCGAAGCCGAACGGGCAGCCGCCTTGGTTTTTCTCAGAATTCATAGTCGTGCCTTTCTGTGAGAAGAAGTCGTCACGTCCCGTGCGCAGCGCCTGACTTGCCCGATATACGGGGTTGCGCGCGCGGTTGAGGCTGCCGAGGGGTCGGAAACCCTTCGAGACGTTCCAGGGATTAAACTCGAGCTTCTCGACCAGTTCCTTGCATGCAAGAGCCTCGAGGCTGCTCAAGTCTTGCTGAGGAATGATGAGTTGCGCGACAGTGTAAAGAGGACCCTGCCACTCGACAGAGCCATCTTCGATGGGGGTTTGCTCCTCGTTGACGTAGAGCTGAACCTGGATGTCGAAGACCACCGGACCTTTGAGGAGCCGGTAAAGAAGGTCCTGACTCAGATATTCATCTGTTCTTGCTTCCGTGTGTTCAGGGCAGGAAGCCGGCGTGATCTGGAAGCGAACGGCGCGGTCGCCGAAAGCATAAGCCGAGCGGCTGAAGTAAGTTTCGGTCGCCAGGCTTTCGACCGGCTTGGAAACTTGCTTGATCACCGTGGCGAACATGCGAATCGACTCGAACAAGCCGATGTGCCAGAGCAGGCGTGGCAGAAGCAGCAGTTTCGAACCGGCAAGTGCCAGAGCGAACTTGATGAACTGACGCGAGTCGCGGGCGTGCGAGGCTTTGCCGTTGGTGGCCAGGAAGTCGTGCGAGCCGTCGTCGGTGGCCAGGCGCAGAGCGATGCCACGCAGGTCTTTCTTGGTGTCGGCCTGCGTCACGCCCGAGGCGTTGGAAAAGCGCACTGCCGTCTGGTAGCTCCGTCCGGGTTGCAAGATACCTACCCGCAGGGCTTCGGGGATGTCGTTGCCGACCACAAATTCGGCGTTGCCGATGCCCGCCAGGATTTTGGCGTGGAAGGCACGCTTGTAGACATTGGCGTTAGCTTTCTTGCGGTTGCCTTTCTGGACGTTGTGAATGTCGGAAACAGCGGTCTGGATGAATGAGGTTTCGCTCTCGGCAGAACCGCCGATGAACTGTTCCTTCCATCCAAGTCCGGGCTCAGAGCCTTGATTCTTATCGGCAGGCTTGGACTTGCCGAAGATGCGGAATGGACAGCGAGGAGTCGAAGAGACACCCTGTCCGGCGCCGCTGATCCGTCGGATGACGAAGGTCAGCAGGGCGATCGTTGCCATGATTGCTGTGCACATGATTGGAATTGGTCCTTGGGTTCAGGTTGTGAAAAGACGCAAAAACACGCAGTCATCTGCCGACTGGGCTGATGTCTGCGAAACTACGATTTCTTACTCCGCAAGCTTTGCGTTTGAGTGGTTGCTGCTGAGGTGCTTGAGTTGTGGATCTCTTTCTGGTTTTGCTTGAGGAAGAAGAAAAAGTGAGTAACTAAGCCTTAGCAGTTAGAGATCTAGTAATAAAAGCGAAGATGCAAAGACGTAGCTCTTCTTTACGGTGTAATCACCATTTTTTCTCTCAGTCGCCTAGCACGCCGTAGCGCTAAGCTGCCAAGCGCAGCGCCGCCACCCGGGAGCGCAGGCGTCCCGCCTGCATAGTGCAGTTAGATCCTGAGCGGGCAAGATGCCCGCGCTCCGGGGTGCGATCTGTTGGCAACCGTGAACACATGTGTTCACTCCGCAAGCTCGCGTTAGCTGCGCTTGCTCTTAAGTTCCGTTTCTAGCTTGCGTGCCCGCTAATGCTTGCTAGTTCTCGCTTTTCATTAATCTGAGTGCGGTCTCCGCCAGTATTGCCGGACCCAAATATAGACCCGATTCGTCTATATCAAAATCTGGACTGTGGTGGCTGCGCTGATAGTCTTTCATTTCGCCACCCAGAAACATGAATGCTCCCGGAGCAGCTTGAGCAAGAATCGAAAAATCTTCAGACCAGGTTTTAAGAGGCAAAGTAATGACGTTTTCGACTCCAATCAGATCGCAGGCTGCCTGTTTGAGCACTTCGCTGACATTTGCATCGTTCACTGTCGGAGGATAACCAAGTTCGTACTCGATAGTGAATTCGCCACCAAGTGCTTTGACAAGCGAGCAAGCCTTCTCAAGTTCATTTCTCAATTTAACTCTCACAGCTTCAGTAAAACTGCGAATAGTACCGAGCAATTCGACGCTGTCTGAAATGACATTACCGCGACTGCTCGAACTGTGAATTGAACCGATTGTGATTACAGCCGGGTCCAGTGCCGACATTCGCCTCGATACAATTTGCTGAATTGCGCTTATAACCTGAGCTGCAATCACAACTGAATCAACAGTGCTTTCAGGATAGGCTCCATGACCGCCTTTTCCCTGAATGGTCAGCTTGAAACCGTCGCAGGCTGCCATAACAGGCCCAGGCATGATCGCTACTTTTCCGGCGGGCAAGGATGCATCCATGTGCAAGCCGATCACCGCCGCAACACCGTCCATAGCGCCTTCTTCCACCATGCGCATGGCGCCTGATTTGCCTTCGCTGTCTGTGTCTTCCTCGGCAGGTTGCATCAGCATTCTTAATTTGCCGGGTAGACTGTCCATCTTTGCCAGAAGTTTTGCAGCGGCAAGTCCGCAGCTGACGTGGGCGTCGTGCCCGCAAGCATGCATGACACCCTGATTTCCTGAGTGATAGGGCGTCTTGTTTGATTCAAGAATCGGCAAAGCATCCATATCGGCTCTAATGGCAACCATGCGCTTGCCTGAGCCAAGATCGCCGAGCACGCCTGTTTTTGCAATTCCTGTTTTTACTTCAAAACCCAGTTCTTTCAGTTTTTCTGCCGACAACTTAGCTGTTTCTGTTTCGGCAAAACTCAGCTCCGGATGCCTATGCAAATAGCGTCTCAGCTCAATAATTTCTTTTTCCAGCTCACGAGCGCGATCGAGCATGGTTTTTGTCGAAGCAGACATTCGGGCAATCTCCGTTTTTCAGGTCTAAACTAATCAGCAAAATATCCTTGACGGCCGCCGCGGCTGCCTCTGTTACTGCTGTTGGATGCCATGGCTTCTTCCACAATTCGGCTGCAGATTTTCATCATGGCCTGTACGATGCATTGTTTTTGTTCTTCAGTGAATTCCGCTTTTGATTCTTCACAACAGCGCTGGAAAAGTTTCTCTGCTTCTGATTTGAGCATGACAAGCGTTCCTCAAAGGGGGCAAGTTCTGAAGTTTACCGCGTTTAAAAGCGAGAAAAGGCTATAAAACGCCCATAAAAAGGTGAAAAAGTAGAAAAAAGCTCTGAAAAAGGTCAAAAAGTCGAGAAAGTTCAGATAGAAGAGGGCTATGACCTGGCAGCACTAAGATTTTGCTGCTGCCAGGTCTGGCGTTAATTATCATGAGCTCCCGCACTTGCAAGGCTCATTTTGACTCTTTTGCGAGCGACTGATGAAGTCCCTCACTTCTTCCATCACTTGCTCCGGCGTTTGCCCCTCTCTTTCGTTGAGATAGATGGGCTGTCCGACTGTAACAGTGACACCGGCACGCCATTTCAGACCCATCTTCAGGTATGACTTGCGAGCCGTGGCATTGTCGCGTTTGTGATAGTTGATGCAAATCGGCACAATGCCGACTTTCTGGGTCGAAGGGAGTTTTGCCAGCGCGGAGCCCGCTATGATAGCCGCGCCTTTTTTGAAAGGCTGCAGCTCTCCTGTTTCAGATATGCGTCCTTCCGGGAAGATGGTCAGGCACTGACCCTTGAGCAGAACTTCGATTGCAGGTTCAATCACGGTTCTGCCCTGGCTGCGGTCAACAGCAAAGCAACCCATGGCACCCATAAAGATTGCCTTGAGCCCGCCTATGCCGCGCATTTCTTCGTAAGCAGTCATATATCGAACGCTTTCCCAGCGATTGAGTATCGCGTAAAGAATCGGCGCGTCGGCCATGCTGCTGTGGTTGGGGCAGAACACATAGAGTCCGGGAAGACTCAGGTTCTTGCCGCCTTTCACGCGAAGCTTGCCGAGTTGAATAAATACTTGCGCGCGAGCCAAAATTCTTCCAATTAACTGAGCAGGCCCATAAGTGAACGGTATAAAACCGCTCTGGAGACAGCGTTGCGAATAGTCGTCGATGCGTTGTTTCCAGCTTCTGAGGGTCTGCTTCAAGCGCCTGAATAGCGCGATGAAGCGAGTTTTTCTCATTGCCGTAAGCTCGGTCTGAGGCTGCATCTCCGAACTCAAGCCAGCCCGCTTGAAGCGGAAACGGGCTTTAAGAGACGCAGCTGTTGAAGGGCAGAGCAGAACAGTCCCGAGAGTCTTGATTGACTCATCGATAGCTCAAAGTAAGCAGGGCTGTCGGTTTGCGCTGAAGGTTCGCTCTGGATTTCTTGAAGTGATTAGGCATTCAAGCTAGCAAAATGCTCTGTTCACTCAAAATATTGCGAAAGGTTGACTGCGCTACCTTCGCAATATGTCTTCTCGGGCTTCTACAGCAGCGCTTGCGATTCTCGAAGCTCGCAAAATGCTTTTGCCTGGTCGATTTCCTTGCTTCGAAATCTTCGGCATTCTTCACAGCTGCTGAGTTTGTGGCGTGAACATTACTAAAACCGGCGAATCGCTTTCAGACTTATGCTGTCGATTCTCTGAATTTGGTTCTTTGTGGGCTTGCTGTTACCTTAAGGTTGTCTTTAGTTTTCACCCCCCAGCAAGAAAAAAGAGCTCGATTCCCGCAAAACACATACGTTTCTAGTCCGATCAGGGTAATATTTGCTCTGGTGCAGGAAGCCGACTTTGCCGGGAAAACTCGAACTTAAATCTTGGGGGGAGGAGCATGAGGACAAACAGTGGATTTAGAGCACTTTTGCTCGTGTTCCTGCAGAATGCGTTTTCCTGGTATGTGTATCGCAAAGCTCGCAAAGGGCACCTTGAAGTCGAACGAAAGTTTTCAATCTCAGCTACTGAGTCGGAGTCACTGCCGCTGCGCCTGAGAGAGCTTGAATTCAGACCAACAGGTAGCGTCACGATGACCGATACTTTTCTGCCGCCAAGGCAGAAGGGCGAGATGATGCGTGTTCGTGATGAAGTCAGTCCCGGCTCTCTTCGAAGCGTTTTCACTCTCAAGTCCTGGGTCAAAACCCGAGACGGTGGGAAAGAACGGCAGGAAAGCGAATGCGAGGTCAGTTCTTTGCTCAGAACTCTGGCGATTATCTGTGCCAGATTCGCTGCTCAAAAAGAACTTCTCAGTTTCAGCAAAGAGCGAGCTGTTTTTGAAGGCACGCTCAACGGTAAAGAAATGACTGTTTGTATTGATCGAGTTTCAGGACTCGGCAAATACTCAGGTCACTTTCTGGAACTTGAAGTTATCGTGCCTCTGGGTGAAGAACCCCAGGCGGCGCGAGCTGAAATATTCAACTTTGTCGAGACACTTTTAGGTTCGCCCAGAGAGGATGTGAAAAACTCTTATCTGGAAATGCTGGAACTGTCCCGACAGAGTTGAATTTAGAGCTTTAGTTTCTCAACTCAGTGAGTGAACGGAACTGTTTATGACAGCTCCGTTTTTTGTCGCGACGGTTGTGTCCACAAGACTCAGCCGGGTTTCTTGCAGGCCCTCCTGAAAGGGCTCAACACCATTGATTACCTTTTCACAACGGGCGCCTGCAAGGGCGTCCTCAAACCGCTGCAGAAATGCAGCAAAACTAAGGAGTTTTGCTATGACTACCAACAACACTTTCGTGGTCGTCGACCACAACGAACTCAGCCCTGCTGAGATTGCTTTTGCAGAGCGCTTCGGTGGACGCGTCATCGGACAGCCCGGCGCCTTGAAGGTTGCCCAGCTTGCCTACAATATGGCGAAGAATCCCCTGCGTGACCGCAGCCGCCCGATCGGCATCTTCTTCCTGGCCGGTCCTTCCCGTACCGGTAAGTCGCTGACCGGCGTCACTCTGGCGGAAATCTTCCATAACGACCCGGATGCGCTAATCCGCATTCAGGCATCGGACTACACGGAAGACCACCAGATTCTCGACCTCAAGGGTGCGCCTCCGACCTACATCGGCTACCGTGACCCGAAGGATCCGAAGAACAAGCTGGAAGACCATGATACCGACCCCTACTCGGTGATCTCGCCGCACAACATGCGTCGGGTGCGTCTGGCTTCCGGCGAAAACGTGGACATCGTCGTGCTCGAAGAGTTCGAGAAGTCCAGCGCCGACTTCTACAAGTTCTGGATGGGAGTTTTCGACAAGGGAACTGCTCGTCTGGGCAACGGCATGGTTGCCGACTTCCGCAACACTATCTTCATCATCACCTCGAACATCGGTATGGACCGCTTCGAGCGTGAGCAGAAGGGCAGCATCGGCTTCGTGCAGAATGCTCGCAAGGCTGAAGCTCTGAACATCGAAGCGATTGTCACTGACGAAATGCGCCGGACTTACAAGCCGGAGTTCCGCAATCGTCTTGACGCGGTTGTCGTATTCCAGCCCTTCAGCTCGGATGCGCTGCTGCAGATCGTTGATGCTGAACTCTCGACGGTTCAGAAGCGCATCACCGATGGCATGGAGGCCGGCAAGGACTTCATGTTCGAGTCCAGCATCGAAGCGCGCGAGTTTCTCCTGCGCACTGTCGACAAGAATGTCGCCGAGCTGAAGCGTGTGATCAACCGTGACGTGCTGATGCCGCTTGGTCGTTTGCTTTCGACCGGCAAGCTGAGCGGCGGCGACGTCGTGCGGCTTTCGCTGAACGAAGCGGGCGATGCGCTTGTTTTCTCGGTGAGCAAGGGGTCTTACGGCGTGCCGGAACACGAGAAGATGGTCGCGAAGATGGGCAAGAAGGCGGGTGTCGTCAACTTGACGCTGCAGCGCGAAATCCGCAAGGCTGCTGCCGGCGCGAAGAGCACCGGTGTCAATCAGTGGAGTGTGATCACCAGCGCCGAAGGCAAGAACGCCATGATGCAAGTGGCGGCCGACCTTCTCAACACGATGGAAAACGTGCTCGAGCTGAAGGTGATCAACATCTCCTATCAACGCGTGTCTCCGTTCTTCTTCAGCGTGATTGTCGAAGGCACTCGTGAACAGATGAACCTGCTGGCTCGTTTGCACGAAGAGGACGAGATCGCGATCAATCCCGTCAATCAGAAGCTTTTGCCTGCGCCCAGCAACTAAGGGCTGAGCAATGACGCTTCATGCAGAGGGGGTCCCGGAATTAAATTCGGGATCCTCTCTGCTTCTTTTTTTTGGTCGTCTACGGACAGGTCCGTACGAAAAGATGTCGTAGTGTCCGCCGCCTGGGAGCGCCGGCATCCTGCCGGCAATAAAGGTGGCAGATCGTTTGATCTGCCACCTTGCTGACCTTGACCCGAAGATCAAAAGCAATTGTTCTCTAGGCAAAATCCCTGAATTTTGAAGCGCATTAACTGCTTAGCGTGAGCTACCCAATGCCCACCATAAGTACTTGCGCGACTGGGACAATTACCACTCTGCTCCTTTCAGACAGATAAGGCTATTTGATCTGAGAGAAAACCGGTGTTGAATAGAAGCAACTCTTTTCTTCTTTCTTCAATCAACAGATTTCCGCAGCAATTAAACCTAAACAAGCAGACTCAGACTTTTACTCGCGTCAAATGCGTTTAGAGGTCGGCTGTCGCTCTTCAAAACTATGATCACATGCCTTCTTATCCTTGCTCTTATCGCTCTTCTCGTGATTCGGCCGCTCGCGATTGCGGCAACCCGTCGCAACAAGCTCGGTGCTGAAATGGCTTGCCTCCATTTTCAAATGGGGCGGCTGATTAATCTTTGTGTGGAGTCCGGTCTTAAAGACGACTACGATGTTCGCCGTGCCATCGAAGAGGTCGAGTGGTGCCTTTATGTGGCAATGTCCTGGTCTTCGCTGGGCCGGCTTGGCGAATACGCTTTCCACTACCAGATCGCAGCCGGGCATCAGCGGATCGGCGAAGCGCGCGTTCTTATCGAGAGCAAAACCTTCTGACCCTTGCTTCCGTTCACGGGGACCGCCTTAACAGAATTCTCTGTTCGGGCGGTCCCTGGAAGACGGGTCTTTTGCCTGGCTCTTTCAATTTCTTCCAGGGATACTATCTGTAACAGTAAGAGGCTTTTGCTTTTCGCGTTATACTTCATCTGTTTGCATGAAGGTAAGTCTTGAAGCCTGCTGCCGGAGCCGTTATTGATGATTCATTCGAGTTGCTCAGGCAAATCGGTGAAGGCGGCATTGGGACTGTGTTTGAAGCAGAGCAACTTGCCTTGAAGCGACGAGTCGCAGTTAAATTTATGCGTGAAGAACTGAGCGATGACGATAGCTGGCATAAGCGATTCGTTCAGGAAGGCAAAATACTTGCATCTTTATTGCATCCAAATATTGTGAGATGTTATTCAATTGGAATCTGGCATGACAGAGTTCCTTATCTGGTTTTTGAATTGCTTCAGGGCAAAACTCTGAAGCAGATTTTGAATGAATCAGCTGCGATTGCATACCCAACAGCCATCAAGATAGCTCTGGATATTTGCAGCGGGCTTGAGCATGCACATGCTCAGGGTGTGGTTCACAGGGATCTGAAGCCGGAAAATGTTATGGTTTTCGACTTTGAAAAAGGCAAGAAGTGCAGTGCCAAAATATTGGATTTTGGACTTTCAAGAATCTGGACTGAAAGCTCTCAAAATCTCACGGAGACAGGCTTTTTGTTGGGCTCCTTGCCCTACATGAGTCCTGAGCAGTGTCAGGGTAAGCATCCTGATCAGCGTGCCGATATCTATTCGCTGGCTTGCGTTCTTTACGAATGTCTTTCGGGAGAAGCGCCATTTGATGCTGACAATCCGATGGGAATGATCTACAAGCACGTGAATGAAAGTGCAGAGAGCTTGCACGATAAAAAAACAGACTGCCCGGCCATTCTTGATCCTGTTTTGCGAAAGGCAATGGCTAAGATGCCGGAGGACCGTTATCAGAGTGCGGCTGATTTTGCCGCAGATCTTCGAGCTGTTCTTGAATCGAAAGGAGCTGTGTCCGAGCAAGACTTAAGACTGGATGAAAAATTTACGGTTGCAAAAAATAGCCGGAAAAATGAATATTTGAAGGGCTCGCTTCCGGCAATTGCGGCGTCGCTTCTAATTTTCATTTGTTGGGTGTTTTTCTTTGCAGATCCTGGTCCTGCTTGGATCTGGAATCTTCTGTTCAAGAATGCTTTTTCTATGAGTGCAGCCCAGAAGCTAGCTGCTCTTGAAGGAAAGGCAGATGACTATGAAAAAGGAGGGAGAGTTAAAGCAGCGATTCTGTTGTATGAAGGTGCTGCGCAATTCCTGCCGGAATCCGCATCGGAGGCAAAAGCGCGATTGTTCTCAAAAGAAGCAATTAGTTCACTTAAGGCAGGTGACAAAGCTGCTTCAGCCGCTTTTTGTCTGAGAGCCTGGGATCAAGCTTTGATAAAGACACTTAAAGGTGTTCGTCCGGAAATTGCTACCTGCAGACGCCTGGCTTTTGTAATTCGGAACAACGAGCAGGTCTGGAAGTTGGCTCCTGGAAAGCTTGAGAGCTCCAGGCGGCACTATATGTTCAGCAACTTGAGAGTCATGGAAGATTATTGTATCGACGATTATGAATCTCTGAAATTGATATACATGACAAGGCTGCTGCAACCGATATATGGATTAGCCGAAGCTCAAAGTTATGCTGAATATCTGATTGTGGCTTTGAACGAGTTTCACAGACGAAAAGATTTCAAAGCAATGCATGAGACCATGGCAGTAGTTAGAGCAAGGCGCAAATCATTGCGGGACTTTGGCTTTATTGTTGGAATTCTCAGTAAATTGGAAAAGGACGGGCTGTTTGAAAAGGAGCTACCCAGCGTTACTTTGATGGCCTGGCTGCGTGGTTCTATTCTAATGAAAAAGTCGGAAGCAGTTGTATTTGCTGTCTTGATGGTGAAATCCTTTGAATGGGAGCTGCATAAAGGTGTTTTATCAAAACCCATGAGGACTGTCGAGATTCCTGTTGATCGCATAGAAGACTGTCTTGAGTCGACTTCATATTCTCCGCTTTTACAGGCAAGTCTTTTTGTCCTGGCAGCGCAATCCGCGATTGAAGATGGCCGGCATGCAGCAACGCTGTTGTGGCTTAGCAAGGCGGCGAAAATGATTCCTGAAATCAAGGGTGCTACTTATATAGGATCGAGGGACAAGGAAGGACTGGGGGTTATCCAGAATAACCTGGCTGTGGGATTGTTGCCGCTGGAGTCTGCTTCGGAGGAGCCTGTGTTCAGTGCCGCCTGGGGAAGAGAGTATCTGAAGGGTTGTTGCGAGGGCATTTCCTGGTGGTTGCCTGATGCCACGCCCGGAAAGGAGGAATTTAGAGCAATGATTAAAGACCTGAAAATATAGTTTTGCTTCAATGTGACATAAGGAAAACAAGGCTTGATTAGTGTTTACCGATCACTCAAAATTTCTGGCTTTGTACAGGGTTAGGCAATGGAAAGAAAGATAGCCTGTTTTTTCTCTTTTCTTGGAGGAGGAATCTTCGCGGTCATCGTCATTCTTTCCGGTATTTATCTGATTCTCTCATCAGGGGTGATCGATCCTGGTGCCGATCAGCCGATTCCGGATATTGAGCGATGGATGGCAAAGACATCTATTCGAGCTTATTTAAAAGGTCATACACCTCAAACAAAAAATCCATTGCCGGTGAACAATGAAAATTTGAGCAACGGTTGCAAGCTATATGTCAATAACTGTGCCGTTTGCCATGGGCTTGCAGACGGCAAAAAAAGCAAGATTTCCGAAGGCTTCAACAAAAGTGCTCCCATATTTGTGAATGAGGCTGAAGAGTGGTCGAAAGATCCCGATGGACTGATTTATTGGTTTATTGAGCATGGTGTGCGGCTCACGGCAATGCCTGCTTATTCGAAAAGCATGACTGAAACCGAAAAGTGGCAGGTGGTTATGTTTATCAAGGAAATGTATAAGCTTCCTGAGCCTGTGAAAAGCCGCTGGCAGGGCATTAAAACAGTAGATGTGATGAATTAAGCTGCTTCTGTTTCGGCAGCGTCGACTTTGACTTGTAAGGGTATCTTTCTGAAACAGAAATAAATGCTGATGTCATAAACAGTTTTGCAAGCTCCGGCTATTACGAAGGAAAGTCCTGAAAGTGTGTTTGCCAGCGCCCAGCCCGAGAAGATCGGCGCTGCACATTGACCTATAGACCTGGCTGCCGATGTCAGTCCGGCGACACGCGGTCTTTCTGCTTCGCTGACAAGCACCATCGCAAATGCCTGTCGCGCCGGAATGTCCATTGAAGAAAAGAAACTTCTGCCCACGAATATGGCTGCTGCAAGAACTGCAGTCGGCATAAAGGGCACAAGTGAAAGAGTGATGCTGCAGGGTAAGTGAGTAAAAACCATGGTGTTGAGCAAGCCAAAGCGCTTGCAAACAAATGGTGAAATTACAAAAGAGATTGCTGCGATCAAATTTGTGATGAAGAATAAGGGTCCGGTGAATTCGGGACCGACAGAAAAGCGTTCAAAAAACCAGTATGAGATAAGTGTTGTCGGCACAAAGCCGCCGCCGAATGCATCCATACCCTGCAAAAAGCTGAGTTTCCAGATATCTTTACTGAAGCCTGCTACTGAGGCATTGTTGCTTTTAGACTTTTCATGCTCTTGTGATTTTGCTGAAAGCTCAGCTTTGGCGATTCCTTGCTTTGGGACAGCACTTGTTTGTGTCGGAGCTACAGCTTTCTCTTTTACGCCCAGATACGCAAATGCCATCAAAAGCCCGCAGAGGGCATAGGCCGAGAACACGAAAGAGTATGCATAAAGGGCCCCGTTTTGTTTCAGCTGCGGAAATAAGTATCCGGTCATCAATGAGCCAAGCGCGGCACCGGCAAAGGCAATGAGATTGTAATTTGAAAACTCTCCGGCGAGCTTCTTAATTGGAACGTGTTGTGAGATCAGCACCTGCTCTATTGCGCCGAAAGGTCCGCCTTCATATCCTGCCGGACTGATAATTCCAAGAACAGCGGCTCCCGCAATTATCCAGGGATTTGTATTTGCAGCAAAAATCAATCCTGATGCAATTAGAATGAAAGAGCCGAGAAGCAAGATTTTTCTAAAGCCGATGCGGGCTGCATATACGGACACGAGAGAGGTAAGCAGCGCGTCTTCGATCAGTGTTGCGGATACTATGCTGCCTATTTG
>JAIEPM010000118.1 GCA_019748395.1 Candidatus Obscuribacterales bacterium
AATTTTGCAGAGTAAAGAAGCCGGAGGCAATAGAAGCGTGACGAAACTCTTTAATATATGACTCGGTTACGGGAATGTATTTGGACTTGCACATGGTGCCGCTGGTGGTGGCAAACATGAAGGGCTTTTCCGAGCTGAGCACTTTCTCTTCGCCGTTCCAAATTCTTTCTATATAAGGACGGTGCGCTTCGTAATCGGACACCGGCACTGCTTTTCGAAATTCTTCAAGGCTTGAATCGGCATTAAGTCCATGTTCTTTTGCAAAAGCGCTGTCGGCATTTCTGCTCAGTATCTCTTTCAACTTTCGCAGTTGGGCTTTTTGCGGCTCCCGACAATCGGCCTCGAGCTCAGCCATTTCCCTGCCTGCTAAGCGCTTAAAGACCTGATATACAAGTTTCCTGACTATGGACATTCTGGAGCCAAGCTTAACGAATAAAAATGATATGACGCTTAGCCTGAGTGGAGGACACTGGTATCGGCTAGTCGGCTGGCATTATACTCTGCTTTCCTGCTGAGTCATTGCTTACATGATTTTTCTCTATATCCTGGCTTTTATAACTCTGGCTGTTACTTTCTCGCAGTATTACAGCTTCCGCCGCATGTACAAATATGTGGATCTGGAAATGTCGAAGCCGGAGCCTCAATATTTGCCGCGTTTGGCGGTGATTCTGCCCTGCAAGGGTCTTGATCCTGGTTTTCATGACAACATGCGAAAGCTTCTTGAGCAAGACTATAAGCTGAACGGCAAAGCGAATTTTGAAGTTATTTTTGCGGTGGCTGCTGAAAGCGACCCTGCTTATGAAGCGCTGAAATCCGTTATGGCTGAATTTCCGGCTGTTAAAACAAGGCTGGTCGTGGCCGGATTGAATCCCCGGCGAGCGCAGAAAATCAATAATCAAATTGAGGCGCTCAAGCATCTTTCCGCGGACACTGAAGCCATAGCTTTTGTGGATTCGGATGTAATTGCCCGAAGCGACTTTTTGAAGTTTTTGATTTCCAGGCTCGATGAAGACGGCACCGGCGCCACTACAGGCTATCGCTTTTATGTGCCTTATCGAGGCGACGCTGCTTCCATGCTGCGCAGTATCTGGAATCGCATGTCAGCCTGGGAGATGGCCAGCCCCAAATACTGTTTTGCCTGGGGCGGGGCAATGGCTATACGCCGCGAAATTTTTGAGAAAGCTCGAGTGCTTGAGCACTGGGATGCCGCTGCCGACGACGACCTTTCCCTGACCACGGCGGTGAAAGATATCGGCTTGAGAGTGCGCTTTGTGCCTCAATGCCTGGTCGCAAGTCATGGTGACGGCGACTGGACCGAAGTCATTGAGTGGACAAATCGACAGCTAATCTTAACCAAGGTTTATTATCCGGCTCTCTGGCGAAGAGGAATTATGAGAGCAGGCATCATGGCAACCTGGCTGCTGTCTGTTTTTTCTTGTCTTTTGCTTTTGCTTGCCACCGGCGAGGCGATTTATTTACATTCATTACTGACGGGGCTGATTGTTTTGCCGATTGAAGTTTATTTCCTGTTAAAGGGGCAGGGACTCTGGCTGAAAGTCTTGTCCGACAGGCAGGACGAGCTGAGGAGCAGTCTCTGGAAATTTGTCATGGCGCTGCCGCTGGCTCATCTGGCGCTTCCCTGGATGACTCTTTACTCTTTATGCACAAACCGCATTCAGTGGAGAGGGGTTACCTATGAGCTTCGCAGTCCGAGCGAAATCGTCGTGATCTAGCTTTTCTCTTTCCTAATTGCCGCTTGGCAGGCTGTCTGGATGCTTAAGATCGGCTCGAGACGTCATTGATTGACAACCTGCCAAAGCATACCTAAGACCTGTCCAATGGCAGACAGCATCTCTATTTATATAATTACGGGATCTTAATAAGCAAATCTCGAGGGCTTCTCAAGCCGTAAGTTTCCGAGATTGCAATACGGCTTGCTCCCACAAAAGGAACTGAAAAGCGTGATGACGCCGACACTAGGGATTATTGTACTTACTCCGGCGGCCTGGACGGGAAAGAATTTCTCGCCAAGCCTTGCTCTTGCCGCAGCCAGAGCCGGTGAGATTGGTGTTCTGGATCTTGAGTATCTGGAAAAGCCTGACGATGTCCGAAATGCCTTAAGTGCTCTCCTTGAAACCGGAGCTGCTGTTGGTATCAGATGTGGTGTCGAGCAAGTTGACGACTTCCAATCCTTGCTCAATCAAATGAGTAAAAGTACGGCAAAACAAAAGCTGGTAATTCTTGCTGTGCGTGAGCAGAATTTCGAAAAGAAGTCTTTGGGTTCCGTGATTCAGCACCTGCACAAGCTTAAGCTTGAAGTTTACTGCGAAACCGTTAATCTTCAAGAGGCTCATCTGGCGCAAGCCGCAGGTGCGGATGCCGTCATCGCTAAGGGCAACGAAAGCGGCGGCCGGGTCGGTGAAGAAACAAGTTTCATACTTATTCAGCGTTTCAAGAAAGAACTGACTGTTCCGGTTTTTGCCCGGGGCGGCATCGGCATCAACTCAGCTGCTGCGGCTCTGACCGCGGGCTGCGCCGGTGTTGTGTTGGATTCACAAGTTTTGCTCTTGCGTGAGTCGCCCCTTTCAGCTGAGCAGAAAGAAAAAATTTCAGCTTATGACGGCAGCGAAACAGAGATCTTCAAATTTGCAAATGAGCAAATTCGGGTCTCCTGCCGCCCGGGTGACGAGAGTTTGAAGAATTTGCTGCTTCAAGCTAATTGCGACGGTTCTGCTTCGTCTCTGCTTTCTGTTCGCAAGTCTTTGCGTGCTCGTTTGATCGACTCGGCCGCTTCCGGGCGAAGCTTTCTACCCGCGCAGTTCGCTCTTGGTCAGGATGTGGCTTTTGCGATGCCGTTTGCGAAGCGCTATTTAACTGTGCCTGCACTTTTGACTGCGTTGAAAACTCAGTCGTCGGCAAATCTAGCGGCTGCTGCTCATCAGAACAGTTTATGCGAAGGCAGTCCTCTGGCTCAATCACATGCCATCAAATATCCGATTTTGCAGGGTGCAATGACTCGGGTTTCCGATACTGCCGATTTTGCATTTAAGGTCGCCGAAGGCGGTGCTTTGCCTTTTCTGGCTCTTGCTTTAATGAGAAAAGACGAAATCGAGCCCTTGCTCAGCGAGAGTAAAAAGAAGCTCGCATCCCTGTCCTGGGGCGTGGGCATGCTCGGATTCGTTCCGCCGGAGCTCAGGCAAGAGCAGCTCGAGTTGGTATTGAAACATCGGCCGCCTGCAGCTTTGATTGCCGGTGGTAGACCGGATCAGGCTAAGGAGCTGGAAGCAGCGGGAATCAAGACTTATTTGCATGTACCTTCGCCTGCTTTGCTTGAGTCTTTTGTGGAAATGGGTGCACGTCGTTTCATTTTTGAAGGAAAAGAATGCGGCGGCCATGTCGGACCACGCTCGAGTTTTGTACTCTGGGAAAGCATGATTGAAACATTGCTGTCGGTTTTGCCTGCGAAAGTCGATCCGTCCGAGTTTCACATCGTTTTTGCAGGCGGCATACACGATGAACATTCAGCCGCGATGACGGCTGCCATGGCCAGCCCTCTGGTTCAACGCGGTATAAGAATCGGTATTCTTATGGGTACAGCTTATTTGTTCACCGAAGAGTCGGTCAGCGCCGGGGCGATTGTGCCTAAATTTCAAGAAGCTGCTCTTGCTTGCGATCAGACTGTTCTTCTGGAAACAGGCCCTGGTCATGCAATTCGATGCGTTGATTCACCTTACAAGCAGGTCTTTGACGAAAAACGTCGCAAGCTTGAAGCTCAGGGCTACGGCAAGAACGACTTGAGGCAGGAACTTGAGATGATGAATCTCGGTCGCTTGCGAGTCGCCAGCAAAGGGCTGGCCCGGGGGCAAGCCGGTGCAGCAGGCGGTAGCAAACTTGTGAAAGTTTCTGCAGAAAAGCAGTGGTCCGACGGCATGTACATGATCGGGCAGCTTGCTTCAATGCATAAGAAAGCGACAACAATCAAGAATTTGCATGAAACTGTGAGCATCCGTGCAGACAAATTTCTAAAGTCCAGAGCTCCCTCAGTTCAGAACTTAGAGCCGAAGAAAGCTAAGCGCAAGGAGCAGGAAGCTGTTGCGATTGTCGGCATGTCTTGCATGTTCCCTAAAGCGAACAATCTTGAAACTTACTGGCAAAACATTATCAATAAAGTTGATACCATCGAAGAAGTGCCGATTGAGCAATGGGATTGGAGACCGCTTTACAGTGAGGATCCGCTGGCTCGCGACAAAGTTTATTCAAAATGGGGCGGGTTTTTGAAAGATATCCCCTTTGATCCCTCCGATTACGGTATTCCACCGTCGAGTTTGACATCAATAGATCCGATGCAGCTGCTGATTCTGGAAGTCACCCGGGCTGCCCTGCAGGATGCCGGTTACCAGAACAGACCCTATCCGAAAGAAAGAACTTCGATTGTTCTTGCAAACGCCGGACATGGTCCGATCACGGCTTTTTATTCATTGCGTTCTATGTTGGATTGGACTCTTGCAGACATGGACCCTGAATACAGGGCCGAGCTTGAAAGGCGCTTGCCTGAATGGACTGAAGATTCATTCCCCGGTTATCTCGGCAATGTTGTTGCCGGAAGAGTGGCAAATCGTTTTGATTTAGGCGGGATAAATTTCTGCGTAGACGCTGCCTGTGCTTCCTCACTTGCGGCTTTATACATCGGCATGCAAGAACTGCGCTCGGGCTCGAGCGATATGGTACTTCTGGCGGCTACAGATACTCATAATCAGCCCGGTGATTATCTCAGCTTCAGCAAAACCCATGCTCTTTCACCAAGAGGACGTTGCCGCACTTTTGATGCAAGCGCCGACGGCATCGTTATTTCCGAAGGCATGGCCGTGCTTGTACTCAAGCGCCTTTCCGATGCCGAACGCGACGGCGATCGCATTTATTCGCTAATCAAAGGCATCGGCGGCTCAAGCGATGGGCGAGATCTGAGCCTGACTGCGCCACGTCCGGCAGGACAGATGATTGCTTTACACAGAGCCTATGATGATGCCGGAGTATCTCCGGCTAGTGTTGAACTGGTAGAAGCTCATGGGACCGGCACCGTGGCTGGTGACAAGGCCGAAGTTGAGGCTTTGCGGACCGTATTTGAAGAATTTGCTGCGCAAAAAAGAGTTTGCGCTCTTGGCTCAGTCAAAACTATGATTGGCCACAGCAAATGCGCTGCCGGATTGGCTTCGGTAATTAAAGTCTCCCGCTCGCTTTATCATAAGATCCTGCCGCCGACCATGGGAGTTGAAACACCGAATCCGGCCTGTGATTTTGAAAACTCGCCTTTCTATATAAATTCCGAGCCCAGACCCTGGGTGCATGATGCCGAAACTCTGGGTTATCCCCGTCGTGCCGGAGTCAGTGCCTTTGGTTTTGGAGGCACTAATTTTCACGTGGTTCTGGAAGAATACAGCGCCCAGAAATCGGAGCGGCAGGACGCCGTGCTCAGAGATCAGCCCTCTGAAATCTTCTGTTTTAAGGGAACAAGCCGCGCTCAAATTGAAAAAAATCTCGAGATCTTGCTCAATAACTGTCGGCGTGCCATGGAACTTGAAGCACAAGCTCAGGGACCGCTTGCTTCAACGGAAAGCCGTTCGCTTTTTGACCTTGCATACAGGCATCACCTGCAAACAAATTCGATGCCGCAAGTCCATGCTGAAGCTGCCGGCGAACTTAATTTGGCTATCGTTGCTCAATCTCTCGATGATCTGTCCAGGAAACTCGAGCAGGCAAAACAGCATTTGCAAGATCCGGCTAAAGTGACTTTGCGGGATCCACGCGGTCTTTACTTTGAAGAACGGCAAGCAGGACTAAAACCGAAACTCGCATTTCTTTTCCCGGGGCAGGGTTCTCAGCATCTTAATATGCTTGCCGATCTTGGTCTTGCTTTTTCAGAACTTCGAGAAACTTTCGAGCATGCCGATAAATTGCTTGCCGCTAAATTCGAGCGTAAATTAAGTCGCTTTGTTTATCCGGAACCTGTATTTAGCGAGGCTGAAAGAAAACGCCAGAGTCAGGAATTGACCGATACGCATCTGGCTCAGCCAGCTGTTGCTGCGGCTGATATGGCGGCCTTCAAGTTGCTTTTGAGTCTGGGATTGGAGCCTGAACTTTGTGCCGGTCATAGTTTTGGTGAGTATGTTGCTCTTGCCGCGGCAGGAGCGATGAGCGAGGACGATCTCTATCGCATAGCCGAACAAAGGGGTGCGATTCTCAAAGAAACAAACGGCAAAAAAGTCGGCAGCATGCTTGCCGTAAGCGCCTCTTCAGAGGAGGTTCTGCGATTGATAGGCAAGCTCAAAGGAGTTTGTCTGGCCAATATCAATTCGCCCAGACAATGCATAATTTCGGGAGATCTCGATGCACTGGCCGAAGCTGCAAAAATCTTTGAAGAAAATAAAATTCGCTCAAAACCGATTGCAGTTTCTGCAGCTTTTCATTCACCGATGATGCAGCCCGCTCAAAAGCGGCTTTCCAAAGCTCTCTTAGATCTGCATTTGCAAACACCGCAAATCACCGTGTATTCAAATACTCTGGCTAAGCCTTATCCGAAAAAGCCTGAGCAAATTGCCTCTTTGCTTGGTGAGCATCTTGTTAAGTCGGTTGAATTTCAGAATGAAATCGAAGAAATGTACAATGCCGGTGCGCGCATATTTATTGAATGCGGTCCGGGTTCGGTATTGACCGGGCTTGTGGACGATATTCTAGAAGGTAAAGAGCACCTGAGTCTTTGTCTTGAGCGCAGCGGCAAGCATGGCATCACGCAACTGCAGTTAGTCCTGGCTCAAGCTTTTGTGAATGGTCTTGCCGTTGATTTCAGCAAGCTCTATCGCCACCGAGTTGATTCCTTACTGCCGAAAATCAAGAAAAGCGCCAAGCAAAAGCCGAAGTTGACATATTTGCTGAACAGCGCTCATGTTCGACGTTTTGACGGCAAGAATGCCATAGCTGTTAACAGACCGGCAGAGCATGCCTACAAAGTTATGGCTGAGGGCACGCCGCTTCCTCGTCGTGCACAAGCTGCTGTTTTGCAAAATAGCATTCAAGCGGAGAAGCCTTCGCCGTCTCTTCCTTCTCCAAAGCCGGCTGAGCCGCTTACGGCTTTGAAGTCTCAGTCCGAGACTAAATTTGAAGCCGGCAAAGCTCAATCATCGCCTGTATCAATGAAACAGCCGGCAGCCCATGCTGCATTTTCCGGAACAGCTCGTGAACAAGTGATGCTTGAGTTTCAAAAAAATCTTGAGCTTATGACCAGCAACTTTCTCCAGTCTCAAGAGAAAGTGATGATGGCTTATTTGCAGCAATCCAAGTCAGGCGGAAAAACAATGGCGGCGCCTGCATCGCAGGCTAATTCTGCTGCGTTTGCGACTGAAGCAAAAACATCTCTTCAGGGGCAAGAGCAGCGGACCGTAACTGATTTGCCGGACGGCAATGGTAATGGAAACGGCAACGGCAAGTCCCATGGTGCTGCGAATTTGTCCGAACAAGAACTGCGGCAGGTAATTGCTTCCAACAATCTTGTGAAAACCGCGCCTTCGCCAGCCGTGCAGGCAAGCGGACTGAACCCCGAGCAGTTGATAGCTCAGTTGCTTGAAATTGTAAGTGAGCGCACCGGTTATCCCTCTGAAATGCTTGATCCGAATTTGGATCTGGAAGCTGATCTTGGCATAGACTCAATTAAACGAGTCGAGATTTTGAATAGCTTCCGCAAACTTCTGCCTGATACTGTTCAAGCTGAGCTGGAAAGCGGTATCGAAAAGCTGGCTGCTACCAAAACACTTCAGGGGATTTACGACTGGATTCGAAGTGATCTTTCCGCAGGCTTCACTGTTCTTCCACAAGAAAAACAGCAATTATCATCGGCAGAGCAGCCTGCGCTCAAAGCTTCTGCCTATGTTGCCAGAGCTCTTGTGAAATTAAAAGATTTGCCTGCTCTTCCTCAGGGAAATAATTCATTCCATGGTCTTTATCTGATCAGCGATTCAGAAGACGGCCTTGCCGATGCTCTGGCTGCAAAGCTTGAAAAAGCCGGTGCCAGAGCGATTATCCTCAAGCATAAGGAAAATTCCTGTCCTGAAAAATTTGATCTTTCATCAGGCACTTTGGTACTTGATCTTTGTAATCAGGAATTGCTTGCCAGATTATCGGCTTATTTAAGCGAAAAATTCGGAGCTCTCTCCGGCTTCTTGCATCTGCAAGCGGCGGCTCCGGGCTATGCTTTGCAGCCGAAAGCAGGCTCTCATAATATTTCTGATTACGCCCCCTTGCGCAGCCTTTTTACGCTCACCAGAGAGCTGCTTTTGCCTGCGCAGCAAGCTGGACAGTCTGTGAAATTGCTTGCTCTGACAAATCTCGGCGGCAGTTTTGCTGCCGATGATAAGCTTGATTTCAATCCTATACTGGCATCGATACCGGGTGTAATCAAGTCGCTTGCTCGCGAGTTTCCGGCAGCTCAGGTTCGCTGTCTTGATTTTGGCCGTGATTACGATGCTGCAACGCGCGCTGATTTGATTCTGCGGGAACTTGCTCACCCTGATAAATCAATTGTTGAAGTGTCTTATGCGTCAGGGAAGCGCAGCATGCCTGATGCAGAGCCGCAGGCGCTGAAGATTAGTTCGCAAAAGCTTGAACTCGATTCTTCCTCTCTGGTTCTGGTAACCGGTGGTGCCCGCGGTATCACTGCCGAACTCTGCCATGAACTGGCTCTTAAACATAAGCCCACTTTTGTGATATTAGGACGCGGACAAAGACCGGTTGAAGCAGAAGATCCGGCATACAAGGGTTTGAATTCACAGAAAGAAATCAAAGCTGTAATTATCGACAAGCTGAGGCGCGAGGGTCAGAATCTCAGTGTTCCTGTGATCGAATCGATTTATCAAAAGCTTATGAAAGAGCGGGAGATTCGGCAGAATTTGAAGCGTCTGGAATCTGCCGGTTCTCGTGTTCAATATTATTCGATGGATGTGCGAGATCAGGAAGCCCTGAGCGAATTGATTGATAGACTTTATGAAAGCTTTGGAAAAATTGATGCCGTGATTCACGGCGCCGGAGTTATCGAAGATGCATTTATTAAAGACAAAACTCTGGCTTCTTTTGACCGCGTTTTCGGAACAAAAATTGATGCAGCCTTGACCCTTTCTTCACGCTTGCAACTTGATTCACTCAAGTATCTAATTTTCTTCTCCTCGGTAGTCGGCAGAACCGGCAATGCCGGACAGAGCGATTATGTTGCAGCAAATGAAGTTCTGAACAAGCTGGCAATCAAGCTAAATCGCAATTCGGCAGCTCGTGTTCTCAGTATCGGCTGGGGACCATGGCGCGGCGGCATGGCGCAGCCCGAGCTCGAATCGGTGTTTGCCTCACACGGCTGGTCTATGATTGCTCCTGAGGATGGTCGTGTTTCTTTCTATGATGAATTGCGAGCCGGAGCAAAAAATGATGCTGAAGTTCTGCTTGTTGGACAGCTGGAAGGAGCTCCCAAAGATAGAGCAAGCAAAGCGGCGGCAGTGCTTTCGCCCGATAACTCAAACGGAAACGGCGGCGGTGCTGATTCTGCGTCTTTTTTAAAAGCTCGGGGCGCCAGACTGAATCGAGCTGAAGTCGTGAAAAAAGAGGCTTCTAAAACGCAGCTGCGTTTGAGAATGGATCCCGAATTCGACATATTCTTGAAAGATCACACATTTGATGGAGTTCCGGTTTTGCCGATGGCCGTTGCGACGGAACTGATGGCTGAAGCGGCTCAGTTTATGCATCCTGAATTGCGTTTGCTCAGAATGCAGAGGCTTGATATCCCATCTGGAATCATGTTCGACAACGGGGCCCGCGATCTTTATATCAACATCGAAGAACTTGAAAGCGAGGGCGACTCTGCGGTACTCGATATTTTCATTTCGAGTACTGCCGCTGCAAGCAGAAAGTGTTTCCTCTCGAGGGCTATACTGGTTGCTCAGGAGTCCGTATCTTTTCCGGAGCATCCCCTTGCCGGAAGACGATATAAAGCCTTTACATTTGCAAACCTGGAAGATAATCCCAGCAGCGAATTCATATACAGCAACTGGCTTTTCCACGGACCGCTCTTCCAGGGTATAGACTCCGTCGACAGCATGGGCAGCAACGGTATTTCCGGGCAGCTTTCTGCCGTTCCTATTTCAGAATGCTTGAAAGAGTCTCACGAGCCCTGGCTTATCGATCCGCTTCTGCTCGATAGCGCTATGCAGTTAGCCGGAGTCTGGGCCCGTCACTTTATGGGTATCACGGTGCTTCCTACCGGTTTCCAGAATTTGCATCTATTGCAATCGCCACGAGGCAAGAATTTCAAGGCTGCCATATTCATACCGGAAGAGAGCAAGAACGGGCAGTTGCTCTGTGATCTGGCAATTTATAACGACGAAGGCAATTTGCTTATTCTCATGGAAGGACTCGGTGGAGTCGGCAGTAAATCCTTGAACAGGCTGGCGACCCAACCAAAAGAGCTCCGCTCTAAACGCTGAAGCAGAGAAAGCCTCTTGGGAATTTAAAGAAGGTGGAAAAGCAGCATCTAATCATCGGTCTTTCCTGCAGCCTGCCTGCATTGCCTTCGATTGGCGATTTCGTTTCAAAATATTTTGCTCCCAAAGAACTGCAGCTATTGGAGAGCGGGCGGAGCACTTTCAGTCGCGATCTACCGATGCCGGAAATGCTTGTACGAAGCGCCGAGAGTGCTTTTTTTGATGCCGGTCTGCAAAAAATTCCCCGCAACACTGCGATTTTCCTGACCGGCTCCGAGCTTTTATTGCAATCTCTGGATTCTTTATCTGCAATTCTGGAAGATCATTTCAGGGCATTTTTCGGCTGCAATTTGAGCATTATCGGGTCTCGCGACAGCAAAAGCGCCCTTGCCGAAGCAATTGACTGCTTGAATCGCTCTGAATGTGATTACGCCATGGTTCTGGCTGCAAGCCAAGATCCCGAGAAAGAACAGATTTTTACAGCTGCCGTGCTCCTTGCTGCTGCTGCGGCCGAAGCAAAAACAAGCCGCATTTACGCAAGAATTGATGCACGCAAAATCAATCTGCATAGTTCTGCTGATTCGGGAATTTTTGATCCTTGCTCACTGGCTTTTATGGAAATTGTTTCCGGCGGCACTTTTTCGGCTGCGAGAGTTCAAGAATATTTTGGGAACGCCGCTTCAGCGGCGGCTTCTGAGTCTGCTTCCTATTTAAGGCGGAGCGACAATATTTGTTTACTTTCAACAGTGGCAAGAGAAGCTGCCGATGAGCAGGACCTTTTGTTGCCGATACTGGGTCTGATTAGTCTTTCTCTAGCCTTGCATTTAAGAGTAATTCCCGGAACTAAGTTTCCCGGGTTGAATCTTTCTTCAGCAAAGTCATTCTCGCAGGTGCTGGAAGCCCGCCCCTGGATTCATCCGGTTGCTCCTTTTGAAATACCGGAAGCTAGACGTTGCGGTCTCCTTTTTGAATCTGAATTCATGCTTCTATCCGAACACGGCAGCGACACTGACGACGGATTTTTGAGGCAGCTTAAAAAACAATCTTCCGAGCTTTTTATTTTCAGCGCCGCCACCGAAGACAGCTTATTAGTAAAGCTCAAGACTTATTTGAACAATCTTTCTTCTGGCTCCTTTTTGCCCTTGCACGAACTTGCTTGCTTCAATAATTGTGCCGGAGAATCACCGGCTCCATTTCGACTGGCGATAATTACGCGCAGCGAATCCGAGCTCAAAGATTTCTTGAAAGAGGCGATTGCTCATTTGTCGGCAAACGGAGAGCAGCCTTTGCTGCCTGCTCAAATGCAGAGTCGCGGCGTTTATTATTTGGGCAAAAAGTCCGAGAAAAACGGCAAGCTCGCCTTTGTGCTGCCTGGTCTGGGGGCAGCTTATCCCCGCATGCTGGAAGATCTCTGCTTTTACTTTCCGGAGCTGAGGAGAGTTTTTGACTTCGTAGAAAGGCTGGCTTTGAAAGCCAATGACAAAGTTATTCCCAGTCGCGCCGTTTTTCCGCTTACAGGCTCTTCTTCGCCTTCGCTGAGCAGCCAGGCCATGCTCGCCACAATGGATTCGGCTGTGATTACTCTGCTTCTTGCTGAATGGGCTATTTATGCTTTATTGAAAAAACTGGGAGTTCTTCCCGACGTTTTGCTTGGTTGCAGCACCGGTGAATTTGCAGCTTTAACAATGAGCGATGCGGTAGATATAATGTCGGCTGCTGAGATTTTTTATCACCTGAGTACGCATGTCAGCCGGTCGATAGTACCATCCGAACTGGCAGCCTTGCGCTCAATTCGAGTCGCTGCTCCGCTTGAAAGTTTTGAAGATCTTTTGAAGAGTTTGCAAGGAAAAGTCTATGTCGGAGCCGACCTGAGCCGCACTTGTGTATTGCTTTCGGGCGCGAAGGAGGCTATTGAAGAGCTTTGTACGATACTGAAGAAGCGCAAAATCGATTTCTTGAACTTGCCGATAGCGATTCCATATCACACTCCTCTTGTATCAGGAAAGATCAGCGAGACTGATGCTGATGTTCAGTCTCTCGATATGAAATCGCCGCGTCTGGAGGCCTGGTCTTGCTCCAGCGGAAGTCCTTATCCAGCATCGAGCCGGGAAATTCGCAAGATTTCCACAGACCTTTTCGAAAAACCGATTCGTCTGAGAAGCACGATTCAGAAACTCTATGAAAGCGGTGTTCGTATTTTTGTTGAAGTCGGACCCAAGGGCGGCCTGCTGCCATATATTTCCGAAACGCTTTCAGGGCTTGAGCAACTCAGTGTTGCTGCTAATTTGCAGAGCCGCTCAGGGCTCGAGCAATTGCATGTTTTGCTTGCGCTTTTATCTTTGCATGGTGTTGATATGAAGCTCAGAGCACTGTATCAGCATCGAGTAGATCTGCGCAATCTTGATCAAATTGAACCGGCCGACGAGGAAGAGTTAATTTCTGTCGACATGTCGTCGCCTAACTTGCTTGAGTCAATCGACTCGTTTTTAGCGCCTCAAGCCTGGGAGCTTGATAGTCCGGAATTTGGACTGGCTGAGTTATCCGGAGGACAGGACAAAGAATTTTCTTTTACTGAAAATCTGCAAGACTATGCTACTGATGATTCTCTAATTGCAGAAAATGGACACTTTAGCCAATCTCTGGATAATCAAAATCCTTCAGAGCCGGTTCCGACGCAGTCCAGGGCTCTCTTAGAGACTCCGGATCCTATAGTCGGCGACGCGGTGATGCTTGCTTATCTACAAAACATGCAGCAGTTTCATGCAAATTTGATGCAAAGCCAATCTGAAGTGCTAAGCGCTTATCTTGAAAGTTCGCAACTAGATGATCTGGCTGAATTGAAGCTGCCCCATGAATTTGCAGGCAGCCTGCCTTCATCATTTTTGCAAGAGAGTTTTGGCACTTCTGAAGATGCCGACGAGGGCTATGCCGGAGAGCCTGAGCCTGTTTACGCTTTCGCATTCGTTTCAACAGAACATTTGCAGCAAGTCGGCGAGCATTTTTTGATACCTTTTTCGCTGAGCAAGAAAGAGCATCTTTTCTTGCTTGATCATGCAATTGGCGGTGCATTGAGTTCGCAGGACGATGAAAGTCGAGTTTATCTTTTGCCATTGATGGTCGCTCTGGAGATCATGGCGGAAGGTGCCGCCTTATTAGTACCGGGTCTGAGCTTGAATAAAATATCTGAAATTCGAGCTTACAAAAGAATCCGAGTGACGCAAGATAGCTTGAATCTTTATTTGGACTTGCGTCTGCCGACTGATGAGACAGTGGATGTTCGTATCTTCGATGCCGAGAGTAACCCTGCTTCACCAGTTTTACTGGCTTCCTGCCGGGTTCACTTTTCGCAAAGCGATTTGCTCAATCCTCCGGCTTTGCAGTTTCCGGCGCAGGATGAATGTGAACCTTCGAAGCTCCCTCCGCAAGGGCTTTATGGCAATTCCGTCGCCAGGATGTTCCACGGTCCAAGAATGCAGTCAGTCTGCAGTATTGATTCTGTTTCTCGCCGTGTGATTCAGGGACGGCTCGAGCGTCGAAATTCCGAATTCTGGTTTGCGGGGCAAGCAGAGGGCGAGCAGCCTGCGCTTTTGATAGATCCGCTCTTACTGGACAATGCCAGCCAGTTTGTGCTCTTTCAAATGTATGAAAAGGATTTGAATGTGACCGCCCTTTTGCCTTTTCATATCGACAGTATTGAATTTTTTGACGGCTACTTTGAGCAGTTCGGCGACTTATTGACGGCGCGTGCTTATTTGCGCTCTATGAGTCTTCGCGGTACTGAAGCTCAGGTGGAACTGAGCGACGCCTCCGGGCGAGTTTTGGCCAGAGTTAATGATGTGAGCAGCCGGGCTATTAGTCTTGATCCGCGAATTTCCAGCTTTATTGAAGATCCCTCGAGAATTCTCTGCAAAAGGCTAAATCTGGAGCATTGTCCGGAGCGGGCAATTGCTTTTATTTGCAAGGATGATTTGCCTGCTGACGAGACTACGCTTGATTGGTTGAGCGATTACTTATTGAGCCCCGAGGAACAAGTTGAATGGCGGAGTTTCACTCGTTCCGAAAAGCGACGCCTTGATTGGTTGCTTGGTCGGATTGCCGCAAGAGACGCCGTGCGTATGCTGATGGCTCAGGAGTTCGGCGTTAAATTGAAAGTTGCAGATATCAAATTGAGGAAGTCCGCGGCCGGTTATGTTGAAGCTTTCATAGATTCAAAAGAGGACTTGAAGCTGGCCTGGATCCCGCAAATTTCGATTTCTCACAGCAACGCTATGGCTGTTGGTCTGGCCGAACACCCTGAAAGTACTCGTCACGCGGGCATTGATTTGGAGCCTATCGTCGATAGAGATGCCGGTTTTGCGGATCTTGCTTTTACAGAAAGCGAGAAATGCTTTATTGCGGCTCGTCCTGCCGAGCAACAAAGTAAATTCTCCACCGAACTCTGGACTGCCAAGGAGGCTGCAGCTAAGTCTTGCGGAAGCGGCCTGGAGGGAAATCCCAAGCTTTTTGAAATGCTGAGTTATGACGAAAGTCGAAAGGAGATTTTGATACTTTCTCGAATTGATGCAAGGGGAAAGGGCGGTATATATCGCTGTTTACTTGATTCTAAAGAGATTGCCAACAGCAATTTGGCTCTGGTGATCGATCAGCTTCCGGCTTCTGACTGAGCTGATTCCAAGCGGCAGCAGAGGAAAAATTGAATTGCTTTTAGTGGAGTCGTATAAAATATCAACAGCAGGCTATTGAGAGATCTTTGAAGCTTCTAATCGGAAACAATCATGGTACAAGAGCGAAAGCTGAGCAGCGAGAATAAGCAATCTGCAGTAAGTTCATCTGCAAAAAAGGTGAGACTGGCGCTTTTTAGCTGCGGCTTAGGTGCTATTAATCGTGGCTTTGAAATTTCAACTGCACGCTTTTATCGAGCCATTGCAAATAACGAGGTGCTTGATGCCAGGCTCTTTGCCGGGGCGGATTATCCCGGCGCCCGCCGTGTCTGGTGCCGCGGCCGCAATGAATGGTTGAAATGGCCGCTCAAAATGCTTTCTTTCATGGAACGCGAAAAACTCTGGCGATTGGCTTATGTGCTGGAGCAAACCAGCTATTCTTTCGGCCTAATTAAAGAGTCCAGAGAAGTCTGGCAACCTGATGTGGTCTGGACGAAGGAAGTGCCGCTGGCTCATGTACTCTATGAATTCAGGCGTTTGAGCGGCAATCCCTACAAAATTATTTTTGCCAACGGCGGTGGTTTTAGACCAAGTACTTATCAGCAATTCGACCACATACAGCACTTGCAGCCTGAGGCTTTTGAGGAAGCCCTGGACTTTGGTATTCCGGCTGAGAAGATGTCGGTGCTTCCCAACGTAGTGCCGTATGTGGTGCCGGAGCGTGGACGAAGCGCTCTCCGGCAAGAGTATGGTTATGCGCCTGATGATTGGATAGTTATTTCTGTTGCTGCCTGGAATCGGCATCATAAAAGGATCGACTATCTGATCGAGGAAATGTCGGCTTTGAAAGACCCGAAAGCCAAGCTGCTGATCTGCGGTCAGCCGGAACCGGGCTCAGACGATTTGCAACGTCTGGCTTTCGAAAAACTTGGTGAGCGGGTGCGCTTCATCACTGTCGCTGAAGGCAAAGTGCAAGAATTGCTGGCGATTT
>JAIEPM010000221.1 GCA_019748395.1 Candidatus Obscuribacterales bacterium
CCTGATAATTTTAAGAGCGAAATCTTCCTTGCTATCAAAATAATGATAGAAGGACCCCTTCGGCACACCTACGGAGGAAAGCACTTCCTGGATTCCAGTGTTGCTGTAACCCTTTTCGTACATGACAGCCATACCGGCTTCCAGAAGTATAGCTCTGGTGTCACGTCCGCTGCTTGTGGATGATGCCGCCTTAACCATTTTGACGTCCTCTGATCGTGATATCTAAATACTAGCACTAAATAGACCGGTCGTCTAGTATCTTCTCAATGGATCTCACTAAATTCGCGTAATCGAAGCTAAGACCTTCCGAACAGCTATTTCTGAAAGGTCAAGCAATCCTCTCGAGCAAAGCCAAGCTCCGGCAGAAATGCCGTCCTGGCTTTTAGATTTGCTGTTTTCATAAGCAAAGTGCAGAGCGAAACATTCATTGCTTTACAGATGCAGATTCTATATCGCAAATCAGCAATCGAAAAACGAAAGAGTTGCAGGCCAAGGGTCTGCAACTCTTTTTCTAGGCTAAGTGCTATTAGTCTTTGTCGCTCAAACTCATGGAAGCAGCACTAAACGGATGCTCCACACAATTGTCGAGAGAATTTTTCGGTCCATCATAAAGTCCCTGAAGCGCACCAAGGGCAGTGCCACTCACAATACCAAAAGGTGCTGCCACTGCCATGGCAGCCATGTTGTCTTTGCCGCCCATCTTGTCGGCGATTGCTTCTGTGTGCTTGGGAATATTTTTGATCGTGTCTTTTACCACAGCAACCGGCGTTCCGATCACTGCAGCCACACCAAAAGCAAGTACTCTAACCGGAATCAAAACCGTATTTGAAGCCGGGTCATCACCTGCAAATGCAGGAGCACAAGAAAGGGACATAACAGCCAAACAGGAAGAGACAATCCGCTTCTTCATCATTTTTCTCCGAAAGGTCTTTGCTAAGTGTTTCCGCAAAACTGCCTTCAGGCAGATATTCTAGGAAGAACTGCTGAAGTTCAAAAGACTGCATCTTTGTATCCTTTGGACTGCAACAATTAGCAGGGATACTAACATCAAAAAAGCGCGCAAACAAGTGCTCGATAAGCGATATCAAGCTTTCCAGCTTCTTGAATCAGTAAATTGGACGGTTTTTTCCTAATTAGGATCTTATTCAAGAGAAGCTCTTAAACTGGTCAAGAGACCAGTTTTGAGGAAAACTCCGATTTCCCCGAGCATATCAAGAGAAGCTTGAGAACTGCGCCCCGTCACCTAAAGTCCACAGGGACTGCAGTTCAAACATGCTAATGTGTAGCCTTTGGTATTAGTTTTGAGCTTAAAGTCCAGAAGCGGAGTTACTTTTTTATGGCTAATTTGAATTCGACAGTAGTCTCGGGAAAACAGACTCTGAGCGCCCATGAAGCGCACGAAATCGGCATGGAAGCCTATTTCTACTTTTATCCGCTTGTGCTTATGGAAGTGACCAGACGACAATCAGTCAACTTGGAAGCAGGTAAAAGACCCGGCTTTGGTCCTGCCAATTCATTCACTCATATGCGCGCTTATCCGGACGCAAATTTCAGAACCGTAGTTCGCCCGAATTTCGACACACTTTATTCGGTAGCCTGGCTTGATCTTAAAAAAGAACCAGTAATTGTCTCAATTCCGGATACCGCCGGAAGATATTACTTACTACCTTTCCTTGACATGTGGACAGATGTATTTGCAGTTCCCGGCTGGAGAACAAGCGGCACTGAAGCTCAAACATACGCAGTCACAGCCCCGGGATGGAGCGGAAATTTACCTGCCGGCATCAAGCAAATTAAGGCACCGAGTCCTGTGGTCTGGATCATCGGCCGAATCAAAACCGATGGACCAGATGATTACAAGAACGTACATGCCATTCAAGATGCATGTCGGATTACGACTCTCTCGCAAATGGGCAAAGATGCAAGTCCTGAATCGGTGAAACCGGATCCGTCCGTGGATATGCAAACAGCTCCTCTTGAAACCCTGGCTAAAATGTCAGCCTCTCAATTTTTGACGGAAGCTGCTGAGCTCTTGAAAATATATCCGCCCCATCACAGCGACTGGTCAATGCTTCAAAGACTGAGCAGGCTGGGTCTAGAAGTCGGTAAGTCATTCGATTTCAAGAGCCTGAATAATGAAATACAGGAAGCCCTGCAAAAGGCGGCAGAAGACGCTCTAAAGCTCATGATTGCAAAAACCAAATCAATGGGCAAAGCAGTTGACGGCTGGGCAATGAACACCGAAAGCATGGGCGTATACGGCAACAATTATATGAAGCGTGCGATCGTAGCTCTGGTCGGACTAGGCGCCAACCAGCCGGAAGACGCCATTTATCCTCTGAATTTTGCCGATGCTGATGGACAACCGCTCAAAGGCGAAGAGAATTATGTTTTGCACTTTGCCAAAAACAATTTGCCCCCGGTGTCAGCCTTCTGGTCGGT
Source organism: Candidatus Obscuribacterales bacterium (assembly GCA_019748395.1). Taxonomy (GTDB): domain Bacteria; phylum Cyanobacteriota; class Vampirovibrionia; order Obscuribacterales; family Obscuribacteraceae; genus JAIEPM01. The sequence goes on from JAIEPM010000221.1 coordinate 2,443, forward strand.
CACCATGTACGATGCAGACGGCTTCCAGAGCGCAAACGAGCTGAATCGTTTTGCACTCAGCTCCTGGATGCCTCTCAAAAAGAATGAGGATGGCTCACTGGATCTTTACTTGCAGCACAAAAACCCGGGCAGCGACAAAGAATCAAACTGGCTGCCTTCGCCGGCATCCGGCGTACTCGGCGTGACGATGAGGCTATACGCCCCGCATCCTGAGGCATTGAATGGTGACTGGAATCCGCCGGCAATTAAGAAAGTAAACTGAAGCATCCCGCTCTTCTTTTAAGCCTGGTATCAAATACGGAATCAAAGATGCAAACAAAAATTGCTCGCTGGTGCCTCTGCGCCATTTTAAGTTTATCTCTTTTTTCAGCTCCTGCAGCTCAGATAGGCGCCTTTGCAGCCGCAGAGGACAATCAGTATTCGGAGGGCGAATTCAGCAAGAGCTATACGGAGCTGACTAAAAAAGTTTTGCTCGCCGGTATCGCCATTGAAAGATTCAGTCTGAACTACCGCAAAGAAACCGCTCGCGAAGCAAAATTTCGCAAGTTGCGATTTTTTGCCGCTCAGGAAGCCGGAGCCGGTTGCGGACTTGCTTTTGAAATCATCGGATTAAAACAATTCGGTCTTGGCAGAAAGCGACCGCTCGAGCTCGACAAAGGAGCCGTCAAGGGCGCGACAGTAACAGCCATGACCGGATCTATAATAGCCGGCTCAGGCTCCTTGCTGGAACTGGCAAGCAATATCGAGCACTCATTTAAACTGAAGAAGCTGGGTTATGACAGCAAAACAGCAAATAAATATGTCAGTAGCAAATTGCAGGAAATAGACAAGCTCCTTCAAGAACGAGCGAATCTGGTAGCAGCTAATGCAAATCATCCGGCCTATCAGCGAGCTCTTGTTGAAGGAAAAATATTGACTTCAATGCGCTCTGCATTCGTGAATGAATACGCAGCCTTTCACAACGACACGAACACAAATCGTGCTTTCCAGAATCTTTTCTTTATCCTGAACGCCTCTTACAACGCCATGGGCGCAACTGCCGCCGGTCTGGCATATAAAGCCGTCGAAACTCCCGTGCTGAACGGACCGGCGAATATACTCTTCATCATAAGTGGTGCCACAGCCATGGCCACCCCCTTTGTCAGCTCGGGCGCCGGTCTTCTTGCCAGGAAATTATCCGCCCATGGACTTGAGAAAGACCTGAAAGAGAAAGTGAATTTCAATCCGGAAGAATTTGCAGCCCAGCGGCGTGAGCTTGAAAGCCTCAGCAACTCAAGTTCGGCAACAGGCACCTTGATTCCGTCCCTGCCAGCCACTGAAAGGCTTTCGCTTTATACGGAATCAGGGACTTTGTTTAGAAAGCAGATCGAAAGTGAAAGCAGAACCATGCGTGAGTTGAGCAAAGTCGCACTTGAAACAAGCTTCCTTGCTCCGGCAATCGGAAGCCTCTTAATGACACAGGGAATTTTCGGCACCCATGGTTATTTCGACTATGCGACTAAACCTAGAAAACAGCTCGATCAATTTTATCGGGGCTCGGTTTGCGGAACAGTCGGCACAGGTCTTGCTGTTGTCGGTAACGCCGCTTGGTTTTTAGCCAGTCTCAGCTATGAACACAGCTTGAAAAAGAAAGAGAACTTGCCTGAACAGCTCATAAACAAACGTTTGCAGCATCTCGATGAAATGGAGAAGCTTGTACAAGCGCTCTAAAGCGGCTTCCTCAGGTCCTCGTATTTTCCCCACTGACAGTGAGCCAAGCTCTCCTTATGATGAGCTTGCTTGCTGAGATCAGGGATTGGGAAACTGGAAAATGCCTAAAGAAGAACAACATCTAAGCGAAAAATCGATAGCACAAAACGAGTTGACGCTCGCGGCTTTAAGAGAGCCGGCTTTGAAGCTTTTACAAGAAGGCAGAGAATCATCTTTCAGCAGTGAGGCCAAGCGCACTGATAAAGGTCTGCAAGTAAACACCGTTGATGAGAAAACAAAAACTACAAGCCTGATGATTGTTGACGGCAACGCCACAGCCAAGCACAGAAGCATCGATTTCAGCGGTTTTCACTTCGATGTCCAGCTCAAGGGCGACTTCAATATAACCCATATCAAAAATAATCAGACCTGGGTCGAAAAAGACAGTTTTGAACTTAAAGGCTCGGACCTCGATGACTGGATGCAGCGCTCGGACAAGTTCAATGTCACAATGAAACGCAGTGATGCTAACGGTCGACCGATTCAAGTATATGAACCGGCGATTTCAGAAGCTCAATCCAGTCTTGACCCGAACGGCCAGCCCATAAGGCTTGCCCGCCCCGCAGGCAATGAAGCTAATTGCGGCAAAGAAAACATCTACAACCCCGGCAACAAACGCATGGAATGCGACTACATTATTCGAGACGCTTTAAACGGGGATCTAAGTTATAACGAAACACGCGAAAAATTCCCGGCATCATTTTATTACAGAAGTGTTGTTAGAGACATGCAGGGTCAAGTTAAAGGCATCGTGCATCAAAGCTTCAATTTAGATACCAACGGAGATCTTGTCTCAGTGAAAACCAGAGCAGTCAAACCGGCTCAGTTGAGAAAGCAATAGAAAAACAAAACCGGCAATTCTCTCTAATGCCGCCGCAAAATTTCACGATCCCCGACGGCAGTCTGACTCTTTACTTTAGAGGCTAGACCACCCTCAAGTTTGCTATCCATAAGAAAGCTGAGTGAGCGTCTTCTGGAACCAGCCGGATAGGCAAGCTCAGGACTACCGTCAAGAGCTCGGAAAGCTTCAAGTATGGCTTTGTCGAAAGCGGCGTTGCTCGACTGTGTTAATTTCACCGTTAAATGTCTGTCAGGCAGAACTGTTATTTCAACCGTATCAGCGCCGGCAGGATTTGAAGCTTTAGTAAGCGCCGCAAGTACCTTAGCTTCCGCAATCCGAGCGAAGCGCGCGTGCCAGTCATCCCATTTCAATATCAACTGAGCATCAAGATCCTTTTCCTCTGCCGTTTCACCTGCCTTACTTATTTCACGATCCGGAAGCCGACGCGCATAGCTGAGTATCGTATCCATAGCTGGTTGAGCTTTGAGGGCTTCAGTGTTGCTCAGTTTTTTGGCTCCGGCCATTTGCGCATTCAAAGCCGCAGTTGAAATGTCGGGGGCTTTTAATTTGGCACTGGCGAGCTGCTCTGCCAGCTCCTGCTCGGCCGGCATAAGATCCGGCTTTTTTGGAGAACTCTCCGGAATTGAGGGCAAGGCTTTTCTTCTCAATTCCGGCATCCTGCCGGCAGCTGAGTTGAAAGCAGGCATTTTGGCTCCCGAAGCGGCAAGCTGCGTTAGTGCGGCTTGAAACTGCTGAAGCGGATCTTTCAGCTGACTTTGAGCCTGCTTTGCCGACTGCGAAAGCTCAGCATCCAGAACTTTCGACTTTGGATCGTTCACATCTGCCCTTGCCGGCAAAGGCGGCAACTTTGCTTCAGGAGGACGCGCTTGCAATTCCTTGTCCATCAGGGGCTTAGCACGCGCAACTTCTGCCTGAGATTTCAATCGAGCTTGAATCAACTCAGACTCCATGACTTTTGCAATTTCAGGTGCATATTTTGCTTCCAACTTGCGAAAATCCACAAAAAACTGTGCTTTAACTCCATGTTCTTTGAGATACACAGTTGATGCTTTTTGCTCATTTTCAATTTGCGAACGCAAAACATCTTGCTTTATAGTGGCAGTCAATCTCACGACTCCGGTATCACCATGCAGGAGCAAAGAAGGATCTTTTGGATAAACAACTTGAGTATGCTTCAGTTCGAGCTCGAAAACTTGGGGAGGCTTAGGTGTAAGCGAAGTATCGAAAACCGGAGTCATCATGATAAGCTTGCCTTTTTTTTTAGGCGCAGCTTGCAGTTCAGGCGCAGCTAAAAGCAGCAAAGCAATCAAAATAGAAATTTTTTGAAAACTCAGCAAAGTCCGCATAGCAGAGTCTTTTCCCTGGATGACCCATAGACTTTATTTTATCGAATAATCTCGAATTTTCCTGTAAGCATCCTCAGTCATCGAGTGACTGTCTCTGGCTTCCATAATGTCCGGAGCGCCCGGAATTTGATGAAAGTCACCGGCATCAAATTGCGTAATTTTGAAGCCCATTTCGTCTAGGAGCTGTACTTCGCACTGATGCTTGTCCGGAGCTTTGAATAAAGTGAGCCTGTAGCTCATTGCCGCCGCTTTGTCTTTGCCGTCCGGCTGTTCATATCGGGTCCATAACTGAACAATTGCACCCTGAGTGTCTGTAAGTGGCTTGGCACGCCATTTGATCATAGGATAATCAAAAATTTCATAAGGACTGTTTTTATCGGTCGCAGCCATAGATTTGAGCATCGGCACTTTAACCGCCAGAGTTCTGACCAGCTGCTGCTCGTTGGACCTGAGCTGCGGCGCAAAAAAAACTCCGGCGCCCAGTCCGACTAAAAGACAAAGAAGTCCCAAGAAAAGTCCAATTATGACTCGTCTCATCTTTTACTCCCGGCCAGGCAACTAAAGCGCTGCTTTTATATACCACAGACCGGGTTCAATTCGCCGCGCCCCGGCTTTCAGGCTGTGAGTCCTTAATGCCGTCAATCAGGGACTGAAGTCTGCTTCGAAGAAGATCAGCGCATTGATGGCGGGCGGCATGCGGATCTTTCAAATAATCGTTTAGAAATAAGCTCAGATCTATAGGCTCGCCGATTCGAACGTAAACTTTTCTTCCGGCAAGCTGCCCCGGTCTTTTTATTTGAAAGACTTCCCGTTCAAGCTTCAGAACAGTTTCGGCAAGACGCTCTTCTGATGGATTCAGGTCGACATATTCCGGCTGCCAGCTCGCCATTTGAGCGACACGAGCCAGGGTAACCAGATCTTTCTTCATTTGAGCAAAACTTTCAGCACTGAATATACCGCGAGGCAAACTCCGCATATAACGACTCAAATTCCAGCTTCGCTCCAGCAAACCGCCTTTTTTCGGAGAATCTTGAGCATCCTGATATTTAGCCTCAAGCTCTTGCATCATAGATTGTCGCAAGCCCTGCACTCGCTGGCTTAAATCAAGAAGGTCTGCAGACCCGGCTTTGAGCTTATTGGCCATTTCTTGCCTGCGCAAAAGCTCGGCAATTATCAGGCCTACTCTCATTTTAAGCTCGCAGCCTCTAACTCGCTTATACAGGCGTTTCTCGATTTTTTCCAGCCGTTTGCTCAAAGTTCCGGAAATTGATTTTGAATATCGATACTTAATTGCCATGGGCACAAGAAACACAGTGAACTCAGGGAAAATCTTGCGATTCTCAAGAATAGCTCTCATGCCTATTTCTACAGCTCCACTTTTCAATGGTTGCACAAGATCATTCAAATAAAAAATCTCACCTTCCGGAAAGATTACAAGCAGATCTTTGCTTCGCTCGACTATGTCCATTGCATATCGCTTTGATTCTTCCAGACTTTCGCCGCCTCCCCGCTCCACTGAAAAAACGCCAAGCCGTCGCAGAAACCAGCCGGCACTGCCCCAGCCTTCGTCGAAAGCCTCTCGATTCATCATGTAAAAAAACCGACGCGCCGTTCGACGAGAAAGCTCCACACAAACTTTGAAATCAGTTTCATCGGCATGATTAGGTGTAAGAATGAGCCCGCTGCCGGCCGGAATTTTTTCCAGAAATTTCAGATCTTCCAGAGGCAGCTGAACCCGGTTGTGAAGTGCCAGATCAAATCGAATATATTGCTGAAAGAGCCAGTTCATCCAGCCTTGAAATCTTGCCGGAAGAAAACTAGAAGACGACTTTGCCGCAGTGATATTCTGGAAAAATCGGGGAAACAACAATTTGCTTTCAGAGCTCATAAGAATCATTGACAGGAATAATCAACCAGGGCTTGCTCAACTTAGTCTTTCCCAAGTATTTCGCCTGAAATCAAAATCCGCCTCCATCCTGAGACGGAGTCGCGAATCTTGCGTGCCCGAAATAGAAATCATTACTTTGCAGCACAGACAATCAAACTTGCATAGAAGCGAGTCAATTGCTCCAGATTTTTTAGACTTAGATGCTCGTTAGTACCATGAATCATTTTAAGCTCATCGAGCGACGAAGTGATGGCTTGAAAGCGATATGTATCATCAGCCAGATCTTGAAGATAACGACTATCGCTTCCACCGATAAATAAAGACGGCGCTACCGGTGCCTTAGCAGTATCTAGAGCCAGAGCCGCAAGAATCTTCCAGGCTCGCGAACTGCTCGATGATATACGCGTTGCTTCATCGGGCTTTCGACTCCACTCAAGTTTAACCGGCAGTGAGCCAAGGGCCTGCCGCGAATGAGCCATTATGCTTTCGGAATTCTCGTGAGGACCGATTCTATAGTTAATCCAGCCGCTTGCTGAAGCAGGCAAAACATTCTCCTTCGGCGAAGCTTCAAGCATCGTCGGTGCGATAGTCGTTTGCAACATAGCCCGGCCGGCAGGCGAAGCTGCAATCTCAGACACGAGCAGCGGCGCAAACAACCAGTCGTTTGCAACGGCAATGCGGATAGGCAGGCTGCTGTACGGAGCCAGTGCTCTCAACATTTCAGCAGTGGGTCCATCATAATGCATGGCATATGGATGAGAAACGATCGAAAGAATCGCTCGAGAAAGAAAAACGACGGCATTCTCGACTGGAGGCATCGAACTATGACCGCCTTCAGTGCTTGCAGTTATTTTTAAAGTGCCGAAACCTTTCTCGGCAATACCGATTAATGCAACTTTCGAATTCGTAATCGGATGATTTGAAATTATCTGCATGCCTTCATCAAGAATAAACTCAGCATGCACGTTTTGGCTTTTCAAATAAGCAGCAACCGCACGAGCCCCCGAACCGACAGTTTCCTCATCATGCCCGCAAACAATATAAATGCTGCGCTCAGGTACAAAATCAATTCGAGAAAGACTTTCTAAAGCCTCAAACAAGGCAACAAGAGAACCCTTATCATCAATCGCCCCCCGCCCCCAGACGGCAGATTCTTTTATGTCGCCGGAAAAGGGAGCATGAGTCCACTCTTTCTCGGTGCCGCTCTTAACCGGCACTACATCCTGGTGAGCCATCAAAATAAACGGTTTAAGTGCAGAATTACGACCTTTCCATGTAAAAAGAAGGCTTCTATCTGCAAGTATTCGGCGTTGCATTAAAGCGTGCGAAATCGGATAAGTATTCTGAAGCCATTCATGCAATTCCAGCCATTTTTGAGGCTCATCCTCAGCCGGATTCTCATGCGAAATAGTTTTGATTCGGACAGCCTCAGCAAGATGCAAGGCAGCACGTTTGCTATCAAACTCAGGCAATTCCACAAGCTTTAGACTGCTGTTTTCTGCAGAAGCAGGAAGTCTGTAATTTGCAGTTCTATATGCAAGCACCCCGACAAGAAGCAGAGCTAAAAGCAAGACTGCAACTATTACCGTTTTGAAAACTCTCATTCCCTTATGGAAACAGCCATCCACTGATCAAATACCGGTCTGAAATTCGTGCCGAGGTCCAGTTCAAGGACTTTCCGGAAACAAATTCTACCTGTATTAAGTGCCTGATTTCGACTTTTGTTGACAAGAAGCTCTTTTGCAGAAATTTCCTGAGCTTGAGGCTCGACAATCCGGAAAGCCATGCTAGAATGACAGTACAAATTGTAATCACGCGAGTACATAATGTAATGGGCGAAAAAACATCAAATATAAGTATTCGAATCCCCGATGACTACCGCAAGCGGCTGCAACTGCAAGCGGACAAGAAAGGAATTAGCTTCAATGCCCACGTCATGCGTGTTCTCGAGATCCATTTGATGAACTCGGGCTTTGGTCCTACAAGCCTGAGCTCCGATTCCGGGCGACTTTTCCAGATTCGCTGCGAACCTTATCTGGACAACGTCGATGAAACAACCTGGGCTTACTTCATAGACGAGCCCAAATACGAGAAAGAACGTGCTTATTACCTCATTGGTATTGGTCGGACAATCCTGCGCGATTGGCAAGTAAAAGACAAAGCAACGGTCTCCAAAGAAGTTGGTCTGGCATTGCTTGGCTATTACAACCGCAAAGGTTTCGAAATTGATCGTCTAACCTGGAACCAGTACCCTGGTCCGGACAACGACGGCAGGCGGGTACTTCAAGTCGCCGAAGTACCGGAAACCCTTGAAGAATTATTCGAGCAACTGATGTCCAACAAATGGGTGGACAAGTTTGTAAGTCAAGACGAAAAAAGTCAGGACATTCGCCGCGGACGCCCGGAATCAGCTCTGTTTCGCTGATAGAAAGGCTAGCGCATAAGCTGCGTTTAGTTAAATTATCGAATATAAGCAGGGTTCAGGCCAATTTCCGTGCCACCGGCCCTGGTATTACACGGAGCACTTTCAAAAATGCTCCAGATTGAGGTGCTCTTGTGACTGAATTCATTGTTTTATTTCTACTTTTTTATACCTGGCATGCGCTGGGAGTGACAATCGGCTATCATCGGCTGCTTTCACATCGTTCTTTCAGCTGTCCAAAATTCATTGAATACTTCTTTGTTCTTGGCGGCTACCTGGCTTTTGAAGGCTCGCCTATCTGGTGGACGGCAATTCACAGGGCTCATCATAAGCATTCAGACACAGCCCTTGATCCTCATTCGCCGAGATTCGGTCTAAAACAAGCTCATATGGGCTGGCTTACTGCAGCCGGATACCCTGAGCACATCTGTCCTGAAACGCAAACAAAAGACCTCTTAAAAGATCCGATCTACAAATTTTTGGAACAGGGCGGCAGCTGGAAAAGAGCACATAGCCTGGTATTTTTGATCGGGCTGACAGTCAGAGCCGTGATCTGGCTCTGCTTTGGATGGGTTCCGGCACTGGCTAGCCTGCTTGCAGGATTTGCGGTGCTGCAAATTCCGCTGATGCTCAATGTCATTTGCCATATACCGAAATTGGGCTATAAAACTTACGCCAGCAAGGACGACAGTGTTAATGTCTGGTGGGTAGCCATTTTAGCCATGGGCGAAGGCTGGCACAACAATCACCACGCCAGCCCCGGCTCGGCGAAAACCGGAATGCGCTGGTGGGAACTCGACGTTTCCTGGTTGATTATCAAGTCCTTAAGCAAGGTCGGCCTATGCCGGAATCTCAATGTAACAAGCCATGCTCGCATGATGAAACAGATGCCTCAGGCAGCGCTGGTGCTGGATAGCATGCCAAAACATCGCAAGGCTCACAGAAGCAAAGCAATGGTCCGCAGCTAAAAACGGAAATAACTTAGTTCAGTTCCAACTAAAGGAGCCGGCCCTTTTCCTGCAAGGGAAAAAGTCCGGCTCCTTGAACTAGAAAGAAAAGCAAGTCTGGGTCTAAGGCCGATTTTGAGCAATCACGGCTCTGATATTCTCGAATCGTTTATCCTGCCTCAAAGAAAGTTTTGAAATAGCAGCGATGGCAAGTACGCTCGAGACAATCTGCAAAATCACTGCAACAATAACGGCTTCAGGCATTGATGCTAAGCCGGCGAAGAGAGCTAAGCTCATATTGGCAAACGCAGTGAGTAAAACCAACGCCCACCATACATTAATCAACCCGCAGTTTTTTTCTTGCTGCCAATCCTCAGAAATAGCTTTATCAGGATCACTGCCTTTCCAGACTTCATTTAGAAGCAGAAATGGCAAAATCAGATTTGCAAACGGAATAAGAAAACCCCAGGTCACATACCACTCTTTACTGCGGGCTCCCGAAGCACCAAGCAGAGGCAAATTCCTGAAAGCACGCCGTGCCCAGACTATAAAATAAGCAAAGGAAAACAATTCAAAAATCCGGCAAAAGATCGCAGCAAGATTCCCTATAATCGAGAGTAATGCAGAGAGATTGGCCAATCCAGCAGCGTTAATAACAGTGCCTGCGAAGCTGAAAATGCAATCTACTAAGCGAAAGAAAATCACAACTCCGATCAGAATCCGGCAGGTCTTGCCCAGTCCCTTCAGGGGCGAAAATGAAGCAGTCAATGCTGATGCGTTCAACGACATAGGTTTTTCATTATACCAAAGCCCAAATTTAATCTTTGGGATTGAACTTTTTGGGTGACTTTTACGTTAGTCAGATTAGGGGTAGGCTGAGCCGGTCGGAGAAAAAAACTCAGCGACAGTGGGGACTTCCTTTGAATTGCTTTAATGCCTTTAGCTCAACGCAGTTTCTCAGAATCCTGCATCCATTCTTACTATTAACAGCGCTTTTATCAGCGAGCAGCGCGCTCTCGTGCGTTGCGGCAAATTTCGATGAGCATTTGCCTCTTCCGGCACCTGACTTCAAAACCCAGGAAGCTAAAATGGATAGCCCGACGGCGCCTTTACAGGGCCGCATCGACTCTTTCGAAATACTAGACGAGGAGATGCAACGAAAGCTCGGGCTTCAAACCGCCGCCAACGGCGCCGGTGCAATCATAGTCAACAATGTAGTTCCAGGCAGCAAAGCTTACGAGGCTGGACTACGCAAGCAAGATCTGATCACAAAAATAAGTCGACAAACAAATTTTCTAGAATTGACCATAAGGCGCAACGGTCGGGAAAGCCTACTCAGCTTGAATCCTTTAACAGACCGTCAAAATGCCTTGCTGCCGCGACCTTCAACTCAGGTATTCCCTCTAAAAGCAGAGCAAAAACAAAGTTTAAGCCCAAGCCAGGGTCCGGTATTCAGCACTTCCATCTCAAAATCGGCAAAAGTGCTGGCCAACTATAATCTAGAACTCATAGTCGACCGCTCAATGTCCATGCGAAAAAGGGATTGCCCGGGCTTCTATTCGCGCTGGGACTGGTGCGGCATGCAAGCAGAAGACCTGGCCAGACAGCTTTCAAGCCTGAATCAGGGAATCAACATTACTACTTTTGCGGGCAACTATCTTGTTTATGAGAACCAATCAGCCAGGCAAATCACAAACATATTTGCGCTGAATAATCTCCAGTTCGGAACCTGCCTCGGCGAACCATTGCAAGAACGCCTCAACTTAGCTCTGAGAAATCGAAGTCACAACGGCAAAGCAACCTTGATAGCAGTAATTACGGATGGCGTTCCGCATCCCCGATATGAGCCTCAACTTGTTGCAGATGTAATCATCGATGCCAGCCGCCGCATGCAAAATCCACAGGACATAAAAATCCTCTTCTTACAAGTAGGAGGACAGGACGAACGAGGCCGAACTTATCTGCAATTTCTCGACAACAGACTGACTGAACATGGAGCTCGCTTTGACATCGTGCAAACCGTTACCTTCGACCGATTGCAGGGCGCCGGTTTAGCTCAAGCTCTGGCTGATTCAGTAACGCAGTTCAATGCCCAGAGTGGATTGAGAAGCTATTAGCGACCGGCAAATTCCTTCATAACCTGCCCGTAACGCTTGCCCACGGCACTACAAACTATTTCACAAAGCTCAAAAATACTCTTGTCGGCAATACTGTAATAAACGAATAAACCCTGTCGGCGTTTCTGAACAATGCCCTGCTCCGAAAGAACAGAGAGGTGCTTACTGACATTAGCCTGGCTCATTTCAGTGAGTTCGCAAAGCTCTTGTACGGAGCGCTCCCCATTGAAGAGATTTTGCAGAATTTGAAGCCTTGAAGCATCGGATAAAGCCCGAAATCGGGCAGCAACTATCTCGAGAGCCGATCTTGTCAGTAGTGTTTTTTTGTTTTTCATTTAGCCGTACTAACTAGAGTATTCCAATATTACAAGTAAATAGTTAATTCTTCAATCATTCTTATGACCGATTCGGTATATAACCAATTAGCGATATAGTTAATTGCAGGAAAGAGAGGTTTCGTTATGTCCGAAAAAACAATTTCAGCAGCATGCCCTAGCGTCAAAGCCATAGACGTCAAGAAAGGCGAACAGATATTGATCGATGTTCGCAGTCCAATTGAGTTTGAAACCGAGCATATTGAAGGCTCAATCAATGTGCCATTGGAGCTCATCGATACCAAGCATGAGGAAATTCCTCGAAAGGGGAAATTAGTAATAATTTGCCGCAGCGGCAAAAGAGCAGAAAGAGCTGCCTATACACTACTTGGACATGGGTTCCAGCCGGGAGTTCTTGAAGGGGGCATCCTTTCCTGGAAAAAAGCAGGACTGGCTCTAATTGAAGGGCGGAAACGAATTTCGATTGAGCGACAAATACAGCTTATTGTTGGCTTAGGAGTGCTGACTGGTCTCAGCCTGGGCTTTGTCTTAAACCCTTATTTTTTCCTGATTCCGGCATTTTTCGGCGCCGGCTTAACTTTTGCCGGACTAACCGGGACATGCGCCCTGGGAATACTCCTGGGCAAAGCTCCCTGGAACCAGCTTGAATTGACCGATAAGTCAAATCAAAACAAAAAATCCTGCTGCTCTTAATTCTTGGAAAAGCGGCTATGCTGGACAGCACAATCTCCGGTCTTGCAACAGGAACTTTCTTGGGACTTCTTGGTGGCGGCGGCAGTATCATCGCCGTTCCGATACTAGTTTATCTACTGGGAATGGAAGCCAAACAAGCGATTGGAACAAGCCTGCTCATAATTGGGCTAGCCAGCCTTCTGGCAGGATGGAGTCACTTTCGAAACAGAAACATTCTACTAAAACCGGCTCTCATCTTCGGCGCAACCGGTACTCCTGGTGCATTAGCAGGAGCTCGGATGGCAGAGCTGGTGCCTGATTCTATCCAACTCGCTGCATTTGCAGTCCTCTTGTCGGTTGTTGCATTATTCATGCTTAGCAAGCGGCCGGCAAATCTTGCTTTTGAAGAGACACGAAAACCGTCCATGACTCTACTGATATCACTGGGATGGCTTGCCGGAGTGTTAACTGGTTTTCTGGGTGTCGGTGGTGGATTCATCATTGTGCCGGCTTTGACCTTAGTTCTGAAAGTTCCAATAAAAAAAGCCATTGGCACTTCTTTGCTCATAATTGCGATCAATAGTTTGGTTGGAGCAATATCTTACTCGACGACTATGACTGCAACGCCTGCAATCTGGTCATTCGCCTTGGCGACTTTGATTGCAGCGCCCGTCTCTGGTGCGCTAAGCCAGACAGTCCCTCAGGAAAAACTGAGGCTAAGTTTTGCACTTGTTTTACTCTTACTCTCAGCCTGGATGCTCTCAAAGCAGTTTTTAGGTTGAGCCTTATCGTTGGAGGTCTATCATGTTTTTCAAACAATATTACTTGCCTTGCCTTTCCCATGCTTCCTATATGCTCGGCTCAGAAGGCAATGCGATAGTTATCGATCCCCAACGAGATATTGATCAATATCTTGAAGATGCCAGGTCCGAAGGTCTTTCAATCAAGTATGTAATTGAAACTCACCTTCACGCGGATTTCGTAAGCGGACACGCAGAACTGGCGGCCAGAGCCGGAGCCAAAATAATTATCGGAGAAAACTCCCAAGCGAAGTTTATGAACCAGGCAGTAAAGGACGGCGATGAGCTTAAACTCGGCAACTTGGAGCTCAAGTTCATCGCAACACCTGGTCACACTCCTGAGAGCATCTGCATACTGGCAACAAATACAGCGCAGCCGGAAGAAGCTGCAAAGCTTTTTAGCGGAGATACATTGTTCATAGGTGATGTGGGGCGGCCGGACCTGGTCGCAACTAAAGACAGAACAGCCGCGGAAATGGCTGGATTACTGTATGAAAGCCTGCACAATAAAATTATGAGTTATAACTGAATCTAGTGTTCTACAGATTTGAAAGAGGTGGCGTATCCTTTTGAGTGCTTATTCCAAAAAGGT
>JAIEPM010000579.1 GCA_019748395.1 Candidatus Obscuribacterales bacterium
GTAGAATGTTTCCATACACTTTATTTTTTCGAGCTTTATTAAATGAACACAGCAATGATAAGCGGCGCATCTCGCGGTATAGGCAGAGCTATAGCTCTTGAGCTTGCGCGAAAGGGGTGGGGCTTGGTGCTGCTATCGCGATCTGCCGGAGACCTTGACAGAGTAGGTGCTGAAGCCGGATCTGCAGGTGCCCCAAAAGTGATGTGTTTGCCTTGCGACATCCTGCACTCGGCAAATATTGAGGAATCAGTGAAAAAGGTTCAGGAGAGTTTCAATAGTCTTGATCTACTGGTTTGCAATGCCGGGGTAGGCAAATTCTCTCCAGTACTTGAAAGTACTGAGACAGATTGGGAGCAAATGATGAACACGAATGCAAAAGGCTCATTCATGCTCTCAAAAGCAATAGCACCACTGATGGTTCAAAAGAAGTCCGGGCAGATCATTTTTATAGCATCAGACGTTGCTCGACGAACTTTTCCGAACGGCTCAATTTATTGTGCAAGCAAATTTGCACAGTTTGCCTTTGCAAGTGCCTTAAGACAGGAATTGCGAGCGCAGGGAGTTCGCGTCAGTGTGATAATGCCTGGTCTGGTTGCCAGTGAATTCAATGACGGGAAGGCCGACGCGGATGAAAAAGCCGACTGGCTGAAACCTGCTGATGTTGCCGCGGCTGTTGGCTACATTGTCGACGCGCCGTCGCATGTACTTGTCGATGAAATTACTCTTCACCCCTTAAGCCAGGAGATATAGGGCAGATCCCTGATACACCGGCTTCCATCAGGCTTTTTACAAATTTTCTACTCTGCTCAATGACCCTGGACTGCGGCTGTATAAGGGCATTTACGTACGGAAGGGTCAAGGGCGATGTTATGCAACATCGCCCCCGGGATCGAGACTTTGAATTTGAACTGCGTACTAAACTCCGGATAACTTCTTAATTTTCAGCATTTGAGTTGCCGCCGCAATGTCCTTATAGCTCACATCTACAAGTTCAAATTCTACCGGCATTTTTTGCAAAGTTTCAAGCACCGCGCTCAAAAGTGCATGGTTGCTGCGGTTCGGTCCTTTTAACGGATAGATGCGAAGCTCATGGCTGCTGACTCTAATCATCTCTTTGATGGCTTCAATATGAAAGCTGAGTGGAAAACGTTCTTCATTGAATAGCCCACCGTTGTCTTTGGTGGCATAAACAAAAAGCAAATGTGCAGATAAAACCAGGTCAAAGCGATTGTCCGGAAAAGGCAGATGGGGCAATGAACCGTTTATATAGCGCCCCTGCTCTTTCCCTGTGGAATAGTCCCTGGAAAAATTAAACAGGGCGCGCTGCTTCTCTGCCACATAATGCGTGTCTTTTTCGCAAGTTGAAAGATCAAACAATTCACGTTGCTCTTTAGTTTTGCTCAAACAAAGCTCTATATCTTTCTCGGCGCGATTTATAAGATCTGCTGCGCTGTGCACGTACATCGGGTCGCAAGCGACTGCCTTGATGCCCGCTTGATGAGCTTCAGCTGCAAAGGAGGCCGGACCGGAAGCGCAGTCTAGAACACGCTTGCCCTCCCATTCGTCCGGGTTGAAATTGAACATCTCCACATATTCGTTTAATGTTCGTCCATAAAATGCCACATCACTAAGTAGGAATCGCTGCTTGCTATCTGCTAGCTTTTGCACTGGACTGATCATTTGTTTTCTCTCTGAGCTTCTCTTACAGGACTAACTGTATAGGCAAAGCGTGAGGAACTTGTGTGGAGACTCAGGGCTGATAATGCAGACTAGGCTATTTGCGAGTTGATTATTTGCACCATATCTTTCAGATATTCTCTCCACTCATCCTTAGTTACAGCTCCACCTGGTGTTTGTTCAAGTACACCTTGCATGAATCGATAATAGGGAGAGTTTTCATTCAGGGGTTTATCAATCGGCTCATCGAGATACTGGTTTAACGAATTGGCAATTTGCTCAAGGGAAAATCCGGTGGCTGCCGCGGACGAGGTTATAATGTCTCGACGCTCTTGCGGTATTTCTCGCCTTTCGACGCCAACCATCATATCGGCTGCCGGATGTTCTGTCGGCTCCAGATCAACTACCGAAGTCTCAGTGTTGCTGAAAGAATTCTGGTCCGTCCCCGGTTCTTTTACCGTAATAGTTTCAAAGTTTCCGCTAGTCTCCGATTCAGAAGGCGTTTCCGGAAGTGGGTTGTAAGGCTGTGTGGTATCACATGAAGTATCAGCTGCAAAGTCCTCTGAAATCTGAGGAGTTCCGAAAACTTGATCAGTCAGTTCTTGCGCTGCGCTTCTAGATTGTTTGACCAGGGTGTTCCAACTGTCTGAGTCGCTGCTAAACGCGGACTGGGACAACCTGGAAGCAGCCAGTTCACTCGCGGCCGCTGGTAACTGTGTTGCGTCATTTAGTTGTCCAGATTCCATTCCTGAATTAATCATGTCAATCCCTCCTGAGAAACACCCACAACGGCGGTTTACCGATGCTTGTACATGCTAACGGAGGTTTGTAAGGAGTTTATAAGAAGCACCAGATTAGCCAGGCTCGGCTGCCGGTTTCAGCTCGAGCCGCCGCCGGCGCCCTCTGTTGGCGCAGTTACAGGAATGAAATTCTACCTAGCCCTGATATTTTTCTGCCTCATTCTCAGCTTTAATACCCATTGCTTGAGCTTTGCCTGCGCCATTTTGGTCGTTGGCATTCAGGTAATCGGTTTGGGCCGTACCGTTGCCACCCTCAGTGCCGTAGGTGTTGGCTGCCTCGTTGTAATATTCAGCTTTGTTGCTGTCATCGCTGGAGTATTTCCCTGCGTCCATATAGGCGCCTGCTTCAGCCATTCGATCTTCTGCGGCAATCTTCCAGTCTGAGTTTGATTCATTGTTGTTTGCCAGTGTCTCCTCAGCCGCTGCCAGCGAATTGTAATCACTTGCGACTGCAGAATAGGCGGAAACTAACTCGCTGCTATTGCCTGAATGTTGATAGTTGACGATTGCATCGTGATAATACTTCAGTTGCTCATTGGTATCATTTGTGCTGTTTGCAAGGTTCTCATAAATCTGTCCTGCATTGTTATAAGCAGTATTTGATTCCTGTGTTTGCCCGGCATACCCGTAGTTTACACCAGCTCGATAATAGTTGTGACCTGCATCAACGAGGTCTCCGAGCTTTTGAAATATTTCGGCGGCGTTCTCGTAATCGCTGGAAGCATTTGTATAATCACCCGCGTTGGCGGCGCTTTTCGCCAGGCTGTTGTATAGAGTAGCGGCCTGCTTCTCTGCATTTTGTGCGTCGCTTGAATCCGAGATCTTGGCGAAAAACTTCGCGGCTTCCAAATAGTCGTGTAATGCATCGCTCTGATTGCTGTTTGTTGAAGCGAGCTCCTCGTAAATATTCGCCAGCGATTTTTCTACGGCAGGCAGGGCTTCCGCATTGCCTGCTCCGTTGTAGCAATGATATGCATCAAGATATTCTTCTTTTGCTGAATTGAGATGCCCTGCACTGAGGCTGCCGGCCGCTTCGTTTGCATAAATTCCGGCTGCCGTATTGAATGCTGTGCTCGCATTTGCAGTGTTGTTCAAATCTTGATATTGGGTTCCGGCATTTGCATAATCGCCGGCGGCGTTCAATTGAATTCCAGATTGCAAGTTGAGTCCGGCTGCATTTTCGTAGGCAGCTGCCGAGCGCTGATGTTCGTTTATGCTTGCATAAGCTTCACCTGAGGATTCATAGAGCCCTGCGGCTTGTTGTGCTTGAAATTGCGTCGCTGCACCGGCGGCATTGCTGTAAGCAAGCGCCTCGCCGTTTATGTCGCCGGCCAGGTCTAAATCTCTGGCTGCGTTGATGTAAGCGTTTGTTGCATCACCCGACCATTCAGCTTCCAGGTATGCCATCTCCCTCCTGCTGGCGCCGGGCATGACGGGTCCCTGCTCCAGTGCCTGCACTGCATTTTCATAATGCTCGGCTTGCTGGTTCAAGGCTGCGGCGGCTGCTTCGTAGAAAGCTTTGGAATGACCTGAGGCAGAGCTTACTCCGCCTTTGATTGCACTGAGATTGTCGGGATTTTCTGTCTTTAGTTCTTCAATCTCTTTTCGTAGAATCCGAGAAAGCTTTGCTCTTGGCTCTCTAATTTTTCCTTTCATTTGAGAATCTCCCGACTAAATGCTTGCTCTTTCAAGTTATTCCCTCTGAATGAAGGAATTGTGAGGGGTTTAATTGGAATTGAATTATTAAATTGAGGTCTAAAGGCAAGTTGCACTGCTTCTAGAATCGGCTGACTTCATCAGCAACCCGATTTATGCTCTGATCTGGTCTTGCCTTGGCTTGCTAATATAACGGTCGCGTATTTAGGTCCTTTATCTGAGGACTCAGGAAATACCCTAGTTGACCAAGGTTTAATACGAATGTAAGCTCGCTTCTAAGTAGAGGAATCGCCAGGCTTGAAGCAATATCTTCGTCAGGTTGAATGCGCTATTGCAGACAGAAACTTCCCCTTGTGGATTCTGGCGATTGCAGGCGTTGTCTTTTTGCCTACTAATCTTTTCTTTGCAACGCTTTTTACGGTATTTGTTAGCGTTTCATACGGATTTCTAAAGCGCAATCCGGGATTGTTAAAGCAGGAAGGTTGGTGGCATCGTTCTGAGATTCAGCGCTTTGCATTTTTTTGTGTGTCTTGGTGGATACTTACTCTGGTGTCGAAAACTTGCTGGGTGTACTTCTCCGATTGTGCACTAACATGCTCTCGTGGATACGGAGCTCTCATTTCGCTTCTGTGCTGTCCGTTATCGGTTTATCTAATTTGTCTGTCTCATTCTCTATCAGTCTGGCCGGGCAAAAAGGCGAGCAAAGCTTCTGTAGCGGATGTGTCAGCTTATTTTGACAAAAACGAATTGCAGTTCTGGAGCGGATCTACCTTTAAAGGATTCATGACTGCATTTGTGTTCAGTACGATTGCTGCCATTTCATTTCCGCAGGGAGTCGGGTGCTGGGTAACGAATTGGCTCATAGCCTCGGGTAATGATGCTAACCTGACAGGAATGCGTGAGTTCACCGCGAAACAGATAATTCTTTCCGGCACACTCGAGAAGACCCGCATGCTCACGCTTCCGCCTCAATCTGAGCAGTTTCAAGTTTTTGTTAATACTGTGCTCTCTTCTCTGGTCATCGCTCTGCTCTGGCCTTATGCGCTTCGTCTTTCTGGTTTTCTTACGCGCTGTGTTCGCCGAAGTCTTGAAGGGAAACTCTCGATTCAGGAAGCAGTCGTTCGGACAATTCGCAGTCCATCAAGTCAATTTATGCTGAGAGATAGGAGCAGTATCAGCAAAAATCTTGCATCAAGTTTATTGTGGCTGACATTTTGCTACACGGTTCTTTTAGGAATATTTGGATTCAGCGGTGGTCCTATCGGTAACACAATCACTGGCTGGCTGAGTAAGTGCATTGCAGACGCCGGCTCCCCGGCAACTTCAAGACGGGAGTTGGCGCTGTATCACGACGAGGCTTCTTTGAACATAGCCAAACGAGTCAATAAGTACAAGAATCTACCTAAGACAGTCTGGCCTAGACATAGCGGTGCAAGAATGAGCAGCAAGAAATTTCTAGGTGCCGCCGAAGATCCGAAACTGAGGATTTTTTGTGCTTCAGTTCTTGCACTCTACGGGACAGTCCCGCTTGCCGTGATGAGTGCTGTTTTCCTTCCGTATCGCCGGCGTCGTCGCTTGGCTTTGTATGAAGAGGGAGTTCTCTTTCCTGTCGGAACTTTCGCGGGGGCGAAATCTCAACCCTTGCGATTATGGTCGGATTTTTCCCAGCTGAGCCTTCAAAGCTCCGGGCAGGGAAAGTCAATCCGGAGGATTATCTCCATAAAATTCCACAGCGGCGGAAAGGTTGTTTTAGATGCGGAGCAGCTTAGTCCAGCTGATCTCGAGCGGTTTCTTGTCGCTATCGATGAGAATTCTCCCAGTTGCATATTGAGCGCTGAGCTGGTAGCGCACAGAGCCGAAGCTCAATCGCCTTATCTCGAACGAGCCGATGCTGCCGATTCTTTTGGAGTTCAGAAGTTTCAGTCGACGATTTTTGTGCCATTTGCTCCAGGAGAGTGGTTGCCGGATGGCGAAACACGTGTGGTTCGGCAGTTGGCTTCTCGCCCCCTCTCTTGCGTCTATTTATGTAGATCTGAGAACGGTTCGCTTCTGATTGCAAAGCAATTTTTCCTTCCTGAGGATAATGAAGAGTGCAGAGCTTTGAAACAGTGCTTCGAGCGGGAGTACACTGCGCTCTCTAAAATAAAGCATTCGGCAATTGCTCAGGTACTCTCGGTTTTTCATAAGGATGAATCCATATATCTTCTGCTTGAGCATAGTCAGGGAAGCGATCTACGGAGCCTGGTCGAGCAACATGGACCGCAGGAAGAATCTACTGTTATAGACTGGGCATTGCAGTTGTGCCAGATTATGATTAATCTGCATGAAAATGACCCTCCGATTTTGCACAGAGATCTTACGCCCGATAATATAATCGTGACTGATGAAGGCAAGATAAAGATTATAGATTTTGGCGCTGCCCGTCAGTTTCTTGAAGGAATCACAGGTACGATTATAGGAAAGCAGTGCTATGTGCCGCCGGAGCAGTTGCGTGGCCATGCAAGTGTTGCCAGTGATATCTATAGTTTCGCTTGCACTCTGCATTACCTGTTGACGGGGGACGATCCGCAAGCCCTGACAGCATCTGTACCGGCTGAGAAGGCTCTTTTAACACCGGAGCTGAATGCGTTGATTGAATCATGTACGGAATTTTCTGCGGAACTTCGTCCGCAGTCCTTTCGAGAACTTAAGGAGCGGCTTCTGGCTGTGCAAGAAGCTCCGATAAAAGAGTTCGTGGGCAATTTGAAGGAAGTTCTTAATCAGATTCCTGTGCGCGAGGAATTGAGAGTCGGCATTTCCAATAGATCTGAGAAAAAAAACGAAATGTCGAATTCAGAGGAGTCCGGTGAATGTGTTGAGCTTTTTCATGTGGAGAAGCAGGAATTGAAATGATTAATCAGTCAGGCTCAGATGGAAAGTTATCGGAATTTTTCATGACTGCGAACTGCCCAGGCAAAATGAAGGTGGTTCGTCGAATTGACTTTAAGAAGTTCATTCCAATCATTAAGCAGGAGTTTATTGATCACGCGCTTCCCTTGACTCTTCTTCTATCTTTACTGCTGATTCCCAAATTACTCCTGGCTTGGGTTCCTGTAATTTGCATTTGGTGGTTCTGCGAGGCGATCTACAATCAGCTTGATTCTAACAAGCAGGCGCGATTGAAAAAGTTGCTGGGTGAAAGGTGCTTAAAGTCAACGTTCTTTTGTGATTTGCGTGATGGTATGCAGCAGGTGCGGCCTTTCATACTTTGCTCTCTTTACTTTTTCTGCATTCCGTTTGCCCTGGCTTGGATCTATATTCATTGGATTTTTCGCCTCAACAAAGCGGTACCAAAGTGTCAATCTAAAACTTCCGCGGAAGAGGTTCATATTGTTCACAACAAGCGCCACTTTCAAGAGGAAGAGGAGTCGAATTTTATTCATTCGCCTGCCTTCGCCATGACTTCAATTGGCTTGTTTGCTGCCGGTCTTCCCGCATTGTTGACTTATTTCATTTACCTGCACTTGGGTATCGATGCTAAGCTTGGCTTCCCTTCGCAAGATCCTGCTTTCGGCAAAGTTTTTCTGGTTTACGGTTTGTATTTGTCCAGTCTTGCAAGTTGCTTGTCAGTTCTGTTCTTCCGCTGTTGGTTCAGCTTCCCGCTTAATTTTCTCGGTAATGAAGAAACTATAGAGTTTAACTCCTGGGGAATTCGCAGAAGAAGTCACTCGTGGCTTACTCAAGTGCTTACTTTGAACAATCCTGGAGCGGGCCCCGTATCTCTGCCTTGGCAAGAAGTGGTCGCTCTTCGTTCAAGTCAGATGCGGACACCG
The DNA here is from genome assembly GCA_019748395.1 of Candidatus Obscuribacterales bacterium. Lineage (GTDB taxonomy): Bacteria > Cyanobacteriota > Vampirovibrionia > Obscuribacterales > Obscuribacteraceae > JAIEPM01. Next base: position 7,946 of record JAIEPM010000579.1, read on the forward strand.
TTTTATCCTTTGCCGACAAAGGCATTTCCAAGAAATTCACTTATTTATCGCCTGCTCAACAAGGTCGCTTTGTTTGTCGATGGAATAATTAAGACGCAGAAGAAGCCAGACGTCGTGTACTTTACTACTTCGGAATGGAAGGAGGGAGTCACGGGCTCAAGAATTAACTCAGGCAGAACAATTTGCGTAAATCTTGGAGATCTCGATGCAGAGGAGCGTCAGAGATTGTTCTGGGCAACTAAACACTGGGCACCGCATGTGATGCTGGATGATGTCGTGCAGGAGCAGATACTCGGCAGTAAATCGTTGCAAGAGCCCGGGTATACAGAGCTTTGGTTTGAGCTTCTCACTGACAATATGCAAGTCAAAGATGCCGGAACACTTTTACCCGGAACAAAGAGAAAGAAAGGTAGATTGACAGTGCGTCAACGCTTTTCGTCCGGCGGTCAGGCGAACATTTATTTGGCCGACAGCTCAGACGGCGGGCAGGTAATTCTTAAGGAGTTCATTCTTTCCACAGCGGATGCTTTTGGTGCGTTGCTGGAATCAGCCGGCGAATTCGAATCGGAAGCTACATTGCTTTCTGAACTACTGCATCCGCGCATTGTGAAAATGCACTCTTTCTTTGCAGAAAATAGAAGACTTTATATTGAGCTTGAAAAAATTGACGGTATGTCTCTTCGTGATTGGGTTAAATCAGGTGGAGCCGCCTTCAGCGAAGAGCAGGTTGTCGATATAGCGCTGCAAGTCAGTGAGGTCCTGCAATATCTTCACGGGCATAATCCGCCCGTTGTTCATCGGGACATTTCTCCGGATAATTTGATGTTTAGCGATGAGAAGGGGGTTACCGTTATAGATTTCAGCCTGTCTTCAGGGAAGAAAAGCAACCGAACGAGCAACACGATGGGCAAACATAGTTATTCTCCACCGGAGCAATTTCGAGATGAAGCCTGTCCTCAGAGTGATATATATGCTTTAGGTGCAACGATTTATTTTCTGCTGACGGGAGCGGATCCAAAGCCGATAAGCCAATCAGATCTGCGGGCTTGCAGAGATGATATTTCTGAACAGTTGTGTGAAATCGTCAAGCGAGCAACTGCCTTTGAGCTCAGCGATCGCTACCAATCTGTAGAATGGCTGAGATTGGAGCTTGAGACGCTAAAGAAAAGCTGGACTGAATAGTCGCATCAAATATTTCATTTATTTGCTTCGCTTTCGCGTCCGCTGCCGCATCCAACAAAACTAAGTCGGGGTCGAATCTGTTTATCAAAATGAAAAGTCGGCAAATCCCTGGAGACTGCCGACTTCTATTGCTTGAGATTCTTTGAGGAGCTATGGAGAGCTCCCGGAATTCTTCTTGAAAGTGCTCAGTTGTTCAGCACTTTTATGCCTATCTTGCCGGTGACGGTTCCGGATTCTTGCAGCTTATGCGCTTCTGCGAGTTGCTCAAGTGTTAGAACCTGGCTGACATGTGCTTTCAGCTTGCCCTGCTCGGCGAGTTTGGCTGCTTCGCTTAGAACTTTGCCTTGCAGCTCCGGGTGCAGGTTATACATAAGTGGTGCGCCGATGAAAACGTAGTGCAAACTTGCATTCTTGAAGAATAGCTTTTCGCTGGGGTTGGCGTCGCTGCCTTCAACTATGGTGGCAATGCGTCCACCCGGGGCGATGCAATCGAGCGATTTTGCAAAGACCGGTCCGCCTACGCAATCGAAGATGGCTTCGACACCGTTATTGTTAGTGAGCTCGAGTACCTTTTTGGCGAAGTCTTCTTGCTTGTGGTTGATAACGATGTCTGCGCCAAGTGATTTGACAAGCTCGATGGATGCGTTGGAACTGGCGGTTGTGATTACTTTTGCACCCTTGAGTTTGGCAAGCTGAATCGCAATATGTCCTACGCCGCCGCCGCCTGCATGAATAAGAACGGTTTCGCCGCTCTTAACTTGCAGTCTATCGTAGATACCGTCCCAGGCTGTCAGCAAGGCAATCGGCAGGGCTGCTGCCTGGATGTGGCTTACGGATGCCGGTTTCTTTGCCATGGTTCTGTAGTCTGCGGCTACGAATTCTGCGTTTGCACCGTTTCTGAATAGTGAAACCAGTCCGAAAACTTCATCACCCACTTTGAAATGGGCTGCGGCATTGCTGCCGCTTTCGCGCACTACGCCGCTAACATCAAAACCAAGGACGAATGGAGGAACGCGAAGCCCGCCTAAGCCGTGCTTGCGTGCTTTAGTGTCGACAGGGTTCATTGCCGTGGCGTGAACTTCTATAAGCAGGTCGTCGGCGCCGAGTTGCGGTTTCTCGACCTCTTCGAGTTTGAGTACATCTGTGTCGCCGAATTTAGTGGCTACGAGTGCTTTCATGTGACCTCCAATGTGTCGCTTGTGGGATTTTATCAGGCTGCCAGCGAAATCATCATTCTGGCTTCAGCCCGGATGAATGCGTCCTTGTCGGCAGCCAGTTTTTTGATGACCTGGGAAGGGCTTGCCGGGTTCTGGAGAACAGCGTTTCTGACTTCGCTGCTCTGGTCGCTGCTGAGCTGTAGCAGGATCTCGGCAGCTGTTAACGGATTTTGGGCGAGGAGCAGCTTCTGCTTTTCGCTGAGCTTGGCTTGGTTCTTTTTGAATCTGGCTAGCATGCCGCTGCCGAAGTCCAGAACTGATTCGGCGATCTCTACCAATAGTGCCAGTTCATAGCTGGCTTCATTGTCCTGATTGGCTTGCATTGCAATTGGTAGTCCGTTCATTTCTTTGTCCTCTCGGCGAATAGACCGGTCGTCTAGTGGTGTAATTATATTAGACCGGTCGTCTACTTCCGTCAAGGCGTTAATAGATAAATCCGCTTTAAGCTTTCCCTCGCGTAACCTTCGCCCTGTCAGTGGGCTCCATCGTGCAAATATTGATGTATGATCAGCTCGTCGGCTGTGTGAATTTAACTGATGCGCGTTTGGCCTGGTCTGCCATATCCTCTAGGAGCCACATGGGATGGTCGTGGTGTCAACTTCGCCCTCTTCTCCGAAAATGCAGACAGAGTGGAACTTTGCTTATTTGATTCTGCCGAGCAACCCTATGAATCTCAACGCATCCCGCTTCCTGAGCAGACAGATAGAGTCTGGCACGGATATTTCCCGGATATAAAACCCGGTCAGTTATATGGTTATAGAGTTTATGGTCGTTACCAGCCGAAAGAAGGCTTGCGCTTTAACGGCAATAAGCTGCTTCTTGATCCGTATGCAAAAGCAATCGGGCGCGATCTCAAATGGAACGATGCTTTATATGGATATAAAATCAAAGATCCAAAGCTTGATTTGTCTTTTGACGAACGAGACAGCGCTCCTTACGCACCACTGGCGCAAGTAATTGATACAGCCTTTACCTGGGGCAATGATCAGCTGCTCAAAATTCCATTCCATAAAACTGTAATTTACGAATTGCATGTGCGCGGATTTACTAAACTGATGCCTGGAGTTCCCGAGCCCTTGCGCGGCACTTACGCAGGACTTGCGACAGAAGCTGCAATCAGTCACTTGAAGAATCTTGGTGTCACGGCAGTCGAATTGATGCCTGTGCATCATCATCTCGATGAACATAACCTGGTTAAGCGGGGGCTCTCAAACTTCTGGGGCTATAACACAATTGCTTATTTTGCGCCCGATTTGAGATACAGCTCAAACTCGCTTCCTTATTTTGCAATTCAAGAATTCAAATCGATGGTGCGCACTCTCCATGCCAACGGTCTGGAAGTGATACTGGATGTGGTGTACAACCACACGGCCGAAGGCAATGAACTTGGACCTACCGTTTCGCTAAAAGGCATTGACAATGCTTGTTATTACAGGCTTGATGCTAAAGAAAAACGCTATTACTCTGACTTTACCGGCTGCGGCAATACGCTCAATATGCAGCATCCGCGTGTTTTGCAGCTGATTATGGACAGCTTGCGCTACTGGGTTACGGAAATGCATATCGACGGCTTCCGTTTCGACCTTGCAAGTGCATTGGCTCGAGAACTTCATGACGTAGATCAACTGTCCGCATTTTTCGACATCATTCACCAGGACCCGGTTTTGTCCAAGGTAAAACTAATTGCCGAACCGTGGGATGTAGGACCGGGCGGCTATCAGGTCGGCCAGTTTCCTGTGGGCTGGGCTGAGTGGAATGGAAAGTACAGAGACAATGTTCGCCGTTTCTGGAAAGGTGACGGCGGCACGGTAAGTGAATTCGCGACCCGTCTTACAGGTTCAAGCGATCTTTATGAATATAGCGGACGAAGACCATATGCCAGTATCAACTTTGTCACCTGCCATGACGGCTTTACTTTGCAAGATCTTGTCAGCTACAACGACAAGCACAATGAAGCAAACGGCGAGAACAACAGAGATGGAGCCAACGACAACTACAGTTGGAATTGCGGAATTGAGGGACCAAGCGATAATAAGGAAATTCATGCTTTAAGAGCGAGGCAACGACGAAATCTCATGGCTACGGTTCTGCTTTCGCAGGGCGTGCCGATGATTTATTCGGGAGATGAGTTCGGCAATTCACAGCAGGGAAACAACAACGCTTATTGTCAGGACAGTCCAATTAGCTGGTTGGATTGGGAACTTGACGATGAAAAACTGGAATTCTTCCGCTTCGTTTGCTCGGTAATTGCTTTAAGACAAAAGCATCCGGTTCTTCATCGAAGGCGCTTTTTCCACGGCCGTGAAATTCGAGGAACCGAGTTCAAAGACATTTACTGGTTGAATCCGTCCGGTAATCTCATGCAGGATAAGGACTGGAACGCCGGATTCGTTCGCTGTCTCGGTGTCGTGCTCAACGGGCATATCGATGAAATGAACGAGCATGGTGAGCGAATAACAGATAACAACTTCTTGTTGCTCTTGAATGCTCATCACGATGATATTAATTTCCATCTGCCGCCTGCTGCAAGCAGTGATGATCGCCTTGAACTTTTGATGTACACGGATAGCTCGATTGTTGCGCCCGCCTGTCTGGCTAATAGACAAAGCTTCAAGTTGATTGGTCGTTCGATGGCTCTATTAAGCTGGCCCAACTCAATGCAGGGAGCTTCTAATCTACCCCTTTCTTTCGCGACATCTCTTTAAGGCGAGCTAGTTCTTTCTTCAAAGTTGCGGCTTCTTCGTGCAAGCCCTTCTCTTCTGATAGATGCTCAATTGCTTCGATGAAGGCGATGGTTTTTACGTGAGTTTCTCCTCGACTGACATCGAGTATCTTCAGGGCTTCGGGATACAGGGCAAGAGCTTCTTCAAATCGTTCTGTTTCCATGTACATCATCAGTTTTACCATCAAACAGTCGCCGTAAAGGGGAGAAAACTTTCCCATTACAGGGCTGCTTGCAATAAACAATATTGCATCATCAATGAGCTTTTCTGCATTGCGATAATCTTTGTTCAAAACAGAAAGAACTGCTTTGTGTTTTTTCAACTTGGCGATGAGCTCGTCTGGAATGCTTTCTTTGCTCTCGGACATCAGTTTCATCGCTTGAGCAATCGCATCTTCGGCAGCTCCTTGTTTATTGGCGCGCCAAAATAGGAGGCTGAGCTGATGGTAGTCTTCAATAATTTCGGCGCTGCTGACACAGTCTTCTGTGTCAAGGCGAATGGCTTTGTTCAGCAATTCTTCGCCTTCGTCAAAATGACCCATTGAACCGAGAGCTTTTGCAAGATCTACCAGGTTTCGACTGAGCAGCTCTTGCGGGATATGTTTGGCTTCAAACAATGAAAGTGCAGTGCGGAAATGATGCACCGCCTGCGGATATAGTCCGAGATCGTAAGACATGCGACCCACTGCCATTTTACTTTTCCACAAGCGCAGATCTTTGTCTTCCATAATTGTTACCTTGAATTGAAATTAAATGCTGCTGCTTTCCTGCAGCGTTTTTTGAGGGATGTCTTTGAAAAATTCGATAATGTTATCGACAAGTTTATCCATGAAAATATAGTCTTGGGCGCCGATAAAGCGCACGGCTCTGCCGCCGAATCCGCTTTTGAAGCGGGAGAAGCGAGCGTAGGAATGGGCCGGTGATTGGAACTGATCATAACCGTAGAAGTCGTAACTTAAGCAAGCTGCTGCCTTGGCTGTTTTGATCGCTTCCCATTGCAAAGCGTAGCCTGGCATGAGATTTCTTTTCAGGTTGCTGATCCCGCCATATAAGTAAGTTGCTTTGCGACCATGAATTATTAATACCAGAACTCCAAGTCGGCTGCCCTCATGCTCTGCGATCAAGAGCTTGAGCATGCCGCTCGGCATTAAGTTGTTGATTAAGGCATCAAAAAAGCTTTGATGCTCAAGATAAAAGTCATCTCGGTCCGCTGCCTCTTCGAGCAGCTCATAAAGTATCTTTGCTGCTTCTGCTCCGCTTTCCTCTTTGACCGTCACGCCGCGGCGCTCGGCCAGAAAAATGTTATAGCGGCATTTCGCTTTCATTTCACTGAGCAACTCTTCTTCTGATTTGCTTAGATCAAGATAGAGAGTCTCTGCCGGTACAAGATTTACAGGTCCACCGGCGAATTCTTGCAGAAGTTTCGGACCTGTTCCTTCGATGCGCGGCTCGATACGCCAACTCAGAACGTTCAATCTTGCGGCAATCTCTTCCGATTTTTCAATTAAAAGACGCAAGCATTTTGATGCAAGAAGCGGATCTTCATAAGGAAGCACCGGTCCATACGGCGACAGCATTATTGTCGGCTTCTTGTCGTCAGGGCAGGTATAAAGCAAGACTCCGGCAATTTGTTTGCCTGATTTGCGAATTATTAGTTGAATCACGGTTTGCTGGCAAGCTTCCTTGAAACGTCCCCAATGCAAGCTTTGCATGAAGCCGCTGCATGAGTTGTCGGCGACGAGCGCTTCCCACTCGGCCCCCTCATTGCTGAGGGGGTCCAAAATAGCAGATTCATGGATAGTCAGATCTTGATTCATTGGACTAGCTTTGCAGCATTGCCAGTGTTTTGCTGGCACATGCATTTTCTTGCGGAATGGAATTTAGCTGTTTTTGCAGGGTATCCATGCGCCTTTGCGTGCGGGCGATCATGTTGCGGGTACGGCGAATCGCATTTTGTCGTGGAATCTGATTGGAGCCGAAATTAACAAGCTCGTTGGGGTCGGCATTTGGATCAGCGGTATACTGCTGTAATTCCTGCTGCAAGGTTTGCAGGCGCTCGGCAATGTCTTGCTGGTCTTGTTGCAAACCTGCTTCTTCTTTTGAAGAATCATTGACCAGATTATTCAAGTATGACTGAGCAATCAGCTTGAAAGCGGCCGGGTAAGGCTTTTTGATTGCCGTAACTCCCATGTCGCTGTACCAGTTGCGCCCGTCGAGATAGGCTGTTGATCCGTCCGGTCTTTTAATGATCAGATAACGACCATCCGGTGTCATCCAGGTTGAAGCGAAAACTTCAATTGCTCCGGGCAGCGGTGCTTGCATTTGCGCTGGTTGCTGATCTGGAACAGGAGGAAGATTTTGCTGAGCTTTAGCAAGACGATCTACAGCGCCCTGAATATTTTGGGTTTCAGTTTGCTCATCATCTTGTTGCTGGAAGCCGGCGTTGTTGGACCAGTTCATCGTTGCCTGACGTGAATCGGCTGCTGATGAAAGTCCTGTTTGCTGGCGTTTGATTTCATTGTTCAGGTTCCATACAAGAGACGGATCATTTTGCAGAGCCATAACTGCTTTGCCGCTGCTTTGATCCATAACCAGAGTTTGAGCCGGAGTTACAAGCAAGTAGGACTTGTCGGTTAGCTGAATGGCAATTTGACCATTCGGCAAAATGTCCGTGTCCGGTCCAAGGCGATAGTCGGCATTGGCTTCGTTGATGGAACTGCTGCCCTGGCTGTTATCGGCTAGCTGGCTGTCATCGTAGTTCTGGTTGTCCGCATATCTGTATTTGCGAGCCGGGTAGGTGTTGCCTTCTTCATCTACCGATTGGTCATTGTTGTAAGTGTTGCTGCTGTTGTCGTTGTTGTTATTGTTACCGGCATTATTGTTGGAGCCGAGATTGACATTCAGAAAGCCGCCGCCGCCTGCATATATCGGAACAGACCAACCGCCCCAGCCACCCCAGCCGCCCCAGCCGCCGTAACCCCAGGCGTGCCACGGGCGAGCCCAACCGTAGTGACCCCAGTGACCATAACTGCCCCAGTGTCCGTAGTGGTTAAAGTGCGAATAGTTTCCAAAATGATCGCCGCGACCGCCAAAACCGCGATTGCCGAAGCCT